>QZIK01000083.1 GCA_003599015.1 Desulfobacteraceae bacterium | reverse complement strand
TAGGCACCGCTTTTTTTATTTCCCGGGTAAGCGCAGGATTCGACTTATAAATATGTAAAAAATAAGACCTGGTTTAAACACAGGTCTTTTCTCTTAGAATCTCTAAGAGTTCGGATAATGGTGGTGTCGGGGATGGGACACCATCAGAACCCACATTATCGGATGCTCTCACTACTTTATCATATTGTTGTGAACCTGTATTCGAAAAATTTTGCATGGAAACCATGTAAAGCACTTTTTTATCCGCAATACCTACAGGGCACCTGAAGTGGGGTTATCGAGTATCTATTAAGCGACCATTACGCCCAATACCGGCAAGAGCTAAAAGTACAAATTTAGCAGTAATTAAAAGCGAATGAACATGAGGACATAGGCTTTTGCTGTTTATTTCTCAAATTATCGAAGCGCGAACCAGCCAAAACATTACGCAGGAAGAATTGGCACTCCGGGTTGGAACTCAGAAATCCAATATCAGCCGTCTGGAAAGCGGAACGTACAATCCGTCCCTTGACTTTTTGTCTAAGGTTGCCCGATCCCTTGGGAAAGAGGTACAGATCACATTAAAATAAAGGATTGAGAAGTCATAAAGAAACACGTGACAGCATTGATGACTATAGTTAAGGCGCTGAGAAATCAGGGCCTTTTCCTTTAGCACAGAAACGTATTGGGAATATGGCAGCCATAAAAAATACTGCTGTAATCATAGATACTGCTGTAATCCATTGATCTGATAGCATGATAGGAGTATAATATAATAAGAATACTACTACAAGGAGTTGATACCATGCAGATTAAACCGTCCGCAAGCATTCGGCAAAATTACAACGAAATTGCAGCGTTATGCAAATCCTCCGGTGAGCCTGTGTATCTTACGAAAAACGGCGAGGGCGATCTTGTGGTTATGGATATAGAGGCGTTTACCCGCCGAGAGAAAATGCTGAAGCTGCGGGAAGAACTGCTGGCGGTTGAGGAAGATCGTCTGGTCGGCCGCGCGGGAACTACGCCGGAAGAGCTGGACAGCTATCTGGACAGCATCATTGACGAGGTGGAACATGGAAAAGAAGCCTCAATATAAGGTCATCGTTTCCGACCGTGCCTGTCAGATGCTGGCGGGCCATGTACGTTTTCTGGCACAGAAAAGTCCTTCCGCTACCCGCAAAGTTAAAAATGAACTAATGGACGCCATTCGCTCCCTTCACCAAATGCCGGAGCGTTTTCCATTTCTGGACGCGGAATTTAGACCTTACTGCGTCACAAGGTGAAGGCTTAATTCAGGATGAGTTGATTTTTGAAAAGATATCTGACACGCAGTTTAACATATATACTGCTTTTGCAACCATTAATAATGGTGATTTTGCAAATTTGTCCCTCGAAAAAGCGGATCTGTTTGGCGAAATAATTCTGGCGGAGGGTAAACCTGCCTTCTCAATTAAAAAGTAGTCTCCATGCGCCAAATGAGCATGATGAGAAATTTAGCAGTATAAACTTTTCCCACAATACTTAATTTATCTTGTACGACTCAATAAGGTGCTGAAAAATCAGTGCCTTTTTCTTTTGCCCAAAATCAAGAAAGGAGGTTTTGTCATTATGAGAACCTATCAGGTGAAAATCAGAGAAACGCTCCACGTGGCCGTTGTGATCGAAACAGAAAGCGCATAGCAGGCAGAAGCGATGGTGCTGGAAGCATACAACAATGAAGAATACATCCTCGACGCGGAAAACACAACCGGCGTGGAATTTACCACACGGGAAAAGGAAATGGATGCACGGATAAAAACAAAAAGCACCGCGGGCAGGGAGCGATGACCTCCTGCTTTCTCTTTTCGGCTGGTAATATTTGAAAACAACCGTAACTGGATTTCAACACAAGACCGATGTCTTGTGTTGCAGCAAGCACTGAATTTGGTCTCCCAAATTCGCTTGTTAGGGGCTTTTGCCCCTAATACCCCATCTATGCTGTCCCTATGAATTAAGAAAAGAGGTGTTAAAATGAATGAACTTCAACAAAAGTGGCGGGAGGAATTCCGCGCCATCATCGACTGCAAGAACGCCTTTATAGAAAACGCGGCGCTCTCCCGCAGCTACCATGACCGCAAACTGCCCGAATTTCTGAAAGGAATCATTGTAGCACATGGACAGGATCGTGTCCGTCAGATGTTGGCCGCAACCGTCAACCATGCCCCCTGGGACGGAAGGTATGACTGCACGGTAAAGGAATGGGCGGCACGGGTTGAACCCTTCCCACAGTTTCCGGGGCATCAGGGAGAACCACGGGATTTTTACGAGTTTTGCATCAACGAGCATCCGGTCATCGTCAACGACATGGCGCGGCTTTTGATGAAACGGGAAAAAGAGCTTGCCCACCCTAAGCGAAAGGAGCAGGAGCGATGAGAAAACGCAGCATTCGTGTTCAGGTGTGGCTGAATAAAGAGGAAAATACACGGCTTCATACCAGCGCCAAAAAAGCAGGGCTTTCGCAGGAAAGCTATCTGCGTACCCTCATTAACGGCTATGTGCCCAAAGAGCTTCTCCCGCCTGATTACTACGCCATGATGCGGGAGCTTCACGCCATCGGCGGGAACCTAAACCAGATTGCGGCAAAGGCAAACGCCACGGGACATATTGACCGCACAGTGTTCCAGTATGAAGCCAACCGACTTAAAAAGGCCGTTTTGGATATACAGGCGGCGGTCACAGTGCCGGAAAGGAGAAACGACAATGGCAACCACGGCGATATGGGACGTGAAAGACCGCCTTGACCGGGTAATCAACTATACCACCAATCCCGGCAAAACCGAAAACCTTGACTTTGCAAGCCCGGATTTTCAGGGCTTGCAGGATGTGCTGGGATACACCGGGCGGGACGACAAGACAGAACAGCAATTCTACGTCACCGGCATCAATTGCGACCCGGCCACCGCCTGTGAGCAGATGTCCCGGACAAAGCTGCAATTCCAAAAGACTGACGGCATTCTGGCCTTTCATGGCTACCAGTCCTTTGCGCCGGGAGAAGCCACTCCCGAAATTGCCCATGCCATCGGCGTGAAGCTGGTGCCGGAGCCTTGGGGCGAGCGTTTTGAAGTCGTTGTTTCCACCCATCTGGATAAAAATCATATGCACAATCACTTTGTATTAAACTACGTGTCCTTTATGGACGGCAAGCGATATTATGACAACAAGACCACCTACGCCCTCATGCGGCAGGCTTCCGACCGGCTGTGCCGGGAATACTCCCTGTCCGTTATTGAAAACCCGGGGCAAGGAAAGTCCAAACACTACGCCGAATGGAAGTCCGAGCAGGAAGGCAAACCCACCTGGCGGGGCCTCATCCGCGAGGACGTTGACAAAGCGGTTGCCGCTTCCATGACCTTCACGCAGTTTATCGCCAACCTGCGAAAACAAGGCTACGAGATAAAAACCGGCGTTAAATACATGGCAGTGCGGCCTCCGGGCAAAGAACGCTTTGTCCGGCTGAAAACCTTGGGCGCCGATTATACCGAGGAAGCCCTCAAGCAGCGCATCCTGCAAAACCGCGCCCCAAAACGGCCGCAAGTCCTGCCGGAACCGAAACGAAAACGGTATGCTATTCAAGGCAGCATAAACCTGAAAACCACAAGGTAGCTCACCGGCCTTCAGGCGTTATACTTCCACTACCTCTACAAGATGGGCATTTTGCCCAGACAGCGTGCGTCCAACAAAAGGACGCATTTTTTATTGCGCGAGGACATCCGCTATCTGGATGAACTCACCGCTCAAACAAAGCTGCTTTGCACTCACCGCATTGAGAATAAAGAGCAGCTTCTCACCTATCAGTATGGGCTGGAGCAGGAAATGGAGTCCCTGGCTGTTGCCCGCAAATCCCTGTACAACAGGGTACGCCGGTGCAAGGACGACGGGCAGATTGCGGCATACAAGCAGCAGATTTCCGGGCTTTCCAAAAAACTGTCCCTGCTCCGTAAGGAGATGAAGCTATGTACGGGCATTCTGTCCCGTTCCGCAGAAATGAAGCGGAAACTGCTTCAAGTTCAACAGGAAGAAATCCATCAAGGAAAGGAGGAAAAGGCATATGAACAGCGGAGCCGAAGCAGCAGATCAAGTCGTCAACATGAGTCTTAGAGGGATCGAGGTGCTTGCCAAACTCTCCGGCGAAGGCGCAAAAAACCTTGCCACCTACCTGTACGCCGTTTTGAAAGACCAGAAGAAAACCAGAGGCATAACAAAGCCCAAAGTCCGTATCAATGAAGTAAAAGTAATAATGTAGGCATTTTCCGGAGTCTGTTTTTACGAACGTTTTGCCCGTTTGCTTGTCATGCCATGGTTTGTAACTAGTACACGTCTCCATGGCCGAGAAGATGTGGACCAGACCCGGGTGATTACCACGCTCCTCAATGATCGATTGGATACGGTCGTCCTTTCGGAAGGCGTTGATCTTACGTATAAATTCAATCTCCAGTCCGTTTTCCTTGGCTATCCGTTCGGCATGCTCGCGAAGTTCTTCGCGCAGCGTGTTGGCCCAATCCGGGTAGTCGAAGATTTTGATGCTGTTTTGATGTAAGTACGATGTCATACCGCCATCGAAACAAAGCACCGGAATATTGCCATGGATCACAATCCGATCGTAGCATGCCAGTACTCCTTCGATCTTGTCTTTGTAACGCTCGGTAAGCAACATTATACACTCCCCCATATCGCTGCTATAATTGCACAGCAATTCGACATGGGTTTAATAAATTCCTATTGGTTCCGGCTATGCCGGGTTAGGGATGATTGTTGTGGAATGACCTATTGCAATTTTGGGGAGTTTCAGTTGCAAAAGTGGGGGAATTCTTTTTGCAACTTTGTCCATTTCTATCTTACAACAAACAATTCAGTAATTTCCACTTTGCTGTTGCTATTGTTCGCTCCTCCGATTATAATATATGCTATACATCATAATTTTGAGAAGGTGGGTTTATGGATTATATCACAACCAAAGAGGCTGCTGAAAAGTGGGGCCTTACCGAACGTCGCGTTCAGGTCTTATGCAGGCAGGGAAAAATTTCTGGCGTATTCCGTCTTGGCTGGGCGTGGGCTATACCGAGGGAGGCCACCAAACCGGAAGACCACCGTAAAACCAGATATAAAGAGGAGCAGGAGGAACAGGGACAATGAACAACGGGACATATAACCAAATTGTAAGCTTTATCTGGGGCATCGCCGATGATTGCCTCAGAGACGTATACGTCAGGGGAAAGTACAGGGACGTCATCCTGCCCATGACCGTAATCAGGAGGCTGGATGCAGTTTTAGAGGACACAAAAGAAGACGTCCTGCATATGAAAAAGACACTGGACGAGGCTGGCATTCTCAATCAAACCGATGCTCTGTGCAATGCCTCGGGACAACCCTTTTTTAACAGCTCCCCCTTTACATTAAAAGATTTAAAAGCGAGGGCCAAAAACCAGCAGTTAAAAGCAGACTTTATCGCTTATTTAGACGGGTTCTCGCCTAATGTGCAGGAAATCCTGGAGAAATTCAAATTTAGGTACCAGATAGATACCATGGTCGATGCCGATATCCTTGGCGCTGTTATAGAGAAGTTTGTGTCGCCGGTGATTAATTTAAGCCCGAACCCGGTGCTAGATGACCGGGGAGAGGTAAAGCTGCCGGGGATAGATAACCATACCATGGGAGTGATTTTCGAAGAGTTCATCAGGAAGTTCAACGAAGAAAACAACGAGGAAGCCGGAGAGCACTTCACGCCAAGAGACGTTATCTACCTTATGGCCGATGTTATTTTTTTGCCGATCAAAGATAAAATAAAAGACGGCACATATCTCTGCTATGACGGCGCAAGCGGTACGGGAGGAATGCTGACCATTGCAGAAGAGCGACTGTCTCAGCTTGCTGAAGAAAATAATAAACAAGTTTCTATTCATTTATACGGGCAAGAAAGCCAACCCGAAACTTACGCCATCGCCAAAGCAGACCTGCTGCTCAAAGGTGACGGGAAACAGGCTGAAAATATTTATTACGGTTCCACATTGTCCAATGACGGTAATGCAACCATGGAGTTTGACTTTATGCTCAGCAATCCACCTTACGGGAAATCATGGAAAACAGATGCGGAAAGGCTGGGCGGCAAAAAGGGCATTACCGACCCCCGCTTCGTCGTTAACTTTAAGGGCGATCCCGAATTTAAGGTGATCCCTCGTGTAAGCGATGGGCAATTGCTGTTTTTAGCAAATAACATCGCTAAAATGAAGCATAGTACGGAACTCGGCAGCAGAATAGCAGAGGTACATAATGGTTCATCCTTGTTTACAGGAGATGCGGGTCAAGGTGAGAGCAATTTAAGGAGGTACATTATAGAAAGTGATTATCTTGAGGCCATTATCGCGCTTCCGGAAAACATGTTTTACAACACCGGTATCGCCACTTATATCTGGGTTGTGACCAACCGCAAGGAAGAACGTAGAAAAGGGAAGGTCCAGCTGATTGATGCGACAAGCCTGAAGTCTCCCTTGAGAAAAAATCTCGGCAACAAGAACTGTGAGTTAACTGAAGAGATCAGAGAACAAATTATGGACATCTATTTGAAATTTGAAGAGAACGAGTATAGCAAGATTTTTGACAACGCAAAATTTGGATACTGGAAGATAACGGTTGAAAGGCCTCAAAGAGATGAGGATGGTTCAATCGTGACAGACAAAAAGGGAACCCCCAAGGCAGATAAGGATTTGAGAGATACAGAGCAAATACCGCTTACTTATGAGGGCGGTATTGAAAAGTTCTTTCAAAATGAAGTTTTACCCTATGCTCCTGATGCCTGGATAGACTACAGCAAAACACAGGTAGGCTATGAAATCAGCTTCACAAAATATTTCTATAAACCTGTGCAGCTGCGCAGCCTCGATGAGATTGTTGCAGATATTAAAGCACTGGAAGCTGAAACAGACGGATTATTAAACGAGATCATAGGGGGTTAGGGTTATGGATAACAGATTAAAACCTTATGATGAGTATAATAACATCGAACTGCCATGGTTATCAAAGGTACCTAACCATTGGAAAATGACTAGAAATAAAAATGTGTTAAAGATGAAGAAAGAGCGAGTAGGAGAAAACCATAATCAACATATTTTGTTATCCCTGACCAAGCAGGGGATTATCGCTCGTGATATGATCAATTTAAAAGGAAAATTTCCTAAAGAATTTGACACTTATCAATCCGTGAATCCGGGAGATATTATATTTTGTTTATTTGACATAGACGAAACACCTAGAACTGTGGGATTATCATCTTTGCCAGGGATGATAACAGGCGCATATACTGTGTTTGAGGTTGAAGATGTAAATAAAAAATATTTATATTATTACTATTTGTCATTAGACAATCACAAACAACTTAAACCGCTTTATACGGGTTTAAGAAAGGTGATTAATACAGATGCATTCTTAAGAACTAAGATGCCTTATCCACCTAAAGAAGAACAAGACCAGATTGTCCGCTACCTTGA
The DNA here is from genome assembly GCA_003599015.1 of Desulfobacteraceae bacterium. Classification (GTDB taxonomy): domain Bacteria; phylum Desulfobacterota; class DSM-4660; order Desulfatiglandales; family Desulfatiglandaceae; genus CG2-30-51-40. The sequence goes on along the minus strand of QZIK01000083.1, from coordinate 16,808 downwards.
CAGCAAGCTTGCAAAAATCAATAAATTTATCAAAAACAAAAAGAAGCTGATCGAACTATTAAAAGAACAAAAACAAGCGATTATCAATCAAGCCGTTACAAAGGGGTTAAATCCCAATGCGAAAATAAAACCATCAGGGGTTGAATGGCTTGGGGACATCCCTGAGGGGTGGTATACTGTAAAAATCAAGCAAGTATTTGATATTGTTAATGGTGCTACACCTAAAAGTGGTGTAGAAAGTTACTGGGATGGCTCTATTACTTGGATAACACCAGCAGACTTAAGCAAAACAGATATGTATGTGAGGGATTCAGAGAGAAAGATTACTGAAGAAGGATTTAATAGTTGCTCTACAAAAATGGTACCTCAAAATAATATTGTTCTAGCCACAAGAGCTCCTATTGGTAACATTAGAATTAACTCTGTAGACTTATGTACTAACCAAGGATGTAAAGGGCTTATTCTAAAAACAACAGATTCTATTTCGTATTTGTTTTATTCGTTAATGAGTAATGAGAAACAGTTACAACGTCTAGGGGATGGAACAACCTTTGCGGAGTTATCAAATTCGAAGTTATCAGTATTTAAATTACCTTTACCGCCACTTACAGAACAACAAGAAATAGTAACTTATATCGAAACAAAAACTCAAACAATAGACAAAGCAATAGAGAGAATCAATAAAGAAATAGACCTTATAACTGAATACCGCACAAGCCTCATATCTAATGTGGTAACCGGTAAAGTGGATGTGCGAAATATCGAAGTCGAAGAAGTCCTGGAAGAAATAGAAGAGGATATTGAAGACTCGGATGAAGAAATGCTTGAGAAAGAAGAAATATATGTGGGAGAGGAGGATTAAGTTGTGTCTACGAATACCAAAGAATCAGGTTTGGAAACTTTAATTGTAGAATATTTGGTTAAGAGTAACGGCTACGAGCTGGGGACAAACGAGGACTACAACAGGGACTACGCCGTTGACGAAACCCGTCTTCTCAGATTTTTGCAGGAAACCCAGCCGGATGAAGTAGAGAAGATCGGCATCTTAAATAGTGATCATAAAAAAGCACAGTTCTTAAACCGGCTTCAGGGCGAGATTGCCAAACGTGGAATTATAGATGTTTTAAGAAAAGGTATCAACTTTTATCCTGCCAATCTCATCATGTTTTATATGACGCCCACTGAGAAAAACATTAAGGCGAAGGAAATGTTTGATAAGAACATTTTTAGCATAACAAGACAGCTGATGTATGCCAAAGATAATACCCAGCTGGCTCTTGACCTTGCTATTTTTATCAACGGGCTCCCTATCATTACGGCTGAACTGAAAAACAGGCTTACCAAACAGAATGTGGACGATGCGGTACAGCAATATAAACTGGACCGTGACCCCAGGGAGCTCTTATTTCAATTTAAAAGATGCATGGTTCACTTTGCTATTGATGACAATGAGATCAAGTTCTGCACCAAGCTTGAAGGTAAGAGATCCTGGTTTTTACCTTTCAACAAAGGTCATAATGGAGGCGCTGGCAACCCCCCCAATCCCAATGGAATTAAGACAGATTACTTGTGGAAAGATATTTTCTCAAAAGGTGAGCTTGCCAATATTATCGAAAATTATGCCCAGGTAGTAGTGGAAGAAGATGACCGAACAAAGAAAAAGACCTATAAGCAGATCTTTCCAAGATTCCACCAACTTTCAGTAGTCAAGGCACTCCTTGCCGATGCCAAGAAAAACGGTGCCGGGCAGAAATATCTAATTCAACACAGTGCGGGAAGCGGCAAGTCCAACTCCATAGCCTGGACGGCTCACCAGCTGGTTGGTCTAGAAAAGAATGGCAGAAATATCTTTGATTCCGTTGTTGTTGTAACAGACAGGATCAATTTAGATAAGCAGATAAAGAATACCATAAAACAGTTTATGCAGGTTTCAAATACGGTAGGGCATGCGGAAAGTTCCGGCGATTTAAAAAAACTGATCACATCAGGTAAAAAGATCGTCATCACAACCGTTCACAAATTTCCTTACATATTGGACGAAATCGGTACGGAGCACAAGGGTAGTAAGTTTGCTATTATTATAGACGAGGCACATTCCAGCCAGAGCGGCAGTATGTCGGCAAAAATGAATATGGCCCTATCCGGAGAATACGCCATTGATGAGGAAGAAACAGTCGAAGATAAAATCATAAAAATGATGGAAGGGCGTAAGATGCTCAAGAACGCCAGCTATTTTGCATTTACGGCAACCCCCAAAAATAAAACCCTCGAAATGTTCGGTATTCCTGTGCCCAGTGGGCCTGAAATGCAGCATAAACCATGCCATACCTATACCATGAAACAGGCAATCCAAGAAGGGTTTATATTGGATGTACTAAAATACTACACACCGATACAGAGCTATTATAAAATCGCTAAAATCGTTGAGGATGATCCGCTGTTTGACAAAAAGAAAGCGCAGAAAAAGCTCCGCAACTACGTGGAATCAAATGCTTATGCCATCGAACAGAAAGCAGAGATCATGGTCGATCATTTCCATAATCAAGTAATCGCTAAGGGGAAAATCGGTGGCCAGGCCCGTGCTATGGTTGTTACAAGCGGCATTGAAAGAGCAATTGAATACTATTATGCCATCACCAAGTGCCTTGAGAAGAGGAAAAGTCAGTATAAAGCGATAGTAGCTTTCTCAGGGGAAAAGGAATATAAGGGCAAGATGATGACTGAAGCTTCGATAAACGGATTTCCAAGCAATAAAATAGAAGCTGAATTCAAGAAGGACCCCTATAGATTTTTGGTAGTGGCCAATAAATTTCAGACAGGATACGATGAGCCTCTCTTGCACAGCATGTACGTGGATAAAATGCTTTCGGATATTAAAGCAGTTCAGACTCTTTCCAGGTTAAACAGGGCTCACCCAGGCAAAAAAGATGTATTTATTCTTGATTTTGCCAACGATACAGAGACGATTAAGATTGCTTTTGAAAGGTATTATACAACAACAATCCTCTCAGACGAAACAGATCCGAACAAGCTATATGACCTAATAGCTGAAATGCAGCAGCACCAGGTTTATACAGATTATCATGTGGATACTTTGGTTGAACTCTATCTAAATGATGCTGATCGAGATCGCCTAGACCCTATTCTTGATGCCTGTGCAGGTAATTATGAAAACTTGGGTGAAGACGAACAAGTTAATTTTAAAGGAAATGCAAAGGCATTTGTAAGGACTTATGGATTCTTAGGGGCAATCTTGCCCTATGGAAATCCAGGGTGGGAGAAATTGGCGCTGTTTTTAAATCTGCTTATTCCTAAACTTCCATCTCCAGTTGAAGAAGATTTATCTAAAGGTATTCTTGAAGCGGTAGACTTAGATAGCTATCGAGCAGAGATTAAGCAAACAATGTCAATTTTATTAGAAGAGCAATCCGAGTATTCGGTTGATCCAGTACCAACAAGTGGCGGTGGCGGAGTTAGTGAGCCGGAGATGGATCTGCTGAGCAGCATTCTAGAAAGCTTCCACGATATGTGGGGGAATATTAATTGGAATAATGAAGACCAGGTAAAAAGGCATATAGCTGGTATACCTGCCGCAGTTTCAAAAGATGTTGCTTATCAAAATGCCATGAAGAATTCGGACAAGCAAAACGCAAGGATAGAAAGTGAGAGAGCTTTGAAGAAAGCAGTTATGAATATGATGGCCGATAATATGGAGTTGTTTAAACAGTTTAACGATAATCCGTCATTTAAAAAATGGTTATCAGATATGGTGTTCAACTTAACCTATAATACCAAAGGCGAACAGTATACGGGCGATGTCAAAATATGATAAGGGCATTTTAAATAAGGTGACATTATGGCAGACGTAAAATTCGAAATTAAGAAAAACATAGGAACCCTTTCAGAGTCATCTAAAGGTTGGTCAAAAGAATTAAACCTGATCAGCTGGAATGACCGGGATCCCAAGTACGACCTGCGGGACTGGGCGCCGGACCATGCCAAGATGGGGAAAGGGGTTGCCCTGTCAGGGGAAGAGCTGAAGAAGCTGCGGGAACTGCTGAATGAGATGGATTTGTAAAGGCTGCATCGATGCTCGTTTACGGTGAACTGATGTGGTGTTTAGATGCTCAATTATGAATATAGAGCCTTGGAACAGGAGAAAAGTGCATCGGAAGAAGAAGGAGGGATCAAATGGCTGTACCTGGATACGAAAAGTTCATGCTGCCCATGATGGAGATTGTCAGCGATCAGAAAGAATATGCGGTGAGTGAAGTAAGGGACAAGCTTGCCGAACACTTTCAATTAACCGAAGAAGATCTGCGGGAACTGCTTCCCAGTGGGAAACAGACGGTATTCCATAACCGGGTAGGTTGGGCCAAAGTGTATCTGCAAAAAGCTGAATTACTGGAAAGCGTTAAGCGTGGCTATTTTCAGATCACTCAGCGAGGAGTGGAAGTGCTGAAAGAAAAACCAAAAGAAATTGACCGAAAATATGCGGTTCACGTATAGATGCCGGTCATGCCATCGGCAAAAGCGGAGATGAAGGCATTGACGGGATCATTAAGGAAGACAAACTGGGATTGGACATCATTTATATCCAGGCGAAACGATGGCAAAATCCGGTTGGTCGGCCAGAAATACAAAAATTTGTGGGCGCCTTGGTAGGGCAACGGGCAAAAAAAGGTGTGTTTATCACAACATCAACATTCACCAAAGAGGCTATTGCCTATGTTGATAGCATTGAAAATAAAGTTGTGCTGATTGACAGTCACCAGCTGGCCAAGTACATGATTCAGCACAACCTGGGTGTGTCGACCAGTGAAGTGTACGAAGTTAAACGGATCGACACGGACTATTTTGAAGAATGACCTTGTAAACCTAACGTGGAGTTGAAAAAATGAACCGCATTCAGTTGTACAAAATATCCGTTTTTCTTACATGAAAGGTATCTCAAGCAAGTTTTTGTCCTACCAGGGTTGGCCGCTCTTGCCGGCTGTTGTCCTGGTTTTGGCCTCACTCTGCACAGCCCCGGTCATTTTGGGCTTTCTGCATTCCAGGGTGATAAAGGCACCAAAGATTCAATGTATGCTGGCCGTTTTTATGGAAATTACCCCAAGCCTTTTCTTTTGGATACCTTTGAAGCATACCTGGATAACTCCCGGCACTTTGCTGCGCTGCTGGCTAGCAGGCCATGCGTTCGAGTGGAATGTCGACCCATTTGTGAGGATTTTGGCTTTGACACTGTTTTTCACGTTGATGGGGTTAACCATGCTGCGGCCAATTGTTAGGTTAAAAAAAGGGAATCTGGAAATTTAGTCTAATTTTTTCTAGAGGGCGGGAAACCAAAACGATTATAAGGACGTCCGGTATTAAAAAGGCCAAATAAATCAAGCGGAGGCCAATAATGGATGCAAAGGAACTTAAAAAGGTAAGGCAGGAGCTGGTAGAGCTTCGCAGGGAACACCAGCGGGTGGAAGGAAGAATTGCCAGGCTTGAACAGCAGTTTGCCGGGGTGTTTATGGGCATAGCCTGGCTGGCTGAATCCGCCGGTCTTCTTTACCTGGCCCGCAGGCTGCAGAATCACGGGGCGGCCTACGCCGGCCTGGCTGTCCTGGCCCTGGGTTTAATTTCGACCTACCGGCACCTGGCAATGCTCTGGCGCTGCGATACCTTTTTCTTCAACGTTCCCACCCTGATATTGTTCAGCTCGCTGGGTGCCCTTTTGCTGGCTGTAAAATTTAGCGGGGAAATTAAGAACCTGGGGATGAAAAACTGTCCCTCAGCTATGACCCTGTCCAGTATCGTTATCTTCGTTTCAGGATCATGGATGAGGATAATGAGCCTGTAAAAATTAATTCACTGAAAGTAAGGACCCACCCTGTAAGATTGCTGGTAAAACTTCCTTCCTCCCTGGAGAAAACGCCTGTGGAGCTTACCGCCTACTGGGGGAATGAGAGGATCGAAGCACCCTCCTACGATGTAGGGCGGCTCCTTGGCAGCCTGGACATTGATGACTGCCCGGTATTTTATTTAAGCGATCCCGTGAAAAATTCCAGTTACAAAGCCCCCGGTCCCGATATTCCCTGGAGCGAACGCTATCCCTTCCTGCTTCCCCTGGGCCTGGCAGCAGCTGTTGCCATCATAGCTTTGTTATTATACCGCAGCGTCAAGCAGGTTAATTATTAAATAAAACTCTTTTTTTCAGAATACGGATATTTTAAAACATGTACAACACAGTAAATACTTGGGGGATGAAAGAGCTGACGCAGAGTTCTTGTAGAATTCATTACGGATGGATAGTTATTTTCACCGGGCTGCTGGCCAATATTGGTTCTCACGGCTTTAGCAGGATGGCTTACAGCCTTGTTTTGCCGGAAATGATGGAGGGCCTTGGTTTGAGCTATACCCAGGCCGGTCTGCTGGGAACAAGTAATTTTACAGGTTACCTTATTTTTGTTGTCGCGGGGGGCTTCCTCGCTTCCAGGTTTGGCAGCAGGATCGTTATTACCCTTTCTATGCTGCTTATTGGTATCAGCATGATCCTGACCGGTCAGGCGCAATCTTTTGGATTTGCCCTGGTCATGCGTTTCCTTACTGGTCTTGGTAACGGGGGAGTTTTTGTCCCTGCACTTTCCCTCGGTTCGGCCTGGTTTGACAGCAAACAGCGGGGATTTGCCACGGGAATCATAGCTGGAGGCACGGGGGTAGGAATAATGCTCTCCGGGGTAATCGTTCCCAAAATTCTCTCCCTCCATAACGTCCAGGGTTGGTCTTATGCCTGGTCTTACATGGGGGTGATAGTGCTGCTTATCTGTGCCCTTTGTTTTTTTCTTCTGAGGAACCATCCGGAAGAGATGAAACTGCAGCCGGTGGGAAGCGCTGCCTGTAATGATGCTGCTCCGGCAGCCCCTGTGACAGACACCCCTTTTCAGTGGGAACAAGTCTACAAGAGAAAAGAAGTGCAGCAGTTGGGGGTTGTCTACTTTGCCAACGGTTTTACCTACGTTATTTATATGACCTTTTTCAAGGCTTTTCTGACGGTAGAGGTGGGTCTTCCTGAGATGCAGGCTGCTGCCATGTGGGCGCTGGCCGGGAGCTTCTCCATTTTTTCAGCTGCCATATGGGGTGCCGTATCCGACCGTCTGGGGAGAAAATATGCACTTGCGCTTGTATTTTTTGATTTTGCCATGTCATTTCTTCTTTTTGCTCTTTTTGATTCACTATTTCCTCTGTACATCTCTGTAATTTTCTTCGGAACCAGCCTGGGGGGAATTCCAACTATTATGGGGGCTACCGCAGGAGACTACGTCGGCCCTCGCCTGGCTCCTGCCGCTTTCGGGTTTGTAACTTTATTTTTCGCCATCGGCCAGGTACTGGGACCTGTCTTTGGGGGTTATTTGATTTTTTACTAATGATTCTTGCCGGCATCTTTTGATGTGTAGTTGACAAATTATGGGACACTATAAATAAAAAGGAGTTTTGAAAGTAGGGAAACAACGTCACTGTTACAGCTGTCGGCGCTGTGTATGATGTTAATATTTAAAAAGGAGGGTATTGATATTATGTCAAATAAAGTGCTGGTAGCTTATGCCAGCAAAAGCGGTTCCACCCGGGAGGCAGCAGAGGCTGTAGGCCGGGTTTTGCAGGAATCCGGCCTGGAAGTAGAGGTGTACCCCGTAGCCCAAATTAAGAATGTCGATCCCTACCAGGCGGTGATTATCGGCAGCGCAGTCAGAGTGGGACGACTCCTGCCGGAAGCGTTAAAATTTGCCGAAAAGCATGCAGGGGAACTAGCTCATAAAAAAACGGCATATTTTACTGTCTGCATGACCATGCATGAGGATACCCCCAAAAACCGGGAGACGGCGGCTCTTACCTAGAGCCACTGAAACGGATTAAGGAACCCGTAAGTGCCTCTATATTTGCCGGCAAGTATGACAGCAACTCCGTGAACTTTGTGTTGCGTTTTATGATGAAAAAATTACAAGTGCCTGAAGGCGATTTCCGCAACTGGGATGAAATTACAACTTGGAGCCGGGAACTGGCCCCCAAGCTTGCAGAATAAGAAAAACGGTGAAAAAATTAGCCTTAATTTATCGGGAAGTCTGAAAGCGCGGCATCATCAGCGACCGCACGAGGAAGGATGGCATTCCCCTTGTCATACACAATGCCGGCATAACGAAAGAAGAGGACTGCCTGTTAAGGTGGGAAATTACCGGGCATTTTCGCTACCCTGTTTCCAGTTTTGATCCATCATAGGGGACAAATAATTCATGTTTTCAGGATAGAACATTATGCTACGCTGCAGCGCCAAAATAATTGCTCCTTTTTTACCAATCTCGGTAAGGTCATAAACAGGGGAGTCAATGAATACCCCCCGTTCAGCGACCTTGAACTTGGGCGTTCCATCTTTATCCGGGAAAACACATCCGTCAAGCTCTTCCGGAGTGACAGAGCAGATAGCCTGGTCAAAAATGCTTGAAGCAGGGCTTGGTGCAATGAACCGGATTTTATGGTGGTTTAGCAAAAGACAGTTCGGGATGGTGCCCACGGCGTTATCACCGGTAAAAAGAAGCTCTTCTTTCTTTAATGCCTGGCGTAGCTTTTTTAAGGTTCTCTACCACAACAGACGTATCGTTTAAATTGCCTTTAATAACGTCAGCGCGCAGGGGAACACCGGAGTCTTTATATATCTGCCCAGTACTCGATATCTTTCAGCAGCACCAGCTACAAGGAACCCAGCATCTTTTCTACCTTGAACTGGAACACTTTTTTAGGCTTCGGATTAAACCTGGGTAAAGAGGGGCGGTTCTCTCTTCCCCGGTAAGAGTTACGACCCATGTTGTTTCCCCCGATGTTAGAAGTTATAAAGTATATTCGACATCGGAGGAACTAGTACCTTTTCAGACAATTCCGTCTATTACCTTTTTCTGCAATAAATTTTCTGTATGGCAATGATTACTGCAATACGATTCTATGGACCTGCGAAATATAAGCTAAGGGTTTTATATTCTTCATTCTCGTGGGGTCGGCCTAATTAAGGTGCAGATGACGAATATAACCTGATAAACTGTAGCTTTTTTACTGCATCCTAATAAGACAGTAATTTTCCGTCCCGTTCAAAACTGGATAGGCAACAAAAATATTTTTATATATTTTATTTTTTTTTAATAAATAAATTGTAGAATAAACATAGACCTTCTCCATCCAGAAGCAGCCCATGAAGCTACGCTTCATCGTTAGAGGATGAAAAAAGCTGGTAAGGATTTGAACATGGGTGTGCGGCCTAGCTATTTTGGGGTAGACCATCACGCTGTGCTGCACCACCAGATGAAAATGGTAAGGATTTATTTTCGGGGTAGAATTGTAAAAAAGGTGTGGATCCCATGGCATTTGTACTCGTGGTTGATGATGATAAAGATATAGTTACCATGGTAGCCGATACTCTTGAGGAAGAAGGTTATCAGGTAATACGAGCTTACGACGGCCTACAGGCGTTACAATATGCACGTACTCGAAAAGTAGACCTTTATATACTTGATATTATGATGCCTGGTTTAGACGGGTTAGCTCTTTGCCACCAGATACGGGAAATTTCATCTTCTCCAATTATATTTCTAAGTGCAAAATCCAGAAACTCCGATGTAGTTAGAGGACTAAAAACAGGCGCTGACGATTATTTAAGGAAACCGTTTAGCCTTGAAGAACTGATTGCACGTGTTGATGCGCACCTGCGACGTGAATCAAGGAGGATCCCTTCGACACAACTGCAAGTAGGCTCGTGGTTGCTCGATAAGGAGAAACTGGAAGTTACAGTTGCTGGAGATTTAATTGAATTGTCTACAAAAGAATTTAAAATTTTATGGTATCTGGCAGAAAATCGCGGGAGAGTTCTGTCAAGAGAACAGATCTATAGTGCTGTGTGGGGCGAGTTATCTTTCGGTGACCTGAATACGGTTACGGTACACATCCGAAACCTCCGTGCTAAACTGGACCCGGCTGGAGAGATAATTAAAACTGTCTGGGGCGCAGGTTATAAACTGGCTGGTGAAGGAAGATGAAGCTCGGGTTGCGCGGCAAACTTGGAATTATGATGGTATGCCTATACCTGGCATCCGTTGGCGGGTTGTTTATTTCTTTTGTTTATTATTCTTCCACGGTTCAGCATGGGGATGAGCTTGAAAATGATCAAAACGCCCTTTCAGAGTGGATTATAGCAGTAGTGCAAGAGGCAAGCACTTTTTTGTACGATGAGACAGCTTTTAAATCTTATCTAACCCGGCAGGCAGAGAAGGACGGGCTGGTTGTTATACTCATGGACAATGAGGGTAATGAAACCTGGCGGACCGGCAGAACGGGAAAGGGGCTCAGGGTAATTGTACATAATACTATCCTAGATAATTCGCAAGTAGTATACCGAATAAAAGCAGAGTCATATATTCCTTATCAGAAATTGTTTTATGGGGTTGGAAAGCGGTTTCCGGTTGGAATGGGTATTTTTTTTCTCTTTATAACATTATCATTAAGCATTTTTCTTAATATTCTTGTCGTCCGCCCATTGATGGCTCTTGTAAGGAGAATGAATCAGTTCGCTTCGACTGGAGCGCGGACTGAAGAAAACAGAAGCTGCCAACGTGATGAAATTAAGTTGCTGGAAACATCATTTGAAGATATGGTAGAACGTATTAAAAATTTAACACGTGAACAGCAGGATATGCTGTCTGCTATTTTACATGATATTAACACACCCCTTACTACCATTTTGGGGTATACCGAAAGACTGGTATCCGGCCGTATACTGGATGAAGACAAACGCCAGCAAGCATACCGCATAATTAACCGGAAAACACAGGATATTGCTGATATTTCGAAACAGTTAGCCGATATTGCGGATGTGGTTGAACGGGGATGGATGAACGATGTGCAGGTGGTAGATGCTTATATGCTTTTTAATGAACTTTTTGCGCCTTACCAGGAAGAATGGAGCGGTACCGATTGTAAAGTATCACTGCGGAATGTGCTGTCACCTGGTGTGAAAGTATCTGCAAACATACCCTCCCTACGCCGGGTCATTGCTAACATCATGGAAAATACCCTCCGGTATGGGTGTTCCCCGCTGGAAATAGAAGCCGATGTTTCCCGAGAAGGGGATTTCATAGTATTGCGAATTGAAGATAATGGCCCTGGCGTACCGGAAGAATCTCTCCCATTTATTTTTGAACGTTTCTACCAGGTGGATAGTTCGCGTTCAGATTCAAGGACAAGCCATGGCTTAGGTTTATATATATGTCGTGAAATAATATATGCCCATGGGGGAGAGATAAAAGCCTACCTTCCACCGGGCGGGGGCCTGGGTATTAGTCTGAAACTATCGGTTTACCTGACTTAATAATTCTTTATAAATTATATATTTTTTTTTAATATCAGGTGGATATTATTTACCATAAATGGTTGTAATACCCGCCTGATCTTTTTATTGGGAACTTTGTGCTGATTGGGGGGTGACCGTCCAGCGTTCTGTTTTGGAAAAATGCAAAGGAGGAAAACTCTTATGGAGATTAAAAAACGTAAGAAGACATTTATTTTTATTTCTTTAGTACTGGTCGTAGCGGTCATACTGGTTGTTACTGCCATTAAAGCTAGAGAAAGCAGCAGTGCTGGAAGCGTGCCATACACTGTACTTTCCAGAACGGAACTGGTCAACAGTATTAGTGTATCGGGAATGGTCGAGAGTGTAAATGCCAAGAATGTCTATTCCACCCTGACTTATCCCGTTAAGGAGATTTATGTAAATGTAGGGGATCAGGTGGCGGCGGCGGGAGATATGCTGGCCAAACTGGATACCGCCTCGCTGGAGCTGGATATCGCTCAACAGAAGACTAGAATGCTGAATAATAATGGATTGAATCTCGAGCTGGTTAACGCTGAAGCAGCTCTCAAAACGGCTGAAATTGACCTTCAAACCAAAATGACAACCTATGAAAACAACAAAATTTTTTTTGAAGCCGGCTATATTTCTGAGCAGGAACTGAGTCAGTCCGAAACAAATTATATGCTCGCAGTAACGACCTATGATAAGGCTGTGTCCTCTCTTAAGGCTACAAAGATCAAAGCAGAACAGGAAAATGACAGCCAGCGAATATCGCTTCAAAAGCTCGAAAAAAATCTTGCCGATTCGTGGATTAAAGCTCCGATAGACGGTACGGTGACAGCGGTATATGCGAAGGTAGGCTCTCCGGGCAGCGGCCTTTTGTTTGTTATCGAAGACACGGAAAACCTGATTATTACTACTTATGTGAAAGAATATGATGTCGGTCAGGTTCATCAAGGGCAGATGGTCACCATCAGATCTGATGCCACCGGTGATGCTGTCCTGAATGGCGAGGTAGTTAAAATTGCGCCAACGTCAACTAAAAACGCTGCGGGAGCACCAATCACCTCCAGTACAGTGGATTTTGAAACCAAAATTGCCGTTTTGGATCATGACACAGGACTAAAAATTGGCATGAACACCCGTCTCAATATCATTTTAGAAAAAAAAGCCGATGTTTATGCGGTGCCCTATGACGCTGTTACCGTCAATGCCGATGGTCAGAGTATAGTTTATGTTATCGCTGATGAACATGGAAAACACATTGTCAAAGAACTTGTGGTGGAAACAGGCATGGAGACAGATTTTTATACAGAGGTGTCGGGGGAAGGGCTCTCTGATGGTGTCATGGTGGTAAATAACGCGACAAGCGTAAAGCCGGGTGATGTAGTCAATATACATACAGCGAGCTGATAGGGGAGGAAGCTATGAGTGAAATAATGATCGATATTCGTAATCTTGTAAAGAAAGTTTTTATAGGCAGCCCAAACGAGCTACAGATTTTAAAAAATATAACGATAACCATTAATAAAGGGGAATTTGTGTCCATTGTCGGTGCTTCCGGTTCTGGAAAAACCACGCTGATGAATGTAATTGGAGCTTTGGATCGGCCAACGTCTGGTGAATATATGCTGGATGGTGAGCCCATTCAGAAAATGTCGGATAATGAGCTTTCTGACATTAGAAACAAAAAAATAGGTTTTGTGTTCCAAACATTTAATCTTATACCACGAAATTCAGCGTTAAAAAATGTGGAGCTGCCCATGCTTTACGCAGGAATAAATAGACATCAAAGAATGCAAAGGGCAAAAGAGCTGTTGGACCTCGTAGGCGTGTCGGAAAGGATGCAGCACTTGCCAAATGAGCTTTCAGGTGGAGAAAAACAGCGTGTAGCCATATCACGCGCGCTTTCCAATGACCCGGCCATTATTTTGGCTGACGAACCCACAGGAAATTTGGATTCAGTCACAGGACGGGTCGTGATGGATCTTTTTCACAGGGTTCATGAAACAAGGGGAACCACCATTGTCTTAATAACCCATAACCATGAATTGGCTGAAGAAACGCAGAGGATATTGACGATCAAGGATGGTAGGATAGTTGACGAAAAGACAAACCCTAACCGCCGGATGTTTGAAAAGAAGCGGGGTGAAATCGATGTATCTAATTGAAAATATCGCCCTTGCCCTGGCTGCATTGAAGGCAAACAAAATGCGGGCAATGTTGACCATGATAGGCATTATTATCGGAATTGCCTCTGTTATTGCCATCGTCTCTATTGGAAATTCACTTACTGCTACGGTTACCACGACAATGGAAAGCATGGGTGCAAATGCTATTATGGTCAGCATCAGGGAGCGCGGCAGCAACGAATTTGGCGGTGGACCCGGTAGCGGTGGATCCGGTAGGCTTGGCGAGTCTGTTGCCACGCCGGAAGAAAGCGACCTTTTATCTGATGAAGATCTAGAAACATTTACGGCTCGTTTTAGCGACAGGATTGACACTATAAGTCTGTCCCATGGAGTCGGGTCTGCGAAGGTGCAGGAGGGGCGACTTTACGCTAACGTGAGTGTGACAGGAGTAAACGATGGATATGCAAAGGCGAACAATATTCAGCTTATTGCGGGGCGGTTTATCACACAACAGGATATAAAAGCGGTGCGAAAGGCGGCCGTTGTATCCGACAAGCTTATCAATAATATGTTCACCGCCGGCACAGACCCATTGGGTCAGGAGGTTAAAATTTACTCTGACAGAATTGAGACATACACAATCGTTGGGGTTTACAAGTATGAGGCCTCTGCATTTATGCCTAGTACTGTTTCTGAGAAGGACACGGTTACGAACTTTTATATGCCCATAAGTTTAGCAAAACAGGATGCCACAACGAAAAATTATCAGACATTTACAGTAATTACCAAAACAGGGGTTGATGCTGACCTTTTTACAGATGATATAGAAGACTATTTTGCAAAGGTTTATGAAAATAACACGAAGTGGGAGGCCGGTGCCATGAATATGGAAAGTGTAATCTCTAACATGCTCTCCATTTTAGGTACAATATCCATTGCTGTTGCAGCAATAGCGGCTATTTCACTCCTGGTGGGCGGCATTGGCGTAATGAATATCATGCTGGTTTCTGTTACGGAACGGACACGTGAGATCGGGATAAGAAAGGCCCTCGGGGCCAGAAGTTCGTATGTTAGGGCCCAGTTTATAGTAGAATCGGTGATCATCTGCGTGATCGGCGGCATCATCGGTATCGTTCTGGGACTGCTCATCGGCGCCTTGGGTGCGAATCTTTTGGGATATCCCGCAACAGCGTCACCTGCCATCATAGTGATAAGCGTTTCAGTGACTATGCTTATCGGAATGTTTTTTGGATATTATCCTGCTAACAAAGCAGCAAAGCTTGATCCTATTGAGGCACTTAGATACGAATAAGGGGGATGATACTATGTTTATTAAAGAAAAGATTTTTTTTAGTTTGGTTATTGCCATCAGCATTTTGCTAAGTGGATTAACTACGGCACAGGCTGCTCCGGTTATTACCTTGGAGAGGGCAAAAACAATGGCCAGGGAGCAGGGTAACCAGATGAAGGCGGTGGAGATTGCTTTTTCCCAGGCGGAGACATCCCTGGCGCTGGTAAGAAGCCAGTATGGTCTGGGTTCATATTATACTGCCGAAGACCTTAAAAAAGATATGGATCTGGTGGAAGCTATTATTGATGAACGTGTTAATGCCATTAAGCTGTTGGAGGAGAGTATAGCGGAATGGAAAGAAGAAATTGCCGGGATGGAGGCAGGGGGCCGCGCTGCAATCGAACTGCAAAAAAGCATCGACCAGGCCTACCGCGATATCGCAGAGTACAGCCGGCAGGTAGACGAGCTACGTCCGGCTTACGCGAGCATGGTATTACGTTATCACCCGCAAAAATCCCAGGAAGAGCAGGCCAAACCCCAGCTCCGGCCGGCTGAAGCGAGTTTGAAGGCAGCCGAAGATGCACTTGTTACACAACCCAAGGTTATAGATTATAATGTCGAGGAGACTTATCTTTCCCTCTTGGCCGTGGCTAAACAAAGAGCCCACCAGGAACTGGTCGAGCGATACATGGAGAAAGCACTGCAGAGGGAGAAGCTAATGCTGGAGTTGGGTAGGAGTACCCCTTTAAGTCTGGCTCAGGCTGAGGAGAGGTTGCGGCAGGTACAGGAAACCTCCCTTGCTCTCAAGAACAGAGAAGAGAACCTGCAAAGGACATTTCGGCGCTTGCTGGGCCTGCCTGTCAACTTCGAATTTGATTTGGCTGAGGTAAACCTTATTGTTCCTGATAAGACTTTAATTGTTGAGGAGAAGATACCCGATTTCACCTATACTCTTACATACCAGCGGGAGTTGGATACCCTGGAACAAAAAAGGAAAGATCTGGAGGATACATCTACAAGCGACCATAACAATTACCGCTCAGCGGAACTGGCCGTGGAGGAGGCCGAGCTGAACCTTCAAAACACTTTGACCTCCCTTACAAACAATTACCTGGCAAAAACCGAGACCTTGGACCTGGTGACCGAAACCTTGCGCAACGCGGAGCTTGGACTGCAAATTGCCAGGAAAGAGCTGGAAAAGGCCAGCCTGCAATTTATGCTGGGGATTATCGCTGCACTGGATTTGGAACAGAAGGAACTGGTCTTCGAGGAAGCAGAGCTTAAGCTTTTTACCGCCCGCCAGGATTACCACCTTGCCCTGCAAGCTTATTACCTTGCCCTGGAGGGCATCAGCCCAGATACGGCGTCGACCCGGTAAACAATTGCACGTTAATTTTTATTCTCGCTATTTTCGGGGCTATTTTCGTATTTTCGGGGACAGTATGGCTATTTTCGGGGACAGTATACTTAATTATTAATAGGAAACTGAATAGTTGCTATAATTTAGATAGGGCAAGAATAGCGAGTAGCAGTTCTTGACGTTCCCCATTACGTTATACAGCGAGGGAACCGCTGTCTTCAAACCTTTTTTAACGGATCATGTGAATAAGTAAGAGACCCATAATCCCAGTTCATCGAAGCGGGCAATCTCCTCGAGGGTATAATAGCGTCCCCGGTGGGAGTAGCTGGTATGATAGGAAAGCTCCTTGAGCTTGCGCAAGATGGTGAGATCAGCACCGGTGCCCAGGGCCTTCTTGAGCTGCTCCATGGTGGCAATGCGCTGCTTTAACAGCAGCTCTCTGAGTGCTTCAGCATGATAGCGGACAGGGGGAGACATGTTAGAATTACACCTCCTTAAGTGTAATTCTAACATAATAACCAACTCCTGTCAAATCCACAAATCCAATGCAGGCCTCTGAACCAACCTCTATAACAATATTACGAGCACTTTATCTTGCTATCTTTACCTGTTTATGCTTGCCATATGTTGATAGAGTAGCGCTGAAAACTGGTA
>QZIK01000052.1 GCA_003599015.1 Desulfobacteraceae bacterium | reverse complement strand
GCCTTCCCTCTGGGAAAGGATGGCCATGCCGTGATCCCCTATTGTTCCGTTAATAATTATAACATCTCCCGGCATCGCGTTATGACTGCCAAGGTTTACACCCGGTGCAACCACACCCACTCCGGAGGTGTTAATGAATATCTTGTCTGCATGGCCGCGGGGAACCACCTTCGTATCTCCAGCAACCACAAGGACCTCGGCTTTTCTCGCCGAACCGGCTGCTGAATCTATTATTCTGGTTAAATCTTCCATGGCCAGTCCTTCCTCCAGGATTAAGGAAAGTGTTATGTATAGGGGTTTGGCTCCCAGCATGCACAAATCATTAACAGTGCCATGGATGGCAAGTGACCCTATATCTCCGCCTGGGAAAAATATGGGATCCACTACGTATGAATCCGTAGTGATGGCTAGTTTTGCGCCCTGTATGTTAACTACTGCACTGTCATCCATTTTACGGAGGAACTCATTGTCAAGGCGGCTTATCAGAAGACTTGAGATCAGCTCATTTGAGGCAAGCCCGCCGCTGCCATGGTCAAGCTCTATAAATGTTGTTGCCATAGGAAAGATTTCCTCCTGAAGAACTTCGGCACCCGTCAGAAACGGCAGATCGAGCCATGCCCGCGGGCTCCATAAAACAAAACCTGCTGCGAGGGCGTATTGGCGTGCCTGTTATTACGTTATTGATCCCTGACTTTAGGGGTGCTTTCTGCAACTGTCAAGGATCTTGCTCCCCATGTTCCACGTGAAACATTCTTTTGATCTTTCCATGGCACCTTCTTTATGATATCACCTTGGACAAATAAATGAGTGTCGGGAATATCATATGGGCAGGATTATCTCCATCTCTAATCAAAAGGGTGGAGTAGGGAAAACAACCACTGCGGTTAATCTGGCTGCCTCCATCGCCGCTGCAGAAAGGAAATGTCTTCTTGTGGACTGTGATCCACAGGGAAACGCCACCACTGGTGCCGGAGTTGCAAAGTCTGCTTTGAAGGGAGGACTTTATGAGGTGCTCGTTGAGTCAGTAAGCCCAAGGGATGTAATTGTAGAGACACCCATGCCGGGGTTGCACCTTTTGGGTGCCACGGGTGATCTAGTAGGCGCCGAAGTGGAGATTACCTCCATGCAGGGAAAGGAATTTCTGCTAAAAGATGCTCTTGGTCAAGTTATACATGACTATGCCTTTATATTGCTTGACTGCCCTCCATCTCTGGGTTTCTTGACCATAAACGCACTGACTGCTGCCGATTCGGTGCTTGTGCCGCTTCAATGTGAATATTATGCCCTGGAGGGGCTTTCCCAGCTTTTGAGGACCATTAAGGCGGTCAAGAAAGGGCTGAACCCTTCTCTTGCATTGGAGGGCATACTTCTGACCATGTACGATATGCGTAACAATCTTTCCCGTCAGGTGTCCCAGGAGGTAACAAGGCATTTCAAAACGAGTGTGCTCGAGACAGTGATTCCGCGCAATGTGCGCCTGAGCGAGGCTCCCAGCTATGGAAAGCCGGTGATTCTATACGATATAAGCTGCAGGGGTGCCCAAAGCTATCTTTCTCTGGCACAGGAACTGATCAGAAGGAGCGATCGAAAAAATGATAAAGAGAAGGGCACTGGGGAAAGGATTATCAGCACTGATTCCTGATGCCTTTGGTCTTGAGGAGACTGAAGGGAGATTTTTTCTATGCCCCATCGAATCAATAGAGCCTAACCCCTATCAGCCAAGGCTGGATTTCTCCGACATTGATCTTGAAAGTATGGCTCAGTCAATAAAGGAGAAGGGAATTCTCACACCTCTTCTTGTAACAAAGACTGAAGGGGGATATCAGCTAATTGCAGGGGAAAGGCGATGGCGTGCAGCCCAGAAGGCGGGTGTTGATAGGGTACCGGTTGTAGTGAGGGAGGCGGCAGGTGCAGAATCGCTGGAACTGGCGCTTCTGGAGAACATCCACAGGAAAGATCTTAACCCTGTTGAAGAGGCCCTTGCTTATAAAAGGATGATGGAGGAGCTTGGTGAAACGCAGGAATCACTTTCAAGAAAGGTAGGAAAGGATAGATCATCCGTAGCGAATATTCTCCGAATACTTTCCCTTCCGTCGGCAATTCAAAAAGATGTAATTGATGGAAGGCTCACGGCAGGCCATGCAAGGGTTCTGGCTGGTGTCAAAAACCAATCAGCCCAAAATCATCTAAGGGAACTAATTATTGCAAAGGCACTTTCCGTCCGTCAGACAGAAGAGCTGGCAAAAAGGATTGGATCAAGTAGGCGTGAAAGGAAATTAGATTCAGAAGAAAATCATTATTTCAATTCACTTGCCGATGAAATGAAGCATAGTCTGGGCACAAAGGTTGAGATTGTAAGGAGAGGAAAGGGGGGGAGGGTGATTATACATTTTTTCTCCAACGATGATCTTGACAGACTTATTCAGCTTTTGCGCTGAGTATTCCATTTCCATCTTGGCTCATCCCCTTTTAGAATTCGTGCTATGTTACTCTTATGTTTGTAGAGGATAAGTAAGGCCATAAAGACTGATGCAGTAAAGATTGCCGCTTCTTCTCCCCACAGATAATGGAGTAATGGTACGGTAATGGAAAGGGCCATGCTTCCAATGGAAATGTAACGCCAAACAGCAACGCAAACAATAAAAGGGATAAGGGAGGTAATTACCGCGGCAGGATTAAGCGGCAGCCAAACCCCTAATGAGGTTGCGACCCCTTTCCCCCCTTTCAGGCCTGAAAAAATGGAAAACTGATGGCCCAGGACTGGAGCTACAGCGACAAAAGAAAGAGCCCATGAGTCTTGGTCGGTAGATATGTAACTCAAATAAGCCAGCACAGGAATCCATCCCTTAGCCATGTCGAGTATAAGCGTGACAACTCCCCACCCTAGACCCAATTCACGGCTTACGTTTGTTGCGCCGATATTGCCGCTTCCCCTGCTTGAAATGTCTATACCGTAAACCACGGAGCTTAAGATTTTTCCGAAGGGGATGGAGCCTAGGACATACCCGAAAATTGAAAACCACAACCATGCCATTAAGGATCTCCTATGTATAATGAATGTCTGCGCCTTGTTAGCACTAAGATGACTCTTAGCGTAATACCAGCCTGCCCTGCACGTAAAGTTTTTATTCCTGATCTCCCCTAAGTTATTTATGGGGAGCATTTCAAGAAACCAGCGGCTGTTTGACTTTGCCTTATTAATGGTTAAATTTTTCAAGCAAAAGGATTCCCCTTTAGAATCCTTATTGGTAACTTAAGAAATTAAAAATAAGAAAGGAGGCAAATCATGACGGTTCCAGCTATTAAGAAGGGAAGAAGGCCATCCTGGATGACCCCTTTCGGACAAGAAGGGTGGGGAGATGTATGGTTCGATCGTCTCTGGCCTGAGTGGCGTAGGGATTTTGGTGAGGAATGGTCTCCTACAATAAATTTTTATGAAAAAGAAGGAAAGTATGTGCTTAGCGCAGAACTTCCAGGAATTCCGAAGGATTCGTTAAACATAAGCCTTGATAATGGAGTGCTGACTATCACAGGGAAGAAGGAGAGTTCAAAAGAGGAAAAAGAGGCAAACTATTATCTCAAGGAGTGTTCCTATGGGTCTTTCTCAAGGAGCTTCCGTCTGCCTGGAGAGGTGGAGGAAGATAAAATAGAGGCGGTTTACAAAAACGGAGTGCTCACACTTGAGATGCCTCATAAGGAGGAGCCCAAGAGCAAGAAGATCGAAATCAAGTAATAATATTTTGGTTGCCTAGAGCCATGTTGCCGCCATCTCCTTCTGCAAAGAAGAGATGGCGGCGGTGTCTTTGCCGTCAACTACGCGATCAGGGAGGCTGATGAAAAACCTTCCTTCCTTCAATTTTCCTCTTTTGATGCAACCCTGCCCGTATATAGAACATTTTTCAACCAGTTGCTTTAATACGGCGGAGCTCTGCGCCGGTTTAAGAGAATTGTCCTTAATCAGCTTGAGAAGTGACCAGATTCTATATCTGTCCATCCCCGGCGTGCTTGAAGACAGCTGATCTGGATTTCCTCCTTGGCGGACAAGGAGATATCTGTCAATAAGGTAGATGGGATGCTTGCATGATATCCTGACCCACAGATCATAGTCTTCACATACAGGAAGCTTCTCGTCAAAAAGTCCAACTTCATCAAACAGGCAGCGTCTCATCATAACAGCGGACGGACTTACAAGGCAGATCTTCAGAGACTGCTCAAAGATTAGCCCCGAGGGCTTGAGATGTTTTTTCTGCGGGTTTACTCTTTTGCCATTCCTATGCCAATATTCCTGCGTCTGGCAGATAAGGGCCTGAGGATTTCTGGCAAAGAACTCTACTTGATTGGATAACTTATCCTTGAGCCAGTAATCGTCCGAGTCAAGAAAGGCTATCAGATCTCCTCTGGCGCAAAGTATACCGGTGTTTCGAGCTGCGGAGACACCAAGGTTGCGGTGATGACGGATGTATACTATGGAAGAGCGATTGTTCTTCAGAAGATCAGAAGTGTTGTCGGTTGAGCCATCATCCACTATTATCAGCTCGAAGTCCTTGAAGGATTGTTCAAGCACTGAAGAGACCGCCCTTCCAATTTGTCCGGCACGATTATAGGTGGGAATAATTATGCTTACCGTGATCATTGCTGAAACAAGCCTCAAGAAAAAAAGGCTTTTAATGCAGCCAGTACACCCGATAAATAAAAGGGGCCTTCAGAGAGGGCTTCAAATCCAAGTCCAGGGTATACCCACCGTTTCTCATAACCAAAAAGGCAGAGGCACATCAATAAAATCGGAAGGAGCATAAAAAAAGCAAAGAAATTTTGAAAACCGCTTAAAAAGCCCAAAACCAGAGTAAGCATAGCTCCTGCAAGGGCCAACTTCAGTACGGTTAACGCTCTTTTTTCCCCCAGTGTTATAGGAAGGCTCTCGGTCCCTACAATAAGGTCTCCCTGGACTCTGAAGATTTCAAAAAGCCCGGCCTTTGAGTAGGCCATGAGGAAAAATACAACGGACGTAATGAGAGTCGCAGGTAAAGGGGCCGACGGCCTGTCAATGCTTGGCAGTATTGTTGTAACTGCAACCACTCCAAGGGCTTCAGCGAGGCTTCTTGACCCTGGTATATCTTTGATTCTCATAAGGCGCCTCCGGCCCTGTCTGAACGAGGGAATTAATGGAATCCCATAAAGAATTCCAACGAGGCTTAAAGCCCCTGCGAAAAAAAAGGTATTTATACCTTCAAGGAATGAAAAAACCAAAGCGGCTAAAATGGAGAAAACCCCCATCAATATTAGGAAGATCCTGTGGTCAGCAATAAAACTTGAACGCTCGGGATCATTGTATGCACTTGCTCTCTTGTCAAGAAGCACATTTAAGACGTGCATTGCATGTATGTAGCAAAACGCAATGGAAGGATATATCCATCCAGTTTCGGCCCCTGAGAGTAGAGCTGCAGCCAGAGTGAGGGAGGCGGCACCTCCTGAGACAAAGAGGTTGCTGAGCAAGAGAAATCGGAATGCACTCCTTAGAACAGTACCAATTTTGCTTTCGCGCTCGCCTCTTATGCTTTCAAGTTCCTTTGCCACCGAACGTATCATCCAGTTGGGCGTAGATGCGCCTGCTGTTAAGCCCACGACCTTCATCCCCTTTAACGCATCCCTGTTCAGATCCTTTTCTGTTTCCACATGCTGAACGGGAATTCCCTCGGATCTGGCAACTTCAACGAGTCTACGGGTGTTTCCGCTGTGGAATCCGCCCACTACAACGAGACATTCAACGCTTCCGGCAAAGGCCTTGACCTCGGTTTGACGGACAGATGTGGCATCACAGACGGTATCGTGAACAATGGCGTTGGGAAAGCGATCAATTACAGCATCAGCAACCTTCCTAAATAATTCTCTATTCTGGGTTGTCTGAGCTACTACAAGCGGTCTTTCCATGTGGGAAAGGGTCTTGATTTCATCCGGACCTCTTATGACATGGACCGGTCCTTCGCTGTACCCCACAATGCCTATGACCTCTGCATGGTCGGGGTCTCCCACAATAATTGCCGAGCATCCCTTTTTTGTGTGGTATCGGACAAGGGACTGAACACGGACTACCTTAGGGCAGGTGGCATCTATAACCCGCAGTCCTGTGTTTTTGAGTTCATATCGTTTTCCGGGTGCTATTCCATGGGCGCGTATTACAATTGATCCCTCTTTAAGTCCGGTAGGATCCTCAACAGCAATAACACCCTTTGATTCAAGAAGATCCATTACTTGCTGATTATGTATTAGCGGACCAAGTGTAAAAATTGGGCCATTTGCTCTGTTTGCTTCTGATAGCACTATCTCCATGGCCCTTTTAACGCCCATACAAAAGCCGGCGGTTTTAGCAAGCCTAACTTTCATTAAAGAACTCCAGTCAATCGAGAGAAAAAATCATCAAAAGCATTCATCAGTTCCGCTGGTGTGCTCAGGTGCGATATCTTTTCACGGAAGGTTGTGCTGGAACCGAGTCCCTTGGTATATCTGCTGAGAACGCCCCTCATGATGAATGCGGCTCTTTTGCCGTCTATGTGCTCGCACAGCAGCCGGCAATGCTCCTTTATGAGTTCCTTTCTGAATGTTAAAGCGGGTGCGCCGGAACCTTCATCCCCTCCCTTTCCTGCCGTGGAAAAGATCCATGGATTCCACACAGCGGCTCTGCCAACCATGACTCCGTCACAGCCGGTCCTGTTAATCATATCTGAGACCATGAAGGAGTTGGTAACATCACCGTTTCCTATGACAGGAATTCCAAGCGTTTTCTTGGCAAATGCGATATATGACCAGTCTGCAAGTCCGGAAAAACCCTGAACCACATAGCGCGGATGCACTGTAACACAATCGGCTCCACCCGCTTCAATGGCAAGCAAAACATCATGAAAGCAATTCTCTTGTTTGCTCCATCCTATCCTAATCTTGGCTGTTAATGGAACGGGACATTTTTTTCTGACCCTTGACAGTATCCTTTCAACCAAAACCGGGTTCTGCAGAAGGGCTCCTCCAGCGCCTGTTTTAATGACCTTTTTTACAGGGCACCCCATATTTATATCAACAAGGTCAGCACCTGCGTCGCATGCAACAACGGCTGCCTCTGCCAGAGTGTCCGGATCTGAACCAAAGATCTGGACTGCAAGAGGCCTCTCAGAAGGAACGCTTGATAAAAGTTCCACGGTTTTTCTCTGGTTTAAGACCAGACCCTTGGAGCTTATCATCTCTGTTGTCACAAGGGCAGCCCCGCATCTTTTCGCTATGATCCTGAAGGGAAGGTTTGTGATTCCTGCCATAGGCGCCATCAACAATCTTCCATCCAGTTTGAGGTTACCAATAGTCAGCATGGGAGTGAATTCCGGTTCTTTTGCCGATTGTTAAAAACATATCATTGTGTAAGATTTGGACGAAGGTTTTCAATACTCACTGGGGGAAACCGGTATTGATTGTTTCACGTGAAACATCCTCATTGTTTTACGTCGGATCTTCGCCTTTCAATTACACAGTAAATTCCTTCTCCGGCAAGGGCGGGACCAAAGCAGAGGTTGTCCGAAAGACAGGCTGCCTTTCTTGTGTCTCCCTTTTTCCAACGACCTATCAGGCCTGGCTCTCTTATAAAAGGTCTGCACATGGATATAAAGTCGCAGTAACCGTTCTCAACAAGCTTCTCGGCCATGCCTAGGGAGCGGATCCCACCCACAAGTATTACAGGCACGGAAACTTTGGACTTCAATGACTTGGCGGCTTGCCGAAAATAAGCCTCCTGTTCCTCGGAAGAAATCTTTACCCTGGAAGGGATCAATTCGCCGGATAAAAATGTTCCTCCGCTTAGTTCAATGGCGCAGACTTCCTCCTTGGCAATAAGACTGGAAACAATTAAGGATTCATTTAACTCAAGGCCTTTTTCAAGAAAATCCGAGCAATTAATTTTAACAAAAATCGGAAATGCTTCTCCGACAAACTCCCTGGTGGTTCTTATAACCTCCAGAAGAAATCTGGCGCGATTCTCGATCGTCCCGCCAAAGGCGTCATCTCTAAGGTTAAAGGCCGGAGACAATGATTGGCTTAAAAGATAGCCGTGTGCGGCATGGATTTGAATGCCGTCAAAGCCGGCCTTTTTTGCTCTCAAGCCCGCCTGTGCAAAAGCCTGGACCAAACTTTGAATGTCTCTAATACTCATAGGTACACGTTCGGTTTTCCCATGGCCATCCAGAACGGACATGCAAATGGGGGCCTCGCCGGTCAGTTTTGGGTTGGCAAAAAAACCTGAATGGGAAAGCTGCGCAATTATTTTCCCTCCAGAGGAATGAATTGCGTCGGTCATTCTTGAAAGGCCGGAAATAAGTCCGTCATTGTGCATGCCGAGCTGCCATGGTCCGGCCTGCCCGTCCTTTCTTACATATGCGTGGCTTGTAATTATGAGCCCTACTTCACCAAGGGCCAGTTCCTTCATTAGATCTATAAGTCTCTGAGTGCATGCCCCGCTTTCCTCCGCCATTCCTTCCCATGTTGCGGAGCGAATAAAACGGTTCCTTATCTTTATTCCGCCAAGCTCATTTGCTTCAAAAAGAACAGACATAACCCCTGATCCTCCTTAGTTCTATGGAATTAATACTCAAATCAAACATCAAGAGAAACTTGCCTGGCCTGGTAATCGCCTACCTGCGGAATCATAACAGTAGAATCCCTTGCCGGTCTTTTTGCCAAGTTTTCCTTCTTTGAGCATTCTTGTTAGCAGATCACCCTTGGGGCTTAATTGGCCTTCACCAAGGCTTGCCAAAGCCTTTCCGATAAGTTCAATCGTATCAAGCCCGGCGTTGTCGGCAATCTCAAAAGGGCCGGCCTTCCAGCCATAACCTTCCCTCATTCCTATGTCCACCTCTGCAGGGCTTACAATCCCCTTATCCACCAGGTCCAGGGCCTCCCTGAATGCGGCTGTGAATATGCGGTTCATTACAAACCCGGGAATGTCCCTTGTCACCCTTACGGGAATCTTTCCCAGGGAGACCGCAAAGGCTGCACCTCTTTCAAAAACCTCGTCAGAAGTGAGTTCTCCTTTTACTACCTCCACAAGGCGCATCAAAGGGACCGGGCCGAAGAAATGAAGTCCGAGGACCCTGTCGGGGCGTCCGGTTGCAGCCGCCAGAGAGGAAATGGGGATTGAGGATGTATTACTGGCTATTATAGTCTTTGATGGCGCAATACTGTCCAGTTCAGCGAAAAGATTTTTTTTTAAATCCTCCAACTCCGGGACAGCTTCAATAATCCAGTCTGCTTCATTAGCTTTTTGTATGCTATATTGAGGTATTATTCTTTTAAGAACCGTTTCCGGGGATTCTTTAATAGATCCCTTTTCAGCAAGCCGGCCAAGTGACCATCTTATTCCGTTAATGGCATTATCAATTGCGCTTCTCTCAGCGTCTGTAAGAAAAACGAGATTTCCCTTCTGGGCGCAAACCTGGGCTATACCAGAACCCATGAACCCTGCACCTACGACCAATATTTTTTCCATGCTAGACCTCATTACAAGTTGTCTTGGCTATGTTACCTTAAAATGAGACTCGTCAAACTGTGGTTTGTTTTCATATCGCTGCATAAAAAACCCAGGCAATTGGTCTATCTGTTCAAAAAGAGTAGAGTTGACCTCAATTCCCGCCCAATAAAGAGCCTTTACGATATCCCCGGCGCTGGGAGGGCATCCTTTGACAGCGAATAGCTCCTTGATGTCAGGATTATCCTTATTGGCCTTATACATACACTTGCCTATGAGAATGGTCTTGTTCATTCCAGGTGTGGGTTTCATGATCTTGCCGGTTAATACTTCTACACGGTTCCATGGCTCTCCCTTCCAAGCACCCCTTATTGCGGTGAGTATAAGACCGTTTAAACCTGAACAATAGGTACACATTGAAAGGTCGTACTTGTGATAGGAAAGTCCCTTTATACCCTGTCTTGCCAACGGCAGCGGCATAACGCCATCATCGCTTTCTGAATAAGCGAAATCGTATCCATGAGGAGACGCCACGTCCTCTATCCTTTCTCCAGCGACTTCAATGTCGGAAAGATCCGTTGGCCTTTCCTCCCTCATCGCAGCATGGACAAGGTGCGGGACATCCCTTGTGTTAAAACCCAAAACCATTGCTCCTACAAGATCTGCTGAGAGTATATCTCCTGATGCGATAAGGATATCCTTTCTCCTTATTCTACCATCAAAGCTGGGGCCCCGCTCATTTGTGTAAATGCCATCAATTACGGTAAACACCGGAGGCATGGCAATGGGGAGACGGGAGACCATGAAATTCAGATCATGAGCAGGGTCGGCGCTGTGGCACTTTTTTCTTGAAGAGATATCGAGTAACCCTTTAAGATTCTTGATGCCAAGGCTGACCTTTGTCTGGTTGTGAGTTTTAAGCACTGGCAGATTAATCAAATAATCGGACTCAAGTGCATCCTGATTGAAGTTGAGGAAAATTCCTTCACCGATATTCACTTTCCTGAAAGGCCGTTCGAAAACACTCAGGGATTTGACCCCGTAACGTTTCTCAAGCACCCCGTAGCCAAGGGTTTCAAATGCATGGGCAGGTGTTGCCCGGTCCTTTGGATCCATCGTGACGGTTCCCTCGGCGATGGTTATGTCGCTTATTCCCCTTTCCTTAAGAAGAATAACCACATCTTCCACAATCCTTGATGTTGTTATGACTCCCCACTTTGGAAAGGGCACTGATCTGGTCCAGAAGACAATGTTGGGTTTAATGCACACCTTGGCGCCCTGGGGCAAGTGTTCGAGCCCTCCTGCCAGAGCGACAGTTTTTTTTAATGATTCAAAAGGTTTTTCGTACCTGACGATGGCTGTCTTATGTCTCTGCATTGTTATTTTATCTCCTTGCCTTGAGAGCATAACTTGTGGTCTTCGGATCAGTATAATTCTATCCTTGCCTAAGTGATACGCCACAAGGTGGAGCGGGTCAAGAAGTGTCTTAATAAACCTTTTTTATGTTGACAAATAGGGGCATGGGAATTTAAAAAGGCGTATTAAGCTCCATAGTGCATAGGCAGCAGGGAAAAATCCAACTGTAACCATATGGATGTGGGTGTAAGTTTGAACTTATCTCCCCGACAAACCTTTTTGTCTTGCCCGGCAGGAACAGTCCTTTCGGGGACCATTATTTCCCTTTCATTAAGCTCCTGTGAAAAAATTTACCCTTATAACTCCTTTTTATTTGAAGTCGGAGAGATGACTTTTTCGGTGTCAAGGAGCACACCGTTCGTTTCACCAACTGAAAGATATCCTTTATCTCTAAGCAATTCAACATGTTCAGACACAGAGACGGCTATTAAGGTGCCGTGTGGCACTTTTTTTTGAACAGGCACATCTTACAAACCTTTTTTTAAAGTAGGAGGAAAGGCTTATGAAGAGAGAAGTCTTATTTGGATGTGTGTGCTTTGCCTTGTGTCTATTGATGGTTTCGGCTCTTCCTGGTTGGGCTTCTGACAGCATCAAGGTCGGAGTCATTGGCCCTATGAACTTTGTTCAGGGCAAAGGCCACTGGAATGGAGCAACCATGGCTGCTGAGGAGATAAATGGCAAAGGTGGGGTTCAGGTCGGCAAAAAGAAAATGAAGATTGAGCTTGTGAAAGCAGATTCCAATGAATTTCTCAATGTTACTGATGCCACCAATGCCATGGAGCGGATCATTACCCATGACAAGGTTGACCTGATAGTAGGGGGATTCAGGACAGAGGCGGTTCTTGCAATGCAGGACATTGCCATGGATTATAAAAAGATCTTTATCGGCTGCGGCGCCGCTCACCCGGAGCTCTGCACAAGGGTGGCAAAGGATTATGGAAGATACAAATACTTCTTTCGGGGCACCCCTTTTAATTCCCAGTTCCTGGTAAAAACCTGTTTTATTCAGATGGCCACAGTTGGAGCCATTTTAAAGCAGACACTAGGGATACCTGCAGTCAAGGTGGCTATAGTTGCGGAGAAGGCCATATGGGTTGATCCCATGATAGAGGCGGCAAAAGGTTTTATACCAAAGATGGGCATGGAACTGGTGGGCATTTGGAGACCTTCCCAGACGGCAACAGATGTAACACCAGAAATTTCAGCAGTTCAGGGATCCGGTGCCCATATGATTTTCACTGTTTTTTCAGCTTCAGTAGGCATAACCTTTGCTCGACAGGCTGGAGAACTTAAGGTTCCGGCCGTTCAGGTGGGGATTAATGTAGAGGCCCAGAAGGATGGCTTCTGGGATGCCACCAAGGGCATGGGCAACTATGTAATGACAATGAACACCTATTGCAGGGGAGTGGAGGCAAACGAGCTGACGGCGCCTTTTGTGGAAGGATATGTCAAGAGGTTCGGAGAGACCCCTACCTACACTGCCGATACTTACACATTTCTGGTTCACGGTCTGGTGCCTGCAGTTGAAAAGGCCGGTACTCTTGATGCGGAAAAGCTTATTCCCATTATGGAGGAAAGACAGTTCAAGACCCCGGCGGGGACAATTAAGTATATGAAAGATGAACAGGGGAGGCATCTTCATGACCTTACTTGGGGACCGGGTTTTCTTACCAGCCTTGGGGTTCAGTGGCAGGACGGAAAAATGGTGGGCGTATGGCCCAACAAGTGGAAGGCTGCTGAGGGTGCCCCTGAGATAACTTACAAAGGAATGGTCCCATACAAAGTCCCGCCTTGGGTGATCCAGGCATATAAAAAATAGACGAGATAGTTCTCCCGCCAAAAAACTTTGGCGGGAGCTTTGATTGCCTGCACAAGAGAACCCTTTCCCTCCACTAGAGGAGGAACCATGTTGCTTGACATAATTGTAAGCGGATTGATCAGCGGTAGCATGTTCGCGCTTCTGGCCATAGGCTTTTCCTTGATATTCGGGGTTGCCCGCATAGTTAATATAGCCCATACGGCCTTTTATATGATTGCTGCATACTGTATCTTTTTCTTTACCCAGAGGATGGGCGTAGGCCCAATTCCGGCCATGTTTATGGCAATAATAATAGTAACCTTCTTGGGTCTTATAGCCTACCGCTTTTTTATTGAACCCATAAGGGAACACGAAGCGGCTGTTCTTATAGGCACGATTGCCCTTGCCATAGCAATGCAGGAGGTGATGCTGCTTTTCTTCACGGGAGACTTCCTGAGCGTACCCTCTCTGCTTGAGGGATTTTTCTCATTGATGGGCGTGAAGATATTCTTTCAGCAGCTACTTACATTCGGGGCGGTTCTGACAATCCTTATAGCCCTGTGGCTGATGCTTATGAAGACAAGGCTGGGGCTTGCAGTAAGGTGTATGGCGGAAGACAGGGAGGTGGCCAATCTAATGGGTATTAATGAAAGGCGGGTAGCCATGGCCACAATGGGAATTTCGGTAGGGCTTGCCGCCTTTACAGGAGCAGTTGTGGTTCCTCTGACCATTCTAAACCCGTTCATGTGGATGGAACCGCTTATAATTATGATGGCAGTGGTGGTTCTGGGCGGACTGGGAAGTCTGAAGGGCAGTTTTATTGGGGCTTATATCCTGGGTTTTACAGAGGCCCTGGTAGTTTTTTTGATACCAAAAGGCGCCTTCCTGAAGGGTTCCGTTGCTCTTTCCATAATGATCCTGGTCCTGATCATAAGACCTGAGGGACTTTTTGGCATAGCCTTTGAGGAAGAGAGATAACCATGAGTTTAATAGGTTATTACACACGCAAGACCTACACCATTTGTAAAGAAGAGGTCCTGGTATTACCGGGCCGCGTTGCTGTGGGGGTCTTTTTTCTGACGGTGCTGCTGTTGCCGTTGTTTTCGCAGAGCCCATATTTATTGAGGGTCATGGTTCTCTCCAGTATCTTTGCCATATTTGCAGCGAGCTGGGACCTTTTGTCGGGCTTTACAGGACAGATGAACTTCGGCCATGCCCTGTTTTTCGGAGTAGGGGCCTACTCTACGGCACTCCTAAACATCCACGCCCACCTCCCTCCATGGGCGAGCATTCCCCTTGGTGCACTGGCTGCCGTCATAACAGGTCTTGTTGTGGGGATACCGTGTCTCAGGCTCAGAGGGACATATCTCGCACTGACCACTCTGGCATTTCCAATAATCGTCCTCGGTATTGTATTTGCGATACCCGACGTTACTGGGGGTGAGCTGGGATTGTCGGGACTTTCAAGACTCACGGGTACAAGACTATGGGATTATTACTTGACGGTCATTGTGATGCTTGCTGTGTGCAGTATCATGTGGAAGATTGCCAACTCCAACACTGGAATAATATTTCATGCCATAAGAGAAGATGAAGTTGCCGTTAGGGCATCCGGAATCAACACCACACGTTATAAGCTCATGGCATTTTGCCTGAGCGGATTTTTCGCCGGTATATCAGGAGGACTCTATGCTCATTTCATGAGGATTGCGGGGCCTTCAACACTGGAGGTCTCCATGTCGTTCACCGTTGTTATATGGGCAGTATTCGGCGGTATTGTAACCATCTATGGGCCCGTCGGCGCTGTGTTCATACTCTTTCCCTTACTGGAATTTCTGAGATTCTGGCCAGAATACAGAACCCTGGCCTTTGCAATAGTGATACTGTTGATACTGCTGTACATGCCCGAAGGACTTTTTCCATATCTGCGGGACAAAATAGAGACCGAGTGCCCCAGGTGCAAGATAAGGAATGTTGCCACAAGAAAGACATGCAGGATATGCACAGCCCCTTTGGAATAGGGGACGGGTGAATTAATGCTTCGAGGCTTTTTGAAAGGAAAAGGTTATGGAATCAAAAGATGCTTACCTGTCGCGACCGTGGCTTGCCCATTATCCGAGTGGGGTCCCTGCTGATATTGAGGTGGAAGACATATCGGTACCGGAACTTTTTGACAGGGTTTCGGAAAAGTATCATAAGAAGGATGCTCTTATATTTTACGGAAGGCGTATCTCCTACAGGGAGCTCAGGGAGAAGACGGATCGTTTCGCGGCAGCGCTTAATGATCTGGGAGTATCAAAGGGAGATACGGTTGCGCTCTATCTTCTAAATTGTCCCCAATATGTGATAGCCTATTTTGGCGCCCTTAAAGTGGGAGCAAAAGTAACCCCGATAAGTCCGGTTTATACAAGCAAAGAGGTAAGGCACCAGCTTGAAGACAGCAATGCAAAGACCATTGTCTGCGAGGAGATGCTCTATGACAATGTTGAGAAGGCCGAGATTGATCTCGACAATATTATTCTGTCAAATATCGGCGATTATCTGCCTCCTCTAAAAAGAATTTTCGGTAAAAGTGCTCTTGCAGAGGCATACAGCGGAAGGAAGATTCCTTCAACGCAATACAGGCAGCAGGCTGGACTCCAGGATTTTCAAGGCCTTATAAAGAAATATCCTCCCCAGCCTCCTAAGGTTTATTTTGATCCGGGCAAAGACATAGCGGCACTGCCCTATACAGGCGGCACGACCGGCTTGCCCAAAGCCGCCATACTTACCCATTCCAACATGGTGGCGCTCCAAAAGCAGACCACTTCTTTTTGGCCCATATTTGAGGAGGGGAAGGAGGTGGGGGCTGCCTTTCTGCCTTTCTTTCACATATATGGTCAGGTGGTTGTGATGTTAAGCGGGCTTGTTCAGGGCTCAACCCTTATCCTTTTTACGACCCCGGATGTTGAAGAAATACTGAATGCCATGGACAAATACCAGGTTTCCGGGTTTTATGGCGTCCCAACCCTTTTTGAGTATCTGAAGGAGCACGAAAAGACGGGAAGGGTTAACTGGAAGCGGCTCAAGCTCATTGCCTGCGGAGCAGACACCCTGCATCAATCTACGGTTGTGGACTGGGAGAGAAGAACAGGAACAAGGATTTTGGAAGGATACGGAATGACGGAGACCACTGCGGTAAGCCACAGTTCTCCCTATCATAGACCCAAGCCGGGATCCTTTGGGGTGCCTCTCCCCGGTGTTCTGGCTGCTGTTGTGGATGTTGAAGGCACGGAGTTCGTGCCGGTGGGCGAGGTTGGGGAACTCATCCTAAATGGTCCCAACATCATGCAGGGGTACTGGAAGAGGCCAAAGGAGACGGCAGAATCACTTGTGGAGATTGACGGTAGGAGGTGGCTCAGGACAGGGGATCTGGTTCGAATGGATGAAGAAGGATATTTCCATTTCTTTGACCGCAAGAGGGATCTCATTAAATATAAAGGCTACTCTGTGTTTGCAAGGCATGTAGAGGAGGTCCTCTACAAACACCCCCAGGTTAAGGCCGCAGGCGTGGTGGGTGTTCCGGACCCGAAGGTAGGGCAGGTTGTAAAGGCCTATGTCGTACTCCAGAGCGAGGCCAGAGGAAAGGTGTCGGAGGAGGAACTTATTGAATTCTGCAAGAAAAACATGGCTCCTTACAAGGTTCCTAAGATAGTTGAATTCAGGGGCGAACTTCCAAAGACTGATGTGGGAAAGGTATCCAGACGCGAGTTGAGAGAGGAGGCGGAAGAGTCCTGATATGTCTGCGGATTTCTTGAGGGTTGAAGGTCTGGCCAAGGACTTTGGCGGTTTAAGGGCCGTAAGCGGCGTGAGCTTTTCCATGGGCCGAAGGGAAGTAATAGGGCTCATTGGACCCAACGGTGCAGGAAAGACAACCCTTTTAAGGCTCATCACTGGAATACTAAGGCCGGATCTGGGCACTATCAACTTCAAGGGAATAAGCATATCAGGGAGGAAAACCTGGGATATAGTTAACATGGGCATAGCCTGCACCTTCCAAAATATGAGACCTTTCAGGCGGCTTCCCATTATTGCCAATGTTATGGTTTCCTGTCTTTCCCCGCGGGCCATGAAGAGGGGAGAGTGGGTAAAAAAGATTGAAGCCAAGGCTATGGATGCCCTTGAATTTGCAGGCATCTCTGACATGGCCCTTGAAAAGGCTTCCACCCTGTCACAAGGAGACCTCAAGCGGCTGGAAGTAGCCAGGGCCATTGCCACAGAGCCGGAGTTGCTTCTTCTGGACGAACCGTTCGGGGGTCTAAGCCCTGCGGAGACTGAGCTCATGGCCAAGTCCATCAAGAGGCTCCATAAAGGGGGACGTTTCGGAAGACTGCACAGCGAGGGACCTGCAATGATAATAGTGGAACATAAGCTGCAGCAACTGATGAAGATAGTTGACAGGATAATAGTGCTTGATTTCGGGACCATCATCGCCGATGGAACTCCTGAAGATGTGGTCAATAACCCGCAGGTTATCAAGGCCTATCTCGGCCAGGGAGGACTTTAAGATTTGCTGCTCGATGTTGAACACCTGAATGTTTTTTACGACAAGGCCATGCTCCTGAACGATATAAACATGGGCGTTGATACCGGAGAGCTTGTTAGCCTCGTAGGTCCGAACGGCGCAGGCAAATCAACTCTTCTGAGAGCCGTAACAGGCCTTGTGGCCAGGGACAGGGAGATATCAAAGCGATCTACCGGCGGAGACGTCGTGCTGCAGGGCTTAATCAGATTTGAAAATATTCAGATACAGAATATCCACGCCCATGAAATCGTGAAAATGGGACTTGTTCACTGCCCGGAACGCAGAAGACCCTTTCGTGAGATGACCGTGAGAGACAATCTCCTGGCGGGAGCCTACCTTATCAAAGACAGGGATAAGACCATGTCGAACCTGGCAAAGGTTTATGATCTTTTTCCGGTATTGAAAGGGCGGGGCAGCCAGATATCCGGAACCCTCTCGGGAGGGGAACAGCAAATGCTGGCTATTGGAAGGGCGCTTATGACCGAGCCGAGGCTCCTCTGTATAGATGAGCCCTCAACGGGGCTTGCCCCTATTCTAAGGGCTGAGGTATTTGAAAAGATATCGGAGGTTTCAAGGCTTGGTATCACAGTGCTTCTGGTTGAACAGGAGGTTGGAGCCGTCTTTGCCATGTCCAGCCGGAATTATGTACTTTCTTCGGGTAGAATCATAGCAGAGGGAACCGGAGAAAAGTTGCTTAAAGACGAGGTGATCCGTAAAACCTACCTTGGACTGTAGAGGTGCTATCCATATGCACCCTGTTTCCAGCTCCAGCTATCTCCCACATTGATCTAAGGATGGCGTGGCTCCTTACACCCTTGATTAAAACCATTTAACGACAGGAGTGGCCCTCAGGGGGAGCCGTTTGTAAGAATAAAGTGGCCGCCCCACCATCATGGCCCCATATGCCCTGTGTTCGGGGGGAATTTCCAACCATTTAAAGAGAGGCTTATAATAGTTCACTGCTGTATAGAGGTAACCTGCCCAGCAGGTTCCAAGCCCCTGCGACTGCGCATAGAGGTCTAGGTAGCTTAATGCAAGTGTGCAGTCCTCGCATCCGAAAGGCCAGCTTGCATCTCCGTGCACAATTATGACGTGGGGCGCATCCCTGCAGATCCTTTCATCGCCCTTTTCCCAGGCGGCTGTAACCCTTATGAATCCCATTGTTTCTGCCAGCTCGGGATTTGCGGCTATTGTTTTC
Organism: Desulfobacteraceae bacterium; assembly: GCA_003599015.1. Lineage (GTDB taxonomy): Bacteria > Desulfobacterota > DSM-4660 > Desulfatiglandales > Desulfatiglandaceae > CG2-30-51-40. Next base: position 5,874 of record QZIK01000052.1, on the reverse strand, counting down.
TTCATCCACTCTATAACAAGAGCGGCTGCCTGGCGCACCTTTTCTCTGTCTTCAAGGACAAGCCAATGCCAGGGTTGTTTGTTCTTGGCCGAAGGAGCAAAGCAGGCCACTCGAATCAGCTCATTTAAAGTATCACGGGACAAAGGCTTTTTCTTAAATGATCTTATGGAACGCCTAGCTCTCAGGAACTGCTCGGCAGCCTGAGTGGAAATCCTAAGCCCTTCCCGGATGGGGGTGCAGTCGTGCGGAGAAAGCCATGAAAGGCTTATGGCCTCTTGGGGGCACACTGCAACGCAGTGGCCGCAGGAGAGGCAATAGCTCTCTGCATCCGGGGTAGATCTGGGATAACCCCCAAGAGGATCCATCTCAATTATCCTTGTTGGGCATTCTGCAGCACAGATTCCATCCTTCTTACACCTATCTTTTAAAACAGTAATCAGATTCATAGACAAGGCTTCCTGTATCTAAATGGTGTTCTGAAAATCGAGCAATTTTTTCCAGAGATCCATAACCTGGATCTTTGTTTCTTCAATGGGTCCATTGTTGTAAATGACAAAATCAGCATAGCCGATTTTTTCGTCTATGGGAATCTGTGCCTTGAGGATGTTGGCTGCCTGATCCCTGGTTATTCCATCCCTCTTGGCCAGCCTATCTATTTGGAGCTCCTGGGGCAGATAAACAACGAGTATCTTGTGGAATAGATACTGAAGGTTAAGTTCTATCAGAAGCGGAATGCCGACCTGGATGATCGGCTTCGGGTGCGTGGACGCAATTTCCCGGACTTCCTTGACAAACTCCTCATGTATCCGTGGATGGGTGAATGATTCAAGTTTTTTCCTTTTTTCAAAATCACGAAACACGATTTCAGAGAGCACCTTTCTGTCAAGGGAATCATCTTCCCTCAGGACCTGTCTTCCAAAATAGGCAACAATCTCTTTCCATGCCGGTGTGCCCGGCTCCACCACTCTGCGGGCAAGGACATCGAAATCTATAAGGTGAGCTCCCAGATCCTGGAGCATTGCAGACACCGTGCTTTTTCCGGTGGCTATTCCGCCGGTAACTCCCAAAAGGAGTCTTCCGTCCCTTCCCCGGATTGTGTCAAGGGCACCAAGTGCTCCGTATGACATGGGAAATGAGCTTGTCAGATCCTGCTCGGCGCCTGCAAAGCTTATGGGATATCGTATCCCACGACGGTATAATGCTTCCATTCCCTTTAATGCCTTTTCCATAAGGCCCGCCGGTACTGCCATGACAAGGTCTTCGTCCTGTGCGTGCCCATAGCGTCTTTCACCGTAGCAGGGGATGGCGAGAGAAGGTTTGCCCGAAATATAACATCTGGCTATGGCATCAGAGCAGGATGACTCCCCGACGCAGTGGAAATTCATCACCTCATAGTTTTCAAACTGCAGAGAGTTGATTAGAAGCATCATCTGGGCAGGGTTTGCATAGATGAGCACGATGTCGGGTTCAAAGGGGTTATAGACAAGAGGCGCCATAGCAAGTGCCTGGTATTTTCCCAGCGGCAGACGTGGAATTGAATCCTCATAGCGCCTGGCATCCTCTCGGGTTTTTACCCACACAATGCTTCTAAAGGTACCATCCTTGTTATATTCCGGTATGTCTGATAATCCAACTATGGAGGGACAGGTGGGATTCATGAAGTCTTTTTGCTCTGCTCCAACCGTCCAGTCAAAATTTCTAACCAGGGTAATCATCTGGCAGAGTGTCATTGGGCTGTTTGGCCTTCGCAAAAAGGGTATCTGGTTGAGGTCCTCTCTGTTTTCAAGCATCTTAAATGCAACTGGGAAGGACTTGAGCCTAAGAAGTTGCTCCATCCTTCTTATAATTTTTTCCCATCCTTGGTTCTTTTCCATGACTATGACCTCTGTTTCACCTTTCCTTTCTTAAGTCAACCGGCCCCAACTGACCATTCCTGATGGCCTCTATGAGATCCCTTTCATCTTGAATTGGCTGCAAAAGTCCTGTGGCAAATATCCCTATCTCTCCTTCTTCATGGGCATCGCTTCCTCCGGTTCCAGGAAGTCCGATGCCTGAGGCCACATCGGAGGCAAAGCTGTTTTCCCTGTCTGTGACCTTTCCATTTAATACCTCAACTGCATCAATATACCGGAAAATCGGCCTTTCCATGGCCTGTTGAGGAGTTAATCCCAGCTGGCCTACACCAAATGTAAGAAATCCTCTGAAAGGGTGGGCTGCTACCATTGCGCCACCAGCCCTCAACACCTCATCCCTGAGTTCCTCTATCCTTATTATGCCTCTTATATTCTTTTCCAAACCAAAAACCAGAACATCCCCCTGGTCAGTAGTGATTTCATTGCCGCGCAGTATAAGAAAATCGTAACTTTCCTTGACCGCCTCCACTGCTTTCCTCTCCCACAAATAATTGTGGTCGGTAAGGCAGATAGCATCAAGGCCGATCGCCTTTGCCTTTCGAACAACCTTTTCAATGCTCACCGAGCTGCATGGCGATGCCGGATGGGTGTGGATGTGAAGATCGACAATAAACAAACCGGTTTTGCCGTGGGCGGTCCTTTGGATCTTGCAGGGGTGTGCCTCATTGTTCTCAGTCTTTACAGCGGAAGGGGAAATAGCTTCCGCGAACCGTTTCTTTTCCTGTTCGCGGCATACAAAGTCTTCAAATTTTTTATCTCCCTCTTTCTTTTTTGATTCTTCCCATTTCAGTATCAGGGCAGCTTCCCGAGCAGCTTCGCAGCATTCCAGGAGCAGATTTGCAAAATGCCTGCAGGCCTTGCGACCCACTACCCTGTGAACCGTATCCGAAAAACCAGGCTCTTCAATTTTTAACCCGACCGCTTCCTTCAAAAACATCAAAGCTCTCGGGCATTCATGGGTCGTCCAGCGATTCCATCGGCCGGTAAAGTCCAAAATATTTAAATTTTCCAGTCCAATTGTAAGGTCCAATTCAAGGCTGTATATATCGTCGTCGAGGACTCCATGGACAGCTAAGGTGTTATTGCCAATGCGATCCACGGAGACTGACTTTTTCCTCATGTAGGTAAGCATTGATTTACTCCTGTGCCTCAATACATCTATATCTTGATTCCTTATGCCGGATTCCAAAGGACAAAATTGAATTCTCACTTGGAGCTATTGGTATTCCGCGGGATATATCTTTGTCAAGAACCACTCTCAGTAAGAGTAAGGATGAATCAAGCATGGGTGTCTTTTTTAATCTTCTTGACCCGGCTATCTCTATGGGATAAATAATTAAAATATCATTATATGCAAATTGCCTGAGAGGCCGCCATGCCGCAACGTATCATTATTATTGATGATGAACCACAGATAAGGGCCATGCTAAAACAATTTTTGGAGATAGAAGGCTATGAAGTCCTGGATGCCGCTGATGGAAAGGAGGGGCTTCGTCTTAATGAAAAAAAACCGGCCGACCTTGTGATAACAGACTTGATTATGCCTGAAAAAGAGGGAATTGAAACCATAAAGGAGCTAAAGACCTCTTTTCCGGCGATAAAAATAATAGCCATGTCGGGAGGCGGCAGGGTCGGTCCCGAAACCTACCTTGGTCTTGCCAAGAAACTTGGCGCTGAAAAAACCCTTGCCAAGCCCTTTGAGTTACGCGCACTTGGTGATGCCGTGCGGGAGTTGCTTGCCGGGTAGGGAAGATTCAGATATGGAGGAGAAGCAGAGGCATACAATCCTCGTGGTGGACGATGAGGAGCCTATAAGGAACATGGTCCATCAGATGCTTGAGATTTTCGGGTATAAATGTCTTTGTGCAGCTGATGCCTCAGAGGCACGCCTATTTCTCCAAAACGACACCATCCATCTTGTTCTCTGTGACATTAATATGCCAGGGGAATCCGGCCTTGAATTAATCAAGTATGTTATAGAACAGTACCCTGACATCGCAACAGTTATGGTAACAGGGGTTGATGATCCAGGCGTGGCCGAGGATGCCATTAGAATAGGCGCCTATGACTACATCATAAAGCCTTTTGATCACAGGGAGATGCTCATAGGCATAACCAATGCCCTTAGACGGAGACAACTTGAACAAGATAACCGGATTTACAGGGTCGGTCTGGAGTCGCTTGTTAAGGAAAGAACAGCCGCCCTTCAGCAAAGCGAAGCAAGGCTCAGGGCTATCTTTGATGCAGCCGAACATGTTGCATTTATACTTGCCGGAGGAACCGGCCCAGAGGGACCGGTTATTGAGTTTAGTCCTGGTGCCGAGAGACTGCTGGGGTACAGGGCCGAGGAAGTCCTCGGGAAACCTATGGCTCTGCTGAAGCTTCCGTCCATTGAAGGTGTTTGCCAGAATAATTATACCGGCCATGGCAGACCGGATGCAAAGTCCAGCGAAGCGACATTTATCAGAAAAAATGGTGAACAGGTCTCGGTTTTGTCAACCATATATCCTCTTTTTTCCCCGGCCCGGACTCTTACCGCTGTGCTGTATGTTGCCATAGACATATCCGAGAGAAAAAGGGCTGAAAGAGATCTTGAGGCAAGCATGGGACGCCTCAGAGAGGCCCTAGGGGGGACGATAGAGGCTATTGCAAGGATCATGGAGACCAGGGATCCTTATACTGCAGGACATGAGCAGCGGGTTGCGAAGCTTGCGGTTGCCATAGCAACAGAGATGGGACTGGCTTCTGACAGGATTGAAGGTCTTAAAATGGCTTCCATGATTCATGACCTTGGGAAGGTATCGATACCGGTGGCAATTCTTAGTAAGCCGGGCCGTATCAGCCCTATAGAATTTGAGCTTATAAAGACCCATGCTGCTGCCGGCTATGAAATACTTAAAGATATTAAGTTTCCCTGGCCTATTGCTACCATGGTTCTTCAGCATCATGAGAGGCTTGACGGCAGTGGTTATCCTCATGGAATAAGGGGAGACTGTATTCTTCTTGAGGCCCGGATACTGGGTGTTGCTGATGTGGTAGAAGCCATGAGCTCCCATCGTCCATACAGACCTGCCCTTGGAACAGAGGCGGCCTTATCGGAAGTGGAGAGCAAAAAAGGCACCATTTATGATAAGGAGGTGGTGGAGGCCTGTTTGAGGCTTTTCAGGAAAAGAGGTTTCAAGTTCACCCATGCCTCCTGAAATTTATGCCGGGTGATTGTTAGGGTTGAATTTTCTTTTGGCACGCCTGAGACATTTCTGGAAAATTACCGCTCAGATAAAAGCGAAGATCTGAAAATAGCGGCTTTTCCCTTGACCGATTGTGGTTGTATTCCCTATAGTTATTTTCAAAAGTACTGACAATGTAACTTAAAGCTTACAGGGAGAAAAATCGGAAGATGTTTCTGGGGCCTTTAATCAAAGGCTCCCAATTTCACCGGGAGGTTGTTTATGGGAAAGGTGGCAATTATCGGGGTCGGACAGAGCGCCTTTGTTAGAGGATATGCCGGCTCCATCAGGGAACTGGCCTTTGAGGGGTTCAAGGATGCGATAAGGGATGCAGGTATCACTGCCAAGGACATAGGGGCATCTATAATCTGCTCGGCTCCTGAATATGACAAGCAGCGTTCACCGGCAGGGGTTTTTGCCGAGTATTTTGGGCTTGTCCCTCAGCCCACATGTTATCTCGAAAGCCTCTGCTCTTCAAGCAGTATGGGGCTTCGTATAGCTTATTCATTGGTGGCTTCAGGCCTTCATGATTCTGTGGCCGTAATAGGCTTTCAGAAGATGTCTGAGATTTCCTCTGCCGAATCACAGGAGAGGATGGGTAGAGGAGCCGACATCCAATGGGAAAGCCCATTCGGAACAATGATGCCGGCCTATTATGCCATGTACGCCAGAGCGCATATGGCAAAGTACGGTACGAAACCAGAGGATCTCGCTCTCATCAGGGTGAAATCATC
>QZIK01000111.1 GCA_003599015.1 Desulfobacteraceae bacterium | reverse complement strand
TTTGTAGATCTCCTCACCGGCCAGCCGTCTTCCAGCGTTGGTGAGTATTTCGTCGGGGATGCATGTGCCGGAGGCTGATTTTTCGGCCCTGTAGGCGCTCATCTGACCGGCAGCAAAGACAAGCTCAGCCGTACCGATCAGGTGAGATATCTTCTCCTTTACGTGATCAACTTTTTCGATTCCGTTGTACTCAGCCACAAGTGCCGCGGCGCTCGCAAGGATCTCGGATACCGCAGGCTTGCACCCGGTATAGGAATGTCTGTGATAGTGAGCGAATAGTAAGGCAAGAAACCCTGCAAAGGGGGTTTGTCTTGGGTCGCCCTTGCCGTCCATGAATACCCTTTCCCTTGGAACAAAGACATCGTCAAATATGGTAAATGACTCTCCGTCGCCTATCTCTGATATAGGGGCTTCAAGATATTTTCTACGATGATGATTCGCCGGTCTGACCAGCATCTTTACTCCATCCAGGTCCGCCGGAACTGCAAAGGCTACTGCATATTCATTGTCTTTATCCGTCATGAACCTTGTTGGAATCACCACTATCTCATCACTTACGGGGGCGGCGGTATTGTCCACCTTGGCACCCCTTACCACTATGCCGTCGGGCCTGCTTTCCACTATTCGCACATACAGGTCGGGATCAGCCTGTTCATGGGGTCTCTTCAGGCGGTGGCCCTTGGTGTCCGTCTGGGCGCAATTGGCTGTTATATCCTCTTTCTGCCAGTAGGCCAGATAGTCAATAAAATGTTTATTACAATCCGTCTTGAGTATCTGGTCCATCTCGTAGGTAACCACCGACAGGGCGTTCATGGCGTCAATGCCCATGCAACGCTGAATGCATCCCCCCGTCCTGTGGCAAAGGACCCGCGTCATACGTTGCTTTTTGAGGAGATCTTCCACACTCTGGTGAATATGAGTGAACCTGCTTATCACCTCTCCGTTCAGATGTGACTTTGTTGCGCAGAGATCCTTGTATTGAGGATCGTTTGACCGATCGTAGGTCTCCCTTATGGTCCGAAATCCCCCTCTGAGACCTTCATATTCCGTTCTGTCCACCTTTTCTCCCTGAACATAGACATTTCTTTTCAATTTTTTGATACGGCTGAAATACTCCTCATAGTTTTTTATTGCCATGGTCTCCCCCCCCAGAAATATCTATATCCACCCTGCCTCCTCATGAAGCCCGGCGTTGCAGCATTACATCAAAAGTCTTCTCCGGCTATAATAAACTCCACTATAATCTACGCCCGTGCACTCAATCCAACCTTTCTCCTTGTGTCAACTCCTTTGTCCCTGATCATGCCCGGATCAATGATATTATCATCCTCAAACTGCTTCTGAATCAAGGGTAAATCCTCTTTCAAGCGCTCCTTGCTGAAGCGGTGATGGATATTTTTCTCGACAAAATCTCTAAGTTATGCGTAAGAACATTAATAAACGTTTTGAATGCACTTGAACACAAGGAGGTTCATACTGGACATGCCTATGACAACTCGTCCCGACATATCTTGTACAGGTTCCAGATTGTTAGAAGACATTTTGAAAAATATTATTCCGAAAGCAAGAAAATCTATTTCTCATGTAAATGGGTTAAATTCAAATCTTATTGTGATAGCAACATAAATGGGAATTTGTTTTCTTGAAATTTGACCTGTTCAGTACATATAAAGAGTGCCGGCTTTGCCCCAGGCGTTGCGGAGTTGACCGCACAAAACGGGAAAAAATTGGATTCTGCGGCGAGACGGACAGGCTTCGGCTGGCATACGTGGGACCGCACTTTGGAGAAGAACCGCCCCTCACGGGCACCAGGGGATCAGGGACGGTCTTCTTCACCGGATGCTCTCTGAGGTGTTCCTATTGCCAGAACCACCAGATCTCCCATGATGGTTTCGGGAGAGAGTCGGAGGCAGATGAGCTGGCAAGGCTGCTTAAGGCGACAATAAAGAAAGATGGAGTACACAACATCAATTTTGTGACCCCGGACCATTTCTTTCCCCATGTAGTCAGTACATTGGAGATACTTAAGAAGGAAGTGACAGGGCTTCCCGTGATTTTTAATGTCTCGGGATACCAGTCCCTGGATCTACTTAAAGATACTAATGAGTACGCAGACATCTATCTCCCTGATTACAAATATTCCGATCCCTCTCTTGCCGCCCGTCTCTCAGGTTGTCCTGATTATCCAGGTCTTGCCCTTGACGCCATAGCAGAAATGGTCAAGCAAAAGGGATTCCTCGACCGAACAGAGAAGGGAGAAACGGCCTTGAAAGGAGTCCTGGTAAGGCATCTTATTATTCCCGGCTACCCTGGAAACTCCATCAACGCCCTGACTACCCTCTTTCTGGAGTTCGGATCAAAACTCCCACTAAGCCTCATGTCCCAGTATCATGCGGTAAAACCGCAGAAAGACCCTTTGCTCAACCGGCGCATCAGGACCGATGAATTTGAAAAGGTATACGGCCATTGTCTTGATCTGGGTTTTGAGGAGATCTTTGTGCAGTTCCCCGGCCAGCAAGGAAGAGCGCTCTTTCCATCTGAAAGTATCCCGTTCGTGCCTGACTTCAGGAAAAGCAGGCCCTTTGGTCGACCAAGCCATTCAAGTGTTGACAATGACCGGGGCCTTTGTTAAAAAAATCACATTCTTCCGATTCTCTATGAGCAATGCTTAGCAGTGCTTACACTAACGAAAGGAGCAAATGATTAGAATGGAGGCATTAACCCCGTTATATGAAGTCAATCAGGCCCTGGTGGCGATGGGGGCTGAGAAGCTTAACCTTTGTATGCAGTGCGGAATGTGCGCAGGATCTTGTCCGTGGCGGATAGTAAACGGCCCTTTCAATGTCAGAAAACTCATCCGTATGGCCCAGCTTGGCGTGGAAGGTTACGAATCCGCGGACGTCCTTTACGGATGCACTACCTGTAACAAATGCGTTCTGAAATGTCCCAGGGGAGTTACCATCATTGACGTGGTTAAAGCCATGAGGGCCATGATCGCAGAAACAGGTGCTATACCGGGGGTGTTGAGGACCGTAACAGGAAGTGTCCACAGCAACGGCAACCCCTGGTCCGAACCCAGAGAGAAAAGGACTGCCTGGACCCAGTCCCTTGAGGTTCCTTCCTTTGATGCGGGCAAGGAATATTTCCTGTCCATATGCTGCACATCCGCTTTGGACGTCCGAAGCCAGAACATAGCAAAGTCAATGATAAAGATACTTTCCGCGACAGGTGTCAGCTTCGGAACCATAGGAAACGATGAAAACTGCTGCGGCGAGTCCGTGAGAAAGATCGGAGATGAAGAGCTCTTTTCCAAGACCGCTGAAAAAAACATTAAACTTTTTACGAACAAGGGAGTGAAAAAAATAATCACCACATCACCCCATTGCTTCTATACCTTTAAATTTGAATATCCTAACCTTGGTGCGGATTTTGAAGTAGTTCACTATACGCAGCTCCTGACAGAACTCCTGGACAAGGGCAAACTCAACTTTTCAAAACCGTTGAACAAGAAGGTAACATATCACGACCCGTGCTACCTTGGCAGGCACAGCCAGGTATATGATGAGCCGAGAAAACTTTTATCAGCCGTTACCGGAGGCAATCTCGTTGAAATGAAACGTATCAGGAAGGAAAGCCTTTGCTGCGGCGCCGGAGGTGGCAGGCTGTGGATGGAGACAAAGCCTGAATGGAGATTCTCGGACCTAAGGATACACGAGGCATGTGAGACTGGAGCCGCGATTCTTGCAACCGCATGCCCTTACTGCATTTCCATGCTCGAGGACAGCCGTAAGACCACAAACAAGGAAGGCGATATCGAAATAAGAGACATATCTGAACTGATCGCAGAGGCCCTGTGATTTCACCTCTTATAGATAGGCCCTGTGTGCTACCTGCAGGGCCTTACTTTATCATTGTCAAATGAAATCAGCATACCTGGATTGCTTCTCCGGGATCAGCGGAGACATGCTTATAGGGGCTCTCCTTGATGCGGGGCTTCCATTTGAAAAACTCCGGGCAGCCCTGAGGACCCTTCCCCTTGAAGGCTACTCCCTTGAGAGTGAAAGGGTGGAACGCACCCGTCTGTACGGAACTCGATTCAAGGTGCGGCAATCTTTCCATGAGCATCCCCATAGAAACCTCTCCGATATAAAAGGCATCATTGGCGCCTGCAGCCTCAGTCACAAGGTAAAGGAAAAAAGCATAGCCGTCTTTGAGCGCCTGGCCGGGGTTGAAGCAGCAATCCATAACGTTGCGACTGATGAGGTCCGTTTCCATGAAGTGGGAGCCGTCGATTCCATAATTGATATAGTGGGTGCTGTATTCGGCATTGAATTTCTGGGGATAGAATCCATCCATGTATCTTCACTGCCGTTGGGCCAGGGTTTCACTGAATGCGCCCACGGGAGGATTCCACTTCCTGCACCTGCGACGCTTGCCCTGCTCAAAGAAGTGCCTGTTTATTCAGCCAATACTCCTTTTGAGCTTGTAACCCCAACAGGAGCTGCCCTTGCAAAGGAACTGGCCGAATCATTCGGACACATGCCTGCCATGACCCTTGAGACAACAGGATATGGAGCCGGGACAAGAGATCTCCCTGACCGGCCCAACCTACTGCGCATCATCATAGGAAGGCAGGAGGCAGAAACCCAGGCGGACACTGTAGCGGTTCTGGAGACCGACATTGACGATGCAAGCCCTGAATGGATGGGATTTGCCATGGAGCGGCTCTTTGAATCAGGGGCTCTGGACGTGACATTTCTGCCCGCACAAATGAAAAAGAACCGTCCGGGAGTTCATGTCCAGGTTGTATGCGTTCCACATCTTGCAAATGCCATGATGGATGTTCTCTTCGCTGAAACAGGGACACTCGGAATAAGACATTGCTATTCCCAGAGGAGGGTTCTCAAGCGTTCATCGGCTGAGGTTGACTCCCCTTGGGGAATCATGAAGGTCAAGAAGGCTGTCGGAGTTGACGGAAGAGCCTTTCTAATTCCTGAATATGAGGAATGCCGTCGTATTGCAACCCAAAAGGGTTTACCCCTCCGGGATATATATTCCTGGGTTTCAGGATTGAACCACAATAAGGGTTACCGGATATAGTTATGGCTGACAGCCCGGGAAGAGTAAGGGGACTGTGGAGAAAAACAAGGTCTCTACCTGCCGGAAACCGGATAGCCATACTGATTTCAACCTTTTTTGGCACAGGCTTGATGCCTTCAGCCCCGGGAACATTTGGAACTGCAGCTTCAATACCCTTGATTTTTCTGATCTCTTCATGGGGGACCAATGGGAAGTTGTTTTTTTTAATTTCTCTTTTCGGGTTAGCAGTATGGACCTCCGGCATCCATGCCGGCATGGTCGGGGCAGATGATCCGCATGAGGTGGTCATTGATGAGGTCACGGGTTTTACCCTGGCAATGGTTTTTGTGCCATGTTCATGGCTCAATGTTACCATGGGCTTTTTCCTGTTCCGCCTTTTTGATATACTAAAGCCGTTTCCCATTAGGATGGCCGAGAGGCTCAAGGGCGGGGTTGGAATAGTTGCGGACGATCTTGCAGCCGGTATCTATACCCTGACCGTGCTTCTCATAGCAGGCCAATTTGTTTCCGGTTAGGTCTTCCGCCGCTTGGAGCTGCAATACGAAATATGTACGGAGAGATAATAACAATAGGCAATGAGCTGACATCCGGGCGCACCAGGGATCTCAACGCCTGGTACGCTGCCGGAAGACTCACAGAAAGCGGGCTCAAGGTAATACGCATAACCTCTGTGGGGGACGACAGGGCAAAGGTCTCTGAAGCCCTTGCAGCGGCCCTTGCCGCCTCTAGGTTTGTGATCATAACAGGCGGACTTGGATCAACGGATGATGATCTCACCTGTCAGATCGCAGCCAAAGCCTTTGCCAGACCTCTGTGCCTTGATGAAAGAATGTTCAACGCAATAAAGGCATATGTGGAATTGCGAGGCAAATCAATGACCCCTTCCCTTGAGAAGATGGCATGGATGCCGGAAGGCTCCCGCATAATAAATCCAAGGGCAGGAGTTTGCGGCTTTTCCATGACCGAAAAGGGGGTGCATCTTTATTTTCTTCCAGGCGTGCCGGAGCAGATGCGCTACCTTATGGAAAAATTTGTGCTTCCTGAGATAGTGTCACGCTACAATGAGCTGCCTCTTTTAAGGCAAAAGACCATCAAGGTTTTCGGAATAAACGAGCCGGCAATAGCCGAGATGGTCAAGAAACTGAGAGGAAAGACCGGTGAAGCCCTATTGGGTTTCTATCCGCAGTTCCCTGAAAATCATATCGCTATCACCCTTAGAGGAAACGATGAATCCCTCTTGCTCTCCGAACTTAAAAGGATTGAAAAGGCGATTGAGGATCTCCTTGGGCCTTGCGCCTTTGCCAGAGACTCAGAGATGATGGAAGATGTAACAGGAAGAATTTTGGCAGAAAAAAGCCTAACAATATCAGTTGCCGAATCATGCACAGGGGGCCTCATCGGGCACAGGATTACGAGTGTACCAGGCAGTTCCGCTTACTTTCTTGGTGGGGTGATAGCTTACAGCAATAAGGTGAAGACATTGCTGCTTGGCGTTTCTGAAGAAACGCTTGCCACATTTGGGGCGGTAAGCGGCCAGACTGCAGCCCAGATGGCCAAAGGAGCACGTGAGTTAATGCAATCGGACATTGGCCTTGCAGTAACGGGCATTGCCGGACCCGAGGGCGGAACCGACGAAAAGCCCGTGGGAACTGTCCATATTGGTCTTTCAGCTCGTGATAATACTTACTGCGGGATGTATCGTTTCAGCGGCGGCAGGGAGCAGATCAGGACCTCCACAGCCACCATGGCGCTTGACTGGATAAGGAGATATCTCAATGGCTATCCGTTCCTTCCTGGCCTTTGATCTTCCTGAGGATATTAAAAAGGTTGTTTCAAGGACCTCTGAGGAATTGACAAGAAGACCGCTTAAGGTGCGCTGGGTGGACCCCGGAAAGATCCATCTGACGATAGTCTTTCTGGGCGATGTGGAGGAGGCGCGATTAGATCAGATCGGAAATGTCGTTGATGAGATCTGCAAAGGATACAGAGACTTTAATATGGGTTTGAACGGCGCAGGTTTTTTTGGAACCATCAAAAATCCTAGGGTTATATGGCTGGGGCTTAAAGGGGACGTTGACAGGATGGGCGCCCTCAGGAATTCTTTGCAGAAGGCGTTGGGCCCCTTTGGCATAAAGGAGGAGAACCGGCCGTTCAGACCCCATATAACACTAGGGAGATTCAAACAGGACGCGGCTGGAGGAGAAGAGTTAAGACGCATTATGGATAGCTATAAAAACATAACAAGTCCCATGTGCGTCATGTCCGAATTAGTTCTCTACAGGAGCGAACTGAGGCCTTCGGGTCCTGTTTATACAGTTTTAAGAAGATATAGATTTACCGGACAGCTTTGAGCCGTATCACGACAATGGTCATGGGTAACGGCCGGGCTGCGTCTAAGGCAAAGCAAGGCACGCTGGATCAACATATTTCACAAGGAGAAGGGCTATGGACAAGGAAAGAGCTGTAGATCAGGCTATCTCTCAGATAGAAAAGCAGTTCGGGCGCGGTTCCATAATCAAGATGGGAGCAGAAAGACTTATGGATATCCCGGCCATATCCACGGGGGCGCTTTCTCTTGATCTGGCTCTCGGCATTGGAGGGGTTCCGAGAGGCAGGGTCGTTGAGATCTTCGGACCCGAATCCTCCGGTAAGACAACTCTTGCCCTGCACATAGCCGCTGAGGCCCAGGCCGCAGGGGGCATGGTTGCCTTTATAGATGCGGAACACGCCCTGGACATCGGTTATGCCCGAAAGCTGGGGGTTGACGTGGAAAGCCTTCTGGTGTCGCAGCCGGACACAGGGGAACAGGCCCTTGACATTGCCGAGATATTGGTTAGAAGCGGAGGCATAGACGCCCTCATAATAGACTCCGTGGCAGCGCTTGTGCCCCGTGCAGAGATAGAGGGAGAGATGGGGGACCAGCATGTTGGGCTCCAGGCGCGACTCATGTCGCAAGCCTTGAGAAAACTGACCGCAACCATAAGCAAGTCAATGACCTGCGTGGTTTTCATAAATCAGACCAGGATGAAGATAGGGGTCATGTTCGGAAACCCAGAGACCACAACAGGTGGGATGGCCCTCAAGTTTTATGCAAGCCAGAGGCTGGAAATCCGCAGGACCGCCTCCATCAAGGAAGGCGACGAGGTAATCGGAAGCCGGACAAGGGTCAAGGTTGTAAAGAATAAGATCGCACCTCCCTTCAAAGAGGCTGAATTCGACATAATATACGGTTATGGTATTTCCAAGGAAGGAGACATCCTGGATCTTGGCGTAACGCACAACATTGTTGATAAAAGCGGTGCGTGGTTTTCCTTTGAAAATGAAAGAATTGGGCAGGGAAGAGAAAACGCCAGACGCTTCCTCAAGGAGCATCCTGAGACAAGGGACAGGATAACCGAACTGGTTATGGCAAAAGTGGGATTCAAGAAGCCCAGGTCGCCTGAAGCGTTGGAACAGGAAACAAAGCCGGGCAATTCCAAATAGATAAAACGATGAGAGATGGTGAGGCAATGAATTTCAGGGAGATAAGGCGCTGTTTTTTGGATTTCTTTAAGGCACGAGACCATGAAATTATAGAGAGTTCTTCCCTTATCCCAAGGGATGATCCCACGCTGATGTTTACAAACGCAGGCATGGTCCAGTTCAAAAGGCTCTTTCTGGGCGAAGAAAAACGTCACTATAACAGGGCGGCAACGTCACAAAAATGTGTCAGGGCCGGGGGCAAACACAACGATCTGGACAATGTCGGCTACACAGCCAGGCATCACACCTTCTTTGAAATGCTGGGGAATTTCTCCTTTGGGGACTATTTTAAGGAAGAGGCCATCACCTGGGCCTGGGAACTCCTTACATCAGGCTACAAACTCCCGGCGGACAGGCTTTACGTGTCCGTATACAAAGACGATGAAGAAGCATACAGGATCTGGCAGGAACGCATAGGGATTTCTCCCGGTCGAATAGTTAAGCTGGGTGAAAAGGATAACTTCTGGGCCATGGGAGACACAGGACCCTGCGGGCCATGTTCAGAGATACTTATAGATCAGGGGCCGGATGTAGGCTGCAGAAGACCTGAATGCGCACCAGGATGCGACTGCGACAGATTCCTGGAAATATGGAACCTTGTATTTACTCAGTTTGATCGCAGCCCGGAGGGAATCCTCACGCCCCTTCCACGGCCTAACATTGACACCGGCATGGGACTTGAGAGGATCTCGGCAGTGGTGCAAGGGGTTAAGTCCAACTACGATACAGACCTGTTCAGGGGCATTATCGGGCGTCTTGAAGATCTTGCCGGAACAGGCTATAGCAGCGACGGAAGGAAATCAGTTCCATTCCGTGTCATCTCAGACCATATAAGGGCCATAACTTTTTTGATTGGAGACGGAGTATTGCCGTCCAATGAGGGGAGAGGCTATGTCCTCAGAAGGATTATTCGCAGGGCCATCCGTTTCGGCCATGTACTCGGCCTTAAGGACCCTTTTCTCAGCAGCCTTTCTGAAAAGACAATTGAGCTGATGGGAAGCGACTATGGAGAGCTCGTAAGGTCCCGAAACTTTATACACGGAGTTATCTCAAATGAGGAGAGACGCTTTGCTGATACGTTGCATTACAGCCTGAAGGTGCTGGATGAAGCTATAGGTAAAATAAAATCCGACGGAAAAACCGTACTGCCCGGTGAATTGGCCTTCAAGCTCTATGATACCTACGGGCTTTCATTGGACATTGTTCAGGATGTGGCAAGGGATGAGGGATTCACCGTTGACCTGGATGGATACGAAAAATCCATGTCACGCCAACGAACTCAGTCGCAGGAATCCTGGAAAGGAAGCGGCGAGGAAGAGATCCCGGCAGTCTTCAGGTCATTAATGGGCAAGGGTCTTTCATCACGTTTCAACGGTTATGCATCCACATTCTCAAACACCAAGGTAACCGCCGTACTGGTCAAGCGAAGGGAATCCGATTCATGCCAGCAAGGGGAGGAAGCAGAGATAATCCTGGACGAGACTCCATTTTATGCAAGGTCAGGAGGTCAGGTGGGAGATACAGGCTGGCTTCTGGGCGAAGGATTGCGATTTAGAGTAGATGACACCGTTAAATTTGGAGACAGCCTTATAGTTCACAAAGGCCAGATGGAGATGGGGAGGCTTTCCCCCGGCCTCAAAGTTGAGGCCAGGGTGGATGAAGAGGCCCGGAGTTCCACAGCGCTCAATCACACTGCCACGCACCTTTTGCACAAAGCCCTCCGGGAGGTGTTGGGAGATCACGTCAAGCAGGCCGGATCACTTGTTGCGCCGACCCGCCTTCGATTTGATTTCAGCCATTTTACCCATGTCACTCCTGAGCAGTTGCTCGATGTTGAAAACTACGTTAACGCAAGAATCAGAGAAAATCTTCCCGTAAGCGTGGCTGAGATGGCAAAGGATGATGCCGTTAAGACTGGGGCAATGGCCATTTTTGAGGAGAAATATGGGGCTGTTGTCAGGCTTGTTTCCGTAGGCGATGGAGTCAGCAGGGAGCTGTGTGGGGGAACCCACACCGAAAGAACCGGCGACATAGGAATTTTCAGGATAGTTTCGGAGGGGGCGGTGGCGGCCAATGTACGCCGGATAGAGGCCCTTACGGGCCGACCTGCCCTTGAGTACGACCAGAAGCGCGACGGAATTTTAAAGCAGGCGGCAGCTATCCTAAAGGTCGCTCCTGATGAGGTGATAGACCGTCTGCAAAAAATTCTGCAGGAGCAAAAAACCCTTGAAAAAGAGATGGAGTCACTTAAGGGAAAATTGCTGTCCGACGCATCTCAATCCATGCTCTCCAGATGCAGGGACATAAACGGCATAAAGGTAATCGCCCAGGAACTTAAGGTGGAATCGCCCAAGGAGCTTAGAGAGGCCGCTGATCAGATCAAAGAGCGTCTACCATCAGGCATAATCCTGCTGGCATCTGAAAGGGAGGGGAAGGTCATGCTCATCTGCGTGGTGAGCGGTGATCTGGTAAAGAAATTCCAGGCCGGAGAGATCATAAAGGTACTCTCGGAGATAGTTGGAGGAAAGGGGGGAGGAAGGCCGGATATGGCTCAAGGAGGAGGCACCGTCCCGGGCAACCTGCCCAGGGCCTTCGAATCACTATATGAGATGATAGGGCAGAAGACCTCTTAAAAGAACTTCCACCAGGGGCGTTTTGCCGAAGCGCTTTGGGCCTGTTTTTCCAGGAGTTCCTTGCAGATTGATATCTTCCGGATCGCTTCGTGGTATTGTCCCATGTCCGGATAGTTTTCAATCAGGTACTGATAACGGCCCAGGGCTGCGCCGTAATTTTTTGCCTTGAAGTAGAAATTCCCGACATAAAGCTCATGCCTTGCAAGCTGTATGTAGCACTCTCTGATCTTTTTTTGGGCAAGCCCTGCCTCAGCCGTCCCCGGGAACATCCTTACAAGGCGCTCAAACTCATCCCTGGCCTTTGCCGCCGGGGCCTGATCCCTGTCTATCGTGCTTATCTGCTGGAAGTGACACATGCCTCTTCTGTATATGACGTACGGAATGGAGGGATTTTTTGGCCTAAGGCGCTCAAATTCGCTGTATGCGTCAAAGGCCTCGTCATATTTTCCTCTTGCATACAGGGCATCTGCAAGCCTTATTTCAGCCTCCACCGCAAACTGGCTGTAAGGATACCTGTCTTTGATCTTTTGGAAAGACTCCACCGCTGCTTCATTGAAGCCGCGATCAAGGGCTTCCATCCCTTCGCTCATCAGCTGAGCCGGAGCCTTATCCTCTTCAGGAGGAAAAAGCCTGTTCCAGAGGCCGCATCCTGAAAGCATAACCAGCAGGAATAACAGCATCAAAAACGCCTTTGCGGGTCCAATGTATGCCTTCATCAAATATTGTCCTTAACCCTCTCCAGAAATCTCTCCGCCATATATGCAGCGGTGGCTCCCTCCCCCACAGCCGTAGCCACCTGTCGAAGAGCCTTGGATCTGACATCTCCAGCTGCAAACACACCGGGGATCTCGGTTTCCATGTCATTGTCGGTCTTGATAAATCCCCATTCGTCCAGAGGCAAAATCCCTTTTACAAGCGAACTGTTGGGCACGTAACCTATAAAGACAAAGACACCTTCAACGGGCAAATGTTTCATCTCTCCTGTTTTCAGGTTTTTTAGATCCAGGCCCTTAACCCCTGTGTCCCCAACTATCTTAACGGCGATTGTATCCCAGATGAAATGCATCTTGGGCTCGCTTCTGGCTCTTTCCTGAATGAGCTGAACGGCCCGAAGCTTATCCCTCCTGTGCACCAGATAAACCCTTGAAGCAAATCGGGCAAGATATACGGCCTCCTCAACAGCGGTGTCGCCTCCCCCTATCACTGCCACAGCCTGATCCCTGAAAAAAGGTCCGTCACAAGTGGCGCAATAGGAAACCCCTTTGCCGGTAAAAAGCCCCTCTCCCTCTATACCCAGTTTCTGCGGGGCTGCGCCGCTCGCTATGATGAGCGCCTTTGTCTCAATGGTGCGACTGTCGGTGAACACCATCTTTTTTTCAGCTGTCAGCTCAAGCCGCTGGACCTCCTGGCTTTCAATGGTCAGGCCGAATTTCTCTGCCTGCCGCTTCATCTTATCTACGAGGTCATACCCGGAGACACCTTCTGGAAATCCAGGATAGTTCTCCACCCAGTCGGTAGTCAGGATCTGGCCCCCGGGAGCAAGCCTTTCCAGAAGCAGTGTCTTCAGCTTTGCCCTTGCAGCGTAAAGACCGGCCGTCAGCCCCGCAGGCCCTCCTCCTATTATAATCAGATCCTCCATCCCATCAGTCCGTATCAGAAAAATTAAAACCCTGCCTTTAGTGGCAGGGGCATCAATGGAATCTTCCCTCTATAAAAGTTTTTTAAGTTCCCCGTCTATATAGCTCTTAGGATGAGCACCGATGATGGTCTGGGAAACAGCGCCATTTTTGAAAAATATTAATGTGGGGATATTCCTGATGCCGAATTTACCGGGGGTTTGCCTGTTCTCATCCACATTGAGCTTGGCTATCTTGATTTTCCCTTTGTATTCCTTGGCAAGCTCCTCCAATACCGGCGCAACCATCTTGCAGGGCCCGCACCACTCCGCCCAGAAGTCAACAACCGCCGGAATATCAGATTTAACTATTTCATTATCAAAGGTGGCATCCGTAACCTGCAACAGATCTGACATATTGTTTCTCTCCTTTCAATGCCTGTTAATTGAATTTTTTATCATGACCGGCATACGTTGTCAATTATTCTGCCGGCCCGGAATCAAACCGACTCCTCAGGTTTTGGATCAGTATTGGCCAGAAGCGATCTTATCTTCTGAGACAGCTCCTCCATGCTGAAGGGTTTTTGTATGAATCCATCACAGCCTCTCTTCAAAATTGCAGCAGCCTGGCCATTTATTGAGTAACCGCTTGAAAGAAGGACCCTAGCATTTGGATTGATCTTTTTAATCCTGTCAAAGGTCTCTCCTCCTCCCATGTCCGGCATAATCATATCCAGAATCACCAGGTCAATCCTTTCCTGCATCTGCCTATAAACCTCAACGGCCTTTTGTCCCCCTTCAGCAGTTATGATGTCGTAGCCAAGGCTCTTCAGCATACCTGCTCCCACCTCAAGGATCATCCCCTCATCATCCACAAGAAGAAGGGTGCCTCCCCCCTTTACTATGCAACTCTTTGATTTTTCCTCTTTAATCGCCCTGGCGCCAGAGGCTGGCAGATAAATTGAAAAGCTTGTTCCCTTCCCCTTTTCACTGTAGACGTTTATTATCCCGCCGTGACCCTTTATAACTCCATAGACCATTGCAAGACCAAGGCCCGTGCCGCGACCCATTTCTCTTGTGGTATAAAAAGGCTCAAAGATCCTTTGCCGGGTGCCTTCATCCATCCCAACACCGGTATCCGTTACTACAACCTGGACATAACGGCCTGGCCTTACCCCGTGCAGGTTTACATAGCCCTCATCAAGAACCCTGTTTTTTGTCTCCAGATAAAGTTCTCCTCCCTCAGGCATGGCCTGCCATGCGTTAAGATATAGGTTCAAAAGGACCTGCTCCATCTGTCCTCGGTCAAGGTCAACTGCCCACAGGTCATCCGCATAGTTCTCATGAACCCTTATCTGCTTTCTGGTGCGACCGAAAATCGCATATGTATCTCTAACAAGTGTATTCAAGTCAGCGGGCTTGATCTCATAGCGTCCGCCACGAGCGAATCCGAGCAATTGCCTTGTCAGGTCCGCGCCACTGTTTGCAGCCTTTTCTAAGGCCTTAAGCCTTTCATAGGAAGGATCAAGGGGATCGGTGTCCATGAGCAAAAGCGAAGCATTACCTAATATCACCATAAGGAGGTTATTGAAATCATGGGCTATGCCTCCTGCGAGGGTACCTATTGCCTCCAGCTTCTGGGCATGCCGCAACTTTTCCTCAAGAAGTGCCTTTTCTGCCTCCGCTTTTTTCCTTTCGGTTATATCCCTTACCCATACCTGGATCCCGGTCTCACCTTCAACCTTGATAACCCTGGCCCTTATCTCGCCGTCAAAGTTTGAACCGTCTTTACGTCTAAGCTTGACTTCGTAGTTAGTTTGAACATGTTCGCCTCTCATCCTGGCAGCAGCCCTATCCCTGGTCAACTCCTGGTATTCTGGGTCATATACAAGCCAATGGTCCATACCTTTCAGCTCTTCTTCATCATAGCCCATCATTTCGCAGAAGGCCTTGTTGGCAAAAACAATCCTGGATCCTCTCTGTATAAAAATACCGTCAAAGCTCTCCTCCACGAGCGTGCGATAGCGCTCATTGCTCTGAATGAGTGCCCTCTCAGCGAACCTGCGCTCCGTGATATCAACTCCCAGATAAAAGAATCCCAGGACCTTATCGCCTTCTCCTATATGTGGAAGGTATGTTTCGCTGATGTGGTGATGGGTCCCGTCCCTAAATATCACCTGTCTTTCATAAGTGACATTCTTTCCTGCAAGGGCATCTTCCACGCACGGGGCTATTTCTTTGTAAGGCTCAGGACCGATTGCCGCCTCTATATTTATGCCATACAGATCGCCTTCCCTGATACCGAACCATTCCGTATAGTTGCGGTTATTGAAGAGATATCGTTTTCGAGAATCCACATAGGAAATTAAAACAGGGAGGGCGTCGGTGAGATAAAGGATTCCATCGCTCCGCCTTCCGGTTATATTCAATCCGTCTCCCTCTTTTGCTTTGACAGCCTCCAGTTCGGCAAGTCTAAGGCGCAACCTGGCAATCTCTGAAATGAGTTCCTTTTTGGTCTTGCCCTCATCCGGCATCTGCCACCCCCTGAAAGACTTCATCGAACCCTAAAAAGCATGACCGGCCTCTCATCAGGGCTCATTTACCAATTCCAAGGTACGACAATCATGGGAAATAAACAAGTGTTCCTAGAGGGATCCGTCCAAATCCCCGGCAACGTCCTCATTGCAGGCCCGGCACCTCTGTGCGCCCCTGAAAAGGGGTTCCCCGCAAAAAGGACAGTGGTATCGTTGGCACTCTGATCTGGCCCACTCAATGCTTCCCTTATCATCTCCGAGCTCTGCGACCTTCTGGCGCCACATTGGAATAGCTCTTTTCATGACTCGCCTTCCAGTGGCGAAGAAGAAGTTGTCTATGAGGCCACAAGGCCAGTCTTTGCACTGGTGGCAGGAATAATGTCCTTTTCCTCTGACACATGACCTGATTGCGCAAACCGAACAGAAACCGTAAAGTCTTTTGGGAGGGTCCGGCTGCATGCAGCCAAGGCACTCCGTATCCTCAGGCTTTGATCCATAAAGTTTTGCAAGCTTGGCTTTGAATTTTTCGTTTCCATCCCTTGTTGAGATATATACCCCGCAGGTTCCGCAATAAAGCCCGCATGGGGCCATCAGGTCCTTGTTTCTGAATTCCTCCTCATTCCATCCTTTCATATTTGTTTGCCTCTCTTTCTAAAATATCTCCTGACCTTACAGCCCTTCTAGGCGACCGCATTATCCCCCTTAAACTTTTTTATGTAGTCTCGGACAGGCACCTTTCGAGCAGTATTTTCCGAACTCATATATCTGACTTTTCCAAAGACCGGCCTTTCAGGACCCCAGGGCCTGTCGTAGCGCCCAAGCACCCAGAAGATGCCACTGTAGGAATTGGGATCTCTTCCATCAAGGGCATACTTATTATTGAGCTCTATCATAACTGAAAGAGCGCTCCTTGGATCAGGTGACCATTGAAGGATCTTTTTGCCCCAAAGCATCCTAAGGTAATTGTGGATGGTTCCCTCATGAACAAGCTGTTTCTGGGCTGCATTCCAGAGGGCGTCATGTGTTTGACCTTTCTCAAGGATGTCAAGGCCGTACAAATATGGCCTTTCATCCTTGGAATGGGCTTCAAGTGTGGCTATCGCCCAGGGTGGAAGTGATTCGTAGCCTTCAAAACCGGTCTTATTGAAGCACATGTTGAAACCGAGTTCCCGCCATGTTACAAGCTGATCCAGAAATGCCTCGGCCCCCTCCGACATACCCCACCAGTTACTCTTGCTTCCAATGGCCCTGGAGGAAAGGCGGTCAAAAAACCATTCCTCAGTCTGGGCAACCTGCAGAAAAATTCCATGGGAAGACACGTGCCCAAAATGAAGGAATGGAGAAAGCCCGCTTGTACCCTGTTCCTGTGGTTCCCTGCGCTTTTCAGGATAATCTGCAAGACCATTTTCCAGAAATATCTTGAGAAGTCTGGATGCCTCCCTTTCTCCCCCCGGGCGCGCAACAGGCTTAACACCATGATCCAAGGGAAGGTTTCTAAATGCCTTACTATCTCCGGCAAACGCATGGAAATCCGTTCGAGGCCACCTCTTCAAGATGAAATCAGGGATCTCTGCCCGGCTTGGAAATCCTTCAGCATCAAGTGGATCGCCTGCGGGAAAAAACTTCAGGAAGTGTGGAAGCGACTTCTGAAGAAAACGCCTGAAGGCATATGCCGTGGGAAAGACCTTGTCTCCTGCCCTCATGGGAATCAGTCCGTTTGAGTCAACCTTTTCCATAAGCACAGGAATCCGTTGGGCGGCTGAGGAGACCATGCGCGGGAGAAAAAAGGCCGGATAATCATCCGTAACAACAACCGCAGCTTTATCAGAAAGCGCCTCGAGGAGCCCTTTCCCTTCACCTTTTCCATGTTCAATATATGGGTAATAGGCAGCAGATCTTCCCTTCAGGGCGGATTCATTTTCGGCCATTCCATCTATTATGAAACGGTGAAAACGATCACTTGCCCAGGGATAATCGCAGCGTAGAGCTTCCAGAATCAACAAAGGTTTTTTCAGCTCCGATGCCCACATAACAGCCCTTTCAAGGCCGAAATTCCAATGCGTGCGCCGGAATGCAGTCATCCAGTAAAGGACAAAGGCACCTTTTCTTCTAACAGGATACTTGTTGCAGGGGGCAACCCTTAGACGAAATCGCTCATCCATGAATTAACTTATGCTTTCCCAACCTCTTCGAAATATGACTTGTCGAGCCCCTCAAGCAGAAGGAATGATGAGAAGGATACACTGATGACCTCAGCACCTGGGGACCCCGCAAGCTCCATGAGCTGGGGATGCCTTTTTAAGAGGTCTTTCATGGCCTTTTCCCTTTTTTGGGCTTCGGACAAAGGCCTGCATGTCCCTGAAACCGTGAGTGCCAGTGTATGCTGTCGGCCGCTTTTACCATGCCTCTCCCTTGTATCTATGAGGAGGCTAACGTATGGGTTCTCCATTATATTAGAGTACTTAGTTGTAGCACGATCTGTAAGCATGTAGATCTCTTTTGCGCTTTCATCAGCAACATAGGCCATAAGCGAGCAGTAGGGTCTTCCATTTCTGATGGTTGCAAGTACGCATGTATCCATCTCAGTTACAAGATCCATAATTTTCTTCAGCATTGGCTAAACCTCCTTTTTATTTTTTATCACAATGGGGAAATAAATAAAACATCCTTCCAAATTGCCCTTGACCGTTTTTCCTGTTATGGTGCGGCATTGCCGAATAACATAAGGAGGCCTAAATACATTGGAAGAGAAAATTAGACTGGGCATAAGCGCCTGCCTGCTGGGGCAGGAGGTGCGTTATGATGGAGGTCACAAACTTGACAGATTCATAAGAGACACCCTTGGAAAATACGTGGAATATCTGCCTGTATGCCCTGAGGTTGAATGCGGCCTGGGCATCCCCAGAGAGGCCATGAGGCTGATAGGGAATCCGGTTTCGCCGCGACTTGTTACAATAAAAACCAAAATAGACCACACCGACCGCATGCTTAAATGGGCCAAAAAAAGAGTTGAAGATCTGGAGGGCGAGGATCTTTGCGGTTTTATTTTCAAAAGCGATTCCCCGAGCAGCGGTATGGAAAGGGTCAAGGTATATTCTGAGGAAGGAATGCCCTCCAAGACCGGCGTGGGGATCTTTGCAAAGGCTTTTATGGATCACTTCCCGCTAATTCCTGTTGAAGAGGAAGGCAGGCTGCATGATCCCGGACTCAGGGAAAACTTTATTGAACGAATCTTTACCCTCAAGAGATGGCGCTCTCTTAAGAAAGGCCCAATGAGCGCGGGAAATCTGATTTCTTTCCACACCCAGCACAAGCTTCTGATATTATCCCACAGTGAGAAGCATTACAGAGAAATGGGAAGGCTGGTTGCGCAGGGTAAAAACATCACCATCAACAAACTATATTCCGATTATGAAAGAATTATGATGGAGGCCCTGCGTCTCAAGGCAACACGGCGTAAAAATATGAACGTGCTGTTCCATCTTATGGGCTATTTCAAGAAAAACCTCACCGGAGATGAGAAACAGGAATTGCTGGAACTCTTCCAGCAATACGGAGAAGGCAACATTCCGCTTATCGTTGCAGTAACCCTTATAAATCATTACGTAAGGAAATACAAAGAACCCTACCTTAAAGAGCAGATTTATCTGAACCCCCATCCCGTCGCTCTCCAGCTCAGAAACCACGTCTGATGGGGCTGAACATGGAGAATCGACGGAATGATCATTCAAAGCTCAAGGAATTATTCCTTCCCTCAAGGCAAAGGGAGTAGGAACAGGCATCGGCGAGCAACACCCATTCACCGGGTTGAACATGCAGCGGTAGCTCATGCCCTGATTTGTGTCCCTGTACATCACATCCCAGCCCCTTATGTAATAGGAACACATATCATTAAAACAAATGTACATGAAATCGTTGTCCCATGTCTGGCAGAATGGATTGTCGGGAACCTTCCATTTGCTCATCTTTTCCCCGCAATATGGACAGCAGAGTGTGTTTTTCACTGCTTTTTTCCGGGCCTCAATTACCTCCTCCGACGGCAGAGCTCCGAATCTGATCTTGACATTGGGTCTTTTTTCCCTTAAGGGGTTACCCCCCATTCTTTCCGCGTACACTGCATATACAGGATCGCTGGGAATCCCCTCTGATGCGTATTTGTCATCCGCCGGTCTGGGCTTTCCCTTTGACACAAAAAGCGAGGGTCTTTCAAACAGTCCAGTTTCCTTGAAGAATTCCTCTACAATTATCACCCGCTCGTCCTCGCTTGAATTACGCCAAAGCTTTACAGCCTTTTCCGGAAACATCCTGTTGGAAAATACCACCAGAAACAGCCCGCCGGGCTTCAGGATCCTTCCCGCCTCCTTAAATACCTCCACAGGCCTTGTCATATAATCAACCGAGACGGTGTTTATGACTGCGTCGAATCCGGCATCAGGAAACGGCAGTGAAGGGTTTCTGTTAACATCATGCAGTATATACTTATCAAGGATCTTGTTGCTTTTCAGCTCATTTTCGTTCAGTCCCAGACCTATAACCTTTCCAGGTTTGAGCCATGAAGGAACATGGGAATCCCATCCTGCCATGAGATCCAGGATGACAGGCTTTTCTTCGATTATAAGGCTTCCTATCACATCCTCCACGGTCTGAAGGGCCAGTGAGTCAAGATGGTTAACAAAACGGTCTGTTTTGTAAAAAAAGGCATCGTCCGTCTCATTGATTCTCTCATAAGAATCATGAAAGTAAATGGGGCTTAATGCCGACACCTGCTCAGCCAAAGACGATAATTTTGTCATTTTTAATACCTCCATGTATGTATCATCTACTTGCCGTGTCATAAAAAAAGCCGGATGCACCTCGTGCAACCCGGCTCGTGGCCCCTTTTTCAGGGCGGGTTTTTATATTCGATTACTGTTGTAGAAACATTAATCATGAAGTATTGTTTGTCAAAGTCAGTAATCTGCTGGAACTGTAAGTTTTCACAAGTGCAGGGGATGAAAAATGGAATCAAGCCCTGTTGCAGTCACAGGAGCAACCGGCTATGTCGGAGGAAGGCTTGTCCCAATTCTTCTGGAAAACGGTCACCGGGTAAGGGTCCTTGGTCGTTCCATCGCCAAGCTCAAATGCAGGCCATGGAGCAATCACCCTCGTCTTGAAATAGCAACCTCGGATGTCATGGACTTTGAAAGTCTATTCAAGGGCCTTGAAGGCTGCACTGCGGCATACTACCTGGTTCACTCCATGCAGCCGGGCGAGAAGAATTTTGAAAAAGCGGATCGAAGAGCTGCTGAAAATATGGCAAGGGCGGCAGCCAGGGCCGGTGTAAAGAGAATCATCTATCTGGGAGGTCTTGGAGAAGAAGCCCCATCCCTTAGCAGACATCTGCGATCAAGGGCAGAAGTCGCAAAGATACTCAAAGACGGAGAGGTGCCCACAACATATCTGCGGGCCGCAGTCATACTTGGAGCAGGAAGCGCATCCTTTGAAATTCTACGTTATCTTGTTGAAAGACTTCCTGTAATGACGACACCAAGGTGGGTCAGAACACCGTGTCAGCCCATAGCGATCAGAAATGTCCTAAATTACCTGGCGGGATGTCTGGAGAAGGAGGAAACCAAAGGACGGACATTCGACATAGGAGGACCGGACATACTCACCTATCAGGATCTCATGCAGATTTATGCTGAAGAGGCAGGATTGCCGAAGAGAATTATAATTCCTTTGCCTTTTCTCTCTCCTCGACTCAGCTCCTACTGGCTTCACCTCGTAACACCTGTGCCACCCTCTCTTGCCAGACCCCTCGTTGAGGGGCTGAAGAGCCCTGTTGTCTGCAAGGAAAACGAAATCCGCAATCTGATCCCCCAGAAACTCCTTACCTGCCGTGAGGCGGTAAGGATCGCCCTGGATCGTGTCTCCCAGAACCGGATTGAGACCTGCTGGTCGGATGCAGGAAAAAGCATGGCTCCTGAATGGGTTACCTGCGGAGACGCACAATATGCGGGGGGGATAATATTAGAATGCTGCTATCGCACGGTGATTCGAGCACCCATGGAGGATCTATGGAGACCCATCCAGGAAATAGGCGGAAAGGCCGGATGGTATTTTGCAGACAGCCTTTGGAAAATCAGGGGAATCCTTGACAGACTTGCAGGAGGAACAGGGCTCCGCAGGGGGAGGCGCCATCCGGTTGAAATCCGAACCGGTGACGCCCTGGATTTCTGGCGGGTCCTGGAAGTAAATCCTCCCTCTCGAATTCTTCTTCATGCTGAGATGAGATTACCGGGAGATGCTGTACTGGAATTCAGGCTAACTTCCATGGGATATGAAGAAACTGAGATACTTCAGATCTCTAAATTCCTTCCAAGGGGTGTACTGGGGCTTCTTTACTGGTACGGCCTATATCCTTTTCACCAGTTTATTTTCAAAGGCATGCTCAATGCAATCGCCGGCAAGGCGGAGCGACCAATAGTAAAAAAACCCGAAAAATTCATAAGATCTCAAAACGCATGCCGCATATAGAAAAATGAAGCCTTATACCACAAGGCAACAATATTACTTATTAAGGTTTTTTCTGGAAGATATTATCTCCCCGAGGGCATCGCGGATCTGCTGAAATTCAAATATGAACCCTGCATCAAGGAGTTTACGGGGAGTCACCCTTTGACCTTTTAACACGACTGTTGCAAATTCCCCCATTATCATTCTCAGGATAAATCCAGGCGCCGGAGGCAGGAACAAAGGCTTGCCCAAGGCATCTCCAAGGGCATCGGTGAACTGCCTGTTGGTAACAGCAAATGGAGCCGTACAGTTTACGGGCCCCCTGATGTCCGTTCTTGATATCAGAAACCGGTAGATACCAACAAGGTCCTTCTCGTGTATCCAGGACATCCATTGTTTTCCGTTCCCCAGGGGACTTCCCAACCATTTTCTGAAAAGGGGAACGATCATTCCCAGCGCTCCGCCGTCATGCCCCAGGACAATGCCCAATCTGCACAGCAAGACCCTTATGCCTGCACTTTCAGCCAAAAGTGCAGTCTCTTCCCATTCCCTGGTAACCGAGGCCAGAAATCCTTCTCCCGGGCCGGAAGATTCATCAAGTTCCTCATCCTCATGAAAACCGTAATAGCCCACGGCAGATGTGCTTATAAGAGTTGAAGTGCGTCCTCTTTCCTCCCGTATTGCATTGACCAGGTTCTGAGTGGTAAGAATGCGGCTTTCTCGAATGGCTTGCCGGGTCTTCTTGGTCCAGCGCCTGAATATGCTTGCCCCGGCAAGATTCAAAACCACCTCGTGATCGCGTATCATTTTCTGCCAGGGACCGCTTTTAAGGGGATCTCCCTGAATAAACAAGACCCCATTTTTGAGTGCATCGCTTTTCCTTATGCTCCTTGTCAGGATCGTTACCTGATGGTTATCACGAAGCAGAGCCTCTGCAAGTGAGGTCCCGACAAAACCTGTGCCGCCTGTTATGAAGATCTTCATTTTTCTTTGCTCTCTTTTGGCTGGCGCCTTTCAATATTACTGAAGAAATCTTCAGGATCGGAATCATTTCTTATTCCGAGTCTTGTAAGAGCAAAGTCGTAACGTATGGGATCATGGGGGGCAATCATCCTGAAGGATCTTGTTATATCAATGGCGGTCATAAGAGTGGCGTCGTTTCTCCGTGTAAGTCCTATCCGTCTGCAGATCCTGTACATGTGGGTATCCAGGGGGACAATAAGGCTGGATGCCGGGATTTTCTTCCAGCCCCCAGGATCAACCGCATCTTCCCTAACCATCCAGCGCAAAAATAGATGCAGCCGCTTGCAGGCACTGCCCCTTTCGGGGGCGGGAACAAGGCTGTTGCATTTTCCCGGAAACTCAGCCGAGAGTTTCTCCGCAAGAAACGAAATCCCTGCTAATGCAATTTCTTCGCAACCGCTGCCGGAAATCCCGGACAAAAAACAATCCTCAAGACTGCCGTAGTCTTCGATGACACCTTTTATGCCTGTACAGAGACAGGCCATTTCCTCTCCTGTGGTAAAACGATGTTTGAAGCCGAGGAAAAGCCTCCTCAGTGATTCAGCGGATGATCCCATAAGGTAACAATAGGGCGACGGACCGAACACGGAAAGGATTTTACCTACACTTGAAAGAATCTGGGCGACACGGCCGTAGGCAAGGGAGGATGCTATGATTCCTACTATCTCACGGTCTCTCATATCGGGGTAGTAATGCAGAAACTCAAGGGGATCCGGATGAATCCATGAAGGCGAATTATAAAGCTTATAAAGCCTTTCAAGTTCATCTTTCATGGCAGAGAAACCGGAAAGATTGATCACCTCTCCTCCCAGTAAATACACCTTCCGGGACAAAAAACCATTGCCTCCTCAACCTCTTCGGTTGGGTAGCAATCCATCTCAGCAACATCAATCCAGCCGGTTTCATTGTTGTAGCTGAAAACAGAAGGGCATATTTCTATACAGGATTCGCACCTTGTACACCCTCCCATATCAACGACAGGAATGCCTTTTTTTTCACAAGATTCCAAGCACCGCTCTCTGAACTTTAAAACATACCTGTCATTGAGGACCGAGGCAGTCTTACGGTGAAAACAGTTCCTCTCCCCTCTTCGCTTTCAAGGGAAATGGAGCCATTTTTATGTTGCTCTACAATCCTCTTCACCACGCACAGGCCAAGGCCTGTCCCTTTGCTTTTTGTGGTAAAAAAAGGGGTGAAAAGCTTGTCTTTGTCCTTTTCAGAAATACCGTGTCCTTCATCCGCCACCTTAATCTCGACCAGATCATCAGACGGTGAAGCACTTACCCTTATAGCTCCTCCATCTTTCATGGCCTCCATGGCGTTCTTTACAAGATTCAGGAAAACCTGCTTGAGTTTTCGCGGATCGCCCTCGACCCATTTAACATCCTCGGCGATGGAGGTCTCCACCTCTATTCCCCTGCTTTTAAACTCTTCGGAAAGAGGATCAAGAATTTCTTTGAAAACCTGCAATATATCAACCGGCTCACAGTTCATCTCACGAGGGGTGTAGTAGTCCCTCA
>QZIK01000113.1 GCA_003599015.1 Desulfobacteraceae bacterium | reverse complement strand
GTAAATGATCCTCAGGAATCCATGCTCCTCCATAAGCCCAGCCAGGGGAATATTGACAAGGATCGCTCCAAACCCAATGGGAACAAGCAATAATGGCTCAAAGCCTTTTTTGATGCCCAGATAAAGTAACAGTAAGCCTACTCCGATCATAACCACATTGGACCAGTGGAGATGCATGGCCCCTGCCGCAAGACCTGATAACCCGTCTATGATAGCTTCCAGCATTTTCTTCCCTCTTACTCTTCTTCGCCCTTATACGGAAATATCTTTTTCAACAGCACCATCACCAGACTCATGAAAGACAGGGTGGCCAGCGTGCCGCCCATACCCACTATCAGCAGTGTCAGTCCAAACGTCCAGGTATCCATATCTCCCATTCCTGTAATAATCGAGGTTAAACTCTTCTCCTGGATATCCCTTTCAGGAGGTCCAAAACCGCATCAGAACACACAAATTCCCGCTTCCTCGCGCCTTTTACCATGGCGCGCCTGCCATTCGCTCTCAACTTCCCGTAACTTTTCAGTTATTTTAGCCTACCCAACAAGGATAACGCTATTGAGGGTGCCGAAGCAGTTTTCACATACCTCTGGATTAGCCGGGTCTCTGTGCCACTCTCCATCTACCATAAACTTATATTCATATCTACCCGGAACCACCATCACGGCCTTGCTCCAGCTACCTTCTCTTCCCTTATTCATGGGGTGTCTAGTATCATCCCACCCGTTAAAGTCTCCAACCAAGAAAACCTTCTGCGCATCAGGTGCATCAATCCTGAAAGTCACCTTTCGTCTCTTTGATGTCGAGGCCTTTTTCCGTGCCATGATTTTTGCCTCCTTGTGAACCTTCCGCCGCCTCAAAAACGGCGATGGCGGCTCGAAAAAGATTCCCGTTAATAAATCCCTTTATATTTTTATACAACAGCGGATTGCAAATGAAAAGCCTTCTCTTGAAATACCTTTTCACAGACAGTATCGTCTTATAATGATTCAAACAGCTACCCAGAAACGGTTAAGGGTTGCCAGGAAATGAAATCAGGATGCTTGCTCCTTATCGCATTATGCATGTTTTGGTGCTCCTGCTCAAGCCAAACCCGGTCAAAGGAGTTTTCTTCGACGGCTGAGAAAGGACTGGAATACCGCGCAGAGCTTGAAGGAGTCTCCGACAGCAATCTCAAAAAGAGATTGACATCCGTTTCCGAGCTTCTTTCGCCTTCAGGCGAGATACCACCTACTAGCTTGTCCCACATTTTATCCAGAGCTGAGGGCTATGTTTCCATGTTCAAACGGGTGCTCAGAGCTGAGGGCTACTATGCCGCAAATGTTTCATACAAGGTTGACCGCGATTCTTCTCTTTTGCTGATTCATTTTCTGGTGGATCAGGGTACTCCTTATCTCATATCCTCTTTTAAAATACTTGCTGGAGACAAATCATCCCGCCAGCCTTGCCAGGCCTTCCCTACCCCGGAAAAATTGGGCATAATAATCGGCACCCCAATAAAATCTGCGCTGATTTTGGATTCCGAAAAAGCAATATTAGAACATCTCAGGAGGCAGGGTTTCTTCTCTCCAAGGGTTTCGGATAGATCTGTAGTCATTAATCACAATGAAAGGACCGCGTCAATAAAATTAAGCATAGAATGCGGTTTCAGAGCCCGTTTCGGGGTCGTGTCCTTTTCCGGCATCAGCCGACTGGAAGGAGCTCCTTCGGAACCTCCCCGAGGAGAGGATAGTTTTTGTCTTTTTCTGAAAGAACAGGATTTGTTACTGGCCACTCTATCCCTAGAGAGGGATCAGACCAGAGGATTCCATATTCATCCCCGGGCGCATAGAAATCTGTACACTTGTAAATCACATCAGCCTTATCGGAGATTACGCAAAAACCATGGGCATAACCCTCCGGAACAAAGATCTGCCTGAAGTTACGCTCCGAGAGATAGGTTCCGAATGCTTGCCCGTGGGTAAGGGAATTGCATCTGATGTCAACTATGACATCAAAGATCTCTCCACTGATCACATAAACCAGTTTAGCCTGGGGATGCTTAAGCTGATAATGCAGACCTCTCAAGGTTCCCCTGCGCGAACTGGAGCGATTATCCTGCACAAATAATCGGGATATGCCCCCTTCGGCGTATTTTCTTTCATGAAAGGTCTCCAGAAAAAAACCTCTTTCATCCCTGTAGACATCAGGTTCTATAATTAAAACCCCCTGGAGCTGAGTTTTAATAAACCTCATAAAGGCCCCTCATGCCCTCGTTGCTCTCAGCTATGCCAAGCAAATACTGGCCATATTCATTCTTGAGCATTTCACCTGCAAGGATCTTCAGTGCATCCCTCCCAATATAACCAAGTTGAAAAGCTATCTCCTCAATACAGGCAATCTTAAGACCCTGCCTTTCCTGAATGGCTCTGACAAAACTTGAGGCCTGCTGCAGTGACTCATGGGTTCCGGTGTCCAGCCAGGCAAAACCTCTGCCCATTATCTCAACCTTGAGATTTTCACGTTTTAAATATTCCTTGTTGAGATCCGTTATCTCAAGTTCGCCCCTGGCAGAAGGCTTAAGGGATCTCGCCTTCTCCACCACAGTGTTATCGTAAAAATAGAGGCCCGGCACCGCATATCTGGATCTGGGTCTTTTGGGTTTTTCCTGAATATCCGTAACCTTGCCTTGTTTGTCGAATTCAACTACTCCATAACGCTCAGGATCTTTGACCAGGTATCCGAATATGACACCGCCTTCGTGCAGCCCTGAACAGCGGAGAAGAATCTGTCTCAGGCCATGTCCATAAAAGATGTTGTCACCCAGAACAAGGGCCACATTATCCTTTGCAATAAAAGATTCTCCAATCAGAAAGGCCTGCGCGAGCCCCTCGGGTTTTGGCTGTTCGGCATAGGAAAAGCTGAGGCCCAAGGAGGAGCCGTCCCCGAAAAGGGAATGGAAACGTGGAAGATCCTCAGGGGTTGAAATGATAAGTATCTCCCTTATTCCGGCCAGCATGAGGACGGAAAGGGGGTAATATATCATTGGCTTGTCGTACACCGGCATCAACTGCTTGCTGACTACCTTGGTGATAGGGTACAGGCGCGTGCCGGACCCGCCTGCCAATATTATTCCTTTCATAACATTTTGCTCCGATCATTGATTTTCACGGTTTCATCACCATAGACCCCACGGCCAGATAGGTATATCCCTTTGAGACGAGTTCCTCGAAATCCGGGATCATACGCCGGCCGTCTATTATTAGATAAGGAGGAGAAACCGTCTTTTCCACCGTAGCGGACAATCCTCTGAATTCATCCCAGTCTGTAGAGATAAAAAGAGCATCCGAGCCTTCTATGGTCTTTAAGGCACCGTCATAATATTTAACCTTCTCAAAGAGTATATTCTTCGAAGGATCAAATACCCGTCTTGCTGTTTCATTGGCCATCGGATCATAGCACTTAATCGTGGAAACCCCCTTACTCAAAAGGGTTTCCACCACCTTGATGGAAGAGGCATCCCTCATGTCATTGGTGCGCCCTTTGAAAGCAAGCCCCAGAAGGGCAACGGTTTTTCTGTTGAAGTCAAAACCTGCCTCGTTTACAGCCCTTTCCACAAGATATACCTTTTGATACTCATTGACCTCATAGGATGCCTCCAGCATCTTGGTATTAACGTTTACACGTCTTAACTGGTAGATAAGCGATGCGATGTCCTTCCCGAAACAACTGCCTCCTGCACCGTTGCTCACAAAGGATCCCCATGTGCTTATTCTTTCGTCAGCCGTAACCCCCAGGCGCAGATCATCTATCCGGACGTTGGGTATCTTTTCCCCTATCTTTGCGCCGACGCCGTTCCAAAAAGAAATGTATGTAAGGAGCATAGTGTTTGCGACGTATTTTATGGCTTCCGCGGTTTCAGGAGTAGTCTCGATGTATTTGATGCGAACGTGATTGAGAAACTGGGAATAAACCCTTCGCAGGATCTTGAAATCCTCATCGTGGTCGCACCCTACAACAACCCTGTCCGGTCTTCTGGCCTGTGAGACGGCGCTACCCTCAGCCAAAAATTCAGGATTGGAGGCGACCCCAAAGTTACTGACTTCGCAACCTCTAACCATCTCCTCTAGACTTCTTGCAGTCCCGATAGGCACGGTGCTCTTGTTAACGAAAAGCAGGCGCCTCCTGTCCTTTCGCCTGGCCGCTGTTATTGCTATGGTTGCTGCTGCATCAAAATAAACCGACAGATTGGTTGATCCATCCAGATTGGGAGGGGTGGGAAGGCAGAAGAAAACGGCGTCCGCTCCTTCCAGAATAGGCTCAATCTCACTTGAGAAGAAAAGATATTTGCCATGGGTCTCGCGGATTATACTTGAAAGTCCAGGT
The DNA here is from genome assembly GCA_003599015.1 of Desulfobacteraceae bacterium. Taxonomy (GTDB): domain Bacteria; phylum Desulfobacterota; class DSM-4660; order Desulfatiglandales; family Desulfatiglandaceae; genus CG2-30-51-40. Next base: position 20,259 of record QZIK01000113.1, on the reverse strand, counting down.
TCGTTCACATACCTTTCAATCTCCCTGGGTTCCGCACTCTCAAATGCCTTAAGCTTATCAACGTCATTGTCATAGGCATAGACCTCATGGCCGTACTCGGAACATACGGCGGCATGAACCAATCCCACATAGCCTGTCCCTGCAACTATTATTTTCATTCTTCCTTCCCATTTAACCCCCTGAGCAAGGGCGCCATAAATACCTTACGGTGCTCTCTATACTAAAACCATAGGACCTGCCTGGTAACAAAAAAGAAAGGAAACAGATTATAGGTTTGTAGGAGAATAAATTCATTTAATGTTTTCAAGACCTGTTTGTGCCGTAATTCTCTTTGATCCAGGCCTTGTACTCTCCACTTATTAACCTGTCAACCCATTTCCTGTTGTCAAGATACCACCTGACCGTCTTTCTTATGCCGGTTGCAAAAGACTCATGAGGCGCCCAGCCCAATTCCCTCATCAGCTTACTTCCATCTATTGCATATCTTCTGTCATGGCCGGGTCTATCCTTCACATAGGTTATAAGTCTCCTTCGCGGCCCTCCATCAATCATGCCGCAATATTCATCCAGGATGTCGCAGATCAAACCGACCACCTGGATATTTTCCATCTCATTGTTGCCTCCCACATTGTATGTCTCGCCACGTCTCCCCTTATTCATTATTGCCCAAATGGCGGAGCAGTGATCCCCTACATAAAGCCAGTCCCTTACATTTCTGCCGTCACCGTAGACCGGTATGGGTTTTCCTTCCAGGGCGTTCAATATAACAAGAGGAATCAACTTTTCAGGGAACTGATAGGGTCCATAGTTATTGGAGCAGTTGGATATGGTTACGGGAAGACCATAGCTCATGTGATAGGCCCTCACCAGGTGGTCTGAGGAAGCCTTTGAGGCTGAGTATGGGCTGTTGGGTCTGTAAGGTGTTTCCTCTGTAAAAAATCCTTCTCTGCCAAGGCTCCCGTAGACCTCGTCTGTGCTGACATGGTGAAACAGTTCAACCCTACCCCTGAATTTCCTTGCGAGCTCAAGAAGCGTAAAGGTTCCGACAATATTTGTCTGGATGAATGCATCCGGCCGGACAAGGGACCTGTCCACATGCGATTCTGCTGCAAAGTGGCATATCCCGTCTATTGCCATCTCATCAAAGATCTTTGACATCCTTTCTCTGTCGCATATATCGCACCTGATAAACCTGTAACGGTCTTTAAACTCCTTTTCAATGTCGGCAAGGTTGTCCGGATTTCCGGCATAGGTTATAAAGTCAACATTTATCAAACATCCCCTATAACCGGATTCATGAAGAAGATATCTGATGAAATTGCTTCCTATAAATCCCAATCCCCCCGTAACAAGAATATTTCTCAAATCATATCCCTCCTGCCGCCTCTCTCAGGAGGATCTCCCTTGATCTATCCACAAAGGTCTTCACATCTTCCCTCCAATCCTCCATAATATTCTCTCCGGCCTCCTTAAGTCGCCTGTTGGCAAGAATTGAATTGCTGGGTCTTGTAGCCGCTGAAGGGTATTCAGAAGTTGCTATGGGAATTATCCTGTGAGGCACCTTCATTCTGTCAAGGAAGTAAGCGGCGAGCTCATACCATGTACACCATCCCTCCGCAGTCACATGATATGTACCACGCCCGCTTTTTGTGACAAGCCTTTCCATCTGAAGGGCCAGGCGCCAAGCCCATGTGGGTGATCCAAACTGGTCGTTAACAACGCGAATAGCCTCAGCATGCCCCTTAAGGGCAAGCCTCAGCATTGTTTTAAGAAAATTACCTCCCTTCTCCCCGTAAAGCCATGCGGTCCTGAGGATCATATGGTTCCTGCATTCAACCCTTACCGCCTCTTCTCCCTCCCATTTGGTTATGCCGTAATATGAGATCGGATTGGGAATATCCGATTCATAATAGGGATCAGGGACTTTTTTCTTTCCATCAAAAACATAATCAGTTGAAACGTGTACAAAAGTAGCTTCAAAGATACTTGCAGCCCTTGCAAGGTTCCTGGGGCCTTCAACGTTCACGGCCCAAGCCGCATCCCTCTCGACCTCGCAGGCATCAACTTTTGTGAAGGCCGCGCAGTTTACAATTACATGAGGCCTCATGCGTCTGACAGCATTATAAACGACCTCCTGATCCGCTATATCCAGCTCAGCGGAACCAACTGACACCACTTCATGCCTTTCCCCAAAGACCTTATTGCATTCTGTGCCGAGCTGGCCCCTGCCCCCACACAACAGAATTTTCATTTAGTAATCCGACCTAAAACAACCCGTTAACTATTTTTTTTATCCTGGCCTTACCACAGCGGGTCTACCTGGGAATCAGGTATTTATAAATCAGTATTGACAAGTCATTTTGTGTTTTCTTATGTTATCATTTTAGCATCCGGTGTGCACCTGTCAACAGCCTAATGAGGACTAATATCCTTTATGCAGCGCCGATGACACCATCCGGCAATATTGGCTGCGCGTTGAAAAACAGCTGTTGTCAGGCTGAGGAAAAAATGCTCAGAATCAAGGCCTGCACTCAAGGGGAACCGCCCGAAGGGTGGGCTTCAGAGCGAATGCGAGGACAAATCACTAGGAATGAAGCGCACACATAAGGACGCCGCAACGACATGTATGCGCCTGCCTGTCGCGGTCGCGACGCATACAGATGCATGCGCACAGGCAGGCTAGGGATGAGCAAACCGCAGCAGAGGGACATTTTTCAAAGGCCTTTTAGGAAAGAAAAAAAGATGACATCTATTACAAACCAGACGGTCAGCAAGAAAATATTCGATATTGATGAGGCCATGGAAAGGGTTGGCGAAGATAGTGATCTTCTCGTTGAAATGATAGAAATATTTCTTGAGGACTATCCGGTTCGCCTCGCTGAAATACGCGCAGCCCTCTCAACACAAGACGCCAAGACTGTTGAGAGAGCCTCCCACAGTCTCAAGGGAGCTTTGGCCACGTTAGGTGCCACCTCGAGCAGAGAGGCCGCCTATACAATGGAAAAACTGGGCAGAGAGGAACGGCTTTCAGATGCAGGAAAAGCAATGATAATACTTTCAGAAGAACTGAACTCGCTGGCTGCAGCATTTAATGACTTCATTGGCCGATCCCGCCTCTCTCCTGGAATATAAACCTTCTTATACTGATGTTCATTAAAAGACCCAGCATGGCCATCGTTGTCACCAGCGACGAGCCACCGTAACTGAAGAGCAGAAGAGGTATTCCCACAACAGGCAAAAGGCCCATCACCATTCCCAGATTTATTATGACCTGCCAGAAAATGGTGGCTACTATTCCCACTGAGAGCATGGAGCCAAACTTGTCTTTTGAATTCCGGGCAATGTCGAGCCCCCATATTATCAGCAAAAAGTAAAGAGCCAGAAGCAGAAAAGAACCTGCAAATCCCCATTCTTCCGAGAAAACCGAAAATGCAAAATCTGTATGTTGCTCGGGAAGAAAATGAAGTTTGGTCTGCGTGCCTTCCAGATAGCCTTTTCCCCAAAGCTGGCCGGATCCTATGGCGATCTTGGACTGTTTTATATGATAGCCGGCACCGAGGGGATCTCTATCCGGATCCAGAAAGGTGAGAAGACGGTCCTTCTGATAATCCTTGAGACCAAGCCATAGCACAGGCAGTGATCCCAGGCAGGTGACGCCAAGCGCAACAAAGGTTTTCCAGTGTATTTTCTCAAAAAGAATCATGGAAACAGAAACGAAGACAACGAGCAATGCCGTACCCAGGTCAGGTTCCTTTAGTATGAGCACAGCCGGGATCATCATAAGGGAAATGGGTTTCAAGAGATCCCTCATATGGTATTCCATGAACTCATCCCTTGCCGCAAGAAACTTTGCAAGAACAATAACCATAGCTATCTTGGCAAGCTCGGAAGGCTGAAACGCCATGAAACCAAGGCTCAGCCATCTTCTACTCCCGGATGTCAGTTTCCCCACTATAAGAACTGCCAGGAGAAGAAGTATAGAAACTATGTAGGCAGGGTAAGCCAGCCTTTCCAGGCTCTTATAATTGAAGGTAGTCATAAGAAGAAATACCGCGAATCCCAGAACGAACCAGTAAATCTGCCTCTGCAATATTGCGGCACCGCCGGTAGACCTTGTCGGATATGTTGCGCTGTATAGATTGGCAACGCTGATAGCGGCCAAAATCACCAGAAGCAGAAGCAAGATCCAGTCGAAATTCTGAAGCAACCTTCTGTCAAACACCCTGTTTACCTCCAGCGGCCTCTGACGGTTATTCCCGGGCCTTTAGAAAGGACTTGAAAAGAGCCCCCGCAAGGGGTGCGGCCGCCTTGCTCCCATGTCCGCCGTTTTCCACTATAATGGCTACTGCTATCTTTGGATCCTCAGCAGGGGCAACGCCTGCAAACCATGCATGATCTCTGAACTCCAGCGGAATGTCCTCCTGGCCATCCCTTTCCTCATCTCTGTCCTTCTCAAGTCTCACCACCTGGGCAGTACCGGTCTTTCCAGCTACCAGGGCATCCTTAAGCAGCGCCTTTGAACCAGTGCCTCTGGGCTCGTTTACTACCCCTATAAGGGATTTTTTTACAAGGGCAATGGCCTCAGGTTTTATCCCCAGTTCTCTTTCGGGCTCAGGAGGGAAAAGCCTTGTCTTTTCTCCTCTTCCATTCTCAATAAAAAGGGCCAGCTGGGGCCGGTAGAGTATCCCCCCATTAAAAACAGCCGATATCAGCCTGGCCACCTGAAGAGGAGTTGCAAGTACATAGCCCTGCCCAATGGAAGCAGAAATCGTTTCGCCTGCTTGCCACGGGACACCCATTCGTTTAAGTTTCCATCCGGTTGTAGGAATTAGGCCAGGCTTTTCATTTCCTATACCGACGCCAGTCAGTTCGCCCAGACCCATACGTCTTGCATAGGATGCGATCGTATCAACTCCCATCCTTCTTCCAAGGACATAGAAATATACGTCGCATGATTCAACAAGGGCTCTGTGGAGATTAACAACTCCATGCCCGTGTTTTTTCCAGCACCTGAATTGGTAATCTCCAAGTCTGTAGATTCCAGGACAGAGAACCTCATCCTTTTGATCAATCAAACCTTTGTCCAGGGCTGCCAGGGCTACGACTATCTTGAAAACTGACGCCGGAGGATATTGGCCAGAGAGCACCCTGTTCTGAAGTGGAAAGCCTTCGGACCTAACTATCTGCTCCCACGTGCCATGTGCTATTCCCTCTACAAACAGGTTCGGATCAAAGGAAGGGCTGCTCGCCATGGCAAGGATCCTTCCTGTTGAAGGTTCCATGGCCACAATAGCGCCCTTTTTCTCTGAAAGGATCTCTTCTGAAAGGGACTGAAGATCTCTGTCAATTGTAAGCCACAGGTTTTCTCCCGATAAGGGCGGCCTGCGGGAGAGGACTCTGATAGTCCTTCCTGCCGCATCAACCTCAAGGCTCTCTGCACCGGAAATTCCCGTCAGCACCTCCTGCCATGTTGATTCCACTCCGGCCTTTCCTATCATATCCCCAGCCTTGTTATGTGGATATTGACCGCTTTTTATTTCTTTATCATTAATTTCTCCCAAGTATCCTATAATATGTGCGCCCAAAGAACCAAATAGATAGTGTCTTATTGGTCTTGCCTCCACCTTCAACCCGGGCAGACTGAAGCGGTGGGTCTCAATTACCGCCAATTCATCCCTGGAGATATCCTTCTTTATGCTTACGGGTTTAAAGGGCGATCTTCTGTAGGCTGCTTCAATCTTCTCGGTGATAACTGCCGGGCTCATTCCAATTAACTCACCCAGTCTGTCCGCAAGCATTAAATTATCGTCAACCTCGCTCGGCACTACATATATGTCAAATGAGGGTCTGTTGCCTGCCAGCATTTCACCGTTTCGGTCCTTAATCACGCCCCTGAAGGTGGGAATATCTCTCAATTGCATTCGATTGTTTTCCGACTGTCTCCGAAAACCAGGCCCCATAACGATTTGTAGAAGCCATAACTGTATGATAAGCACGGCAAACGCAAGTACGACAATAGCCCTTGCTCTCCGCAATCGTGACTTGAAGATCTCTTCTGAAATCGGATCAAACTCTGAATTTCTCACCTGTGAACCATAAGGAAGAAATTATTAAAAAGACTGCCTCTGCTCTTCCCCTTTACCCACTAAATAGAATACCAAGCCAATTATCAAAAATCCAGCAAGCAACAATCCAAAATATATAGGATCCATCTTTTCTATGCTTGCTACAAATATTTTTCTGATAAAAGCAACCAGGGCAAGTTCAACAAAAACGATCACGCGGAACCTGCCTCCCTTCAAGTGTTCAATTTGGGTCTGAAGAAGTTCAATCATTATCCAAAGGATCAGCAGGGATCCCAAGGTCTTTATCACGCCGGTCTCAAGGTTTTGAGATAATGCACTGTAGATATCGCTACACAAGAGACCTGCAACCCCTATTGCCAGCACAAGCAGGCCAACCATCAAAGTCAGGTTGAGTCCATGAAGCAAACGTCCTGACCATTTCACAAGATTGGATTCCAGTCTATGAGAGAGGAAAACCCTCTTGAGCTCTTCCTCCCTGTAGGAGCTGGTCATAACATCAAGACTGATATCAATTATCTTATTCAGCAGTATCGAGAGATCTTCCGCCTTTTCAGTGTCACCTGCCGACTGGTGTACCTGCCGCAGGCAAAAGCTTCTTATGAAATTCATGGCAGAGTTAACATAATGACCGCTTAGCCCTATCCTGACATGAACCTTGCCGATTCTCTGGAGACGCCTCATAAACATCCCGTCGTACGGAGATGTCAAGACATCTTCAAACCAGGTTTTAATGGTTTCATTTCTATGCGTTAAGGCCTCATCGGACTGAAAGAACTGAGCGGTGTAAGGGTCACTCAAGAGATAGGAGTGGAAATCTTCGGCAAGTTCCTCTTTGAAAGGCAAAAGGATATTTGCAAGCTGGACTCTCTTCTCATCATCCTCAGGCGTATAAATATAATGCTTTTTTACGGCTGCAATGCTTTCCATTCGTCATTCACCTGTCAAGACTCGCCTGCCATTTCACCGGAAATAGAGGTCTTTAATTTATCCAAAAGGTAAAACCCAAATGGTGCAAGAAGCCCGCTTAATACAGACGCAGCAACGCTCATTGTGATATATCCTTCCGGCAGGCTTTGGCCGGACGAGAAGGCCTCAAGGCCTGGAACCAGCCCTAGGCGCCTGATAAGGACAGCAAGAAAAACGACAAATATCTGTCCCTTCGGATGATATAAGTCCAGGAAAATGGCAGCCACCAAGATCCCTCCAAGGGCGAAAAGATAGCTGAGCAGGAAAATACCGTGCCCACCCCCTGAATATATATCAGCCACAAGGCCCAAGCCCATGGCAAAAACAGCCGATGAAACCGCTCCACCCCGTAAAAACATGTAACACATTATCAGCGCGACAACGTCGATATTGGGAACAGCGGAGCCCAGGCCCATAGACAAGTTGCCGGCGAGAAGGATGCTAAGAATCCCTAGAAACCAGCATATTGCATAAAATACCCAAAGTCTTATGCCTGCGATAGTTATTATTGGGCACCCCCCAGTACCACCAACACCTCTTCAAGCCTTGAAAAAGAAACAGCAGGCTCAATATCAATATCCTTGAAGAGCCCTCCCTCGGAACTGCGCACCGCCGATACCTTCCCCAGCGGAACTCCTTTGGGGAAAATACCCTCAAGGCCTGAGGTAACCACAATATCCTCAACCATGACATCCCCTGTCTGGGCAACATATTCAAGTTTGCAGAGCTTCTCAGAGACACCCTTAACCATGCCCCTTTCCCTGGACCTCTGCACAAAGGAATCAACTGAACTATTTTGATCTATAATAAGTAAAACTTTAGAATAATTATATGAAATGGATACTATCCTGCCTACTACGCCCCTTGCATTTATGACCGCCATGTCAAGGTCAAGGCCGTCCCTTCCTCCCTTGTCTATTATTACAGATCTGAACAAACCGCTCGGATCAAGACCTACAACCCTTGCGGCCATGGTTTGGTGTTCAAGGGATTTTCTGAACTGGAAGAGCTCCTCAAGCCTTTCGCAGCCTGAAAGGAGCTCTCTGTAAATACTCAACTCTCTCCTGAGGTCATCATTCTCTTTTTTGAGGGAGATGTTTTCTTCCCCGGCTCCTACAAGATAAAAGTAGCGAAGCCAGAAACGTTCTACCGTTTCAACAGTGGATGTTATTAGAGACTGTACAGTTGATGTGACCTCGACAACCGCCTTCTCAAGCAGATTCCATTCCCTTCCGCTCCGGAGGCCCCAGGAAAGCAGCACGAAGAATACCACGGCCACAACCCCTGCAACCCACATCCCAGGACTGCGATTTACTCCCTTCAAACGTCATCCCCGATCTCTTCAGGCTATCTAATGGCCACCTCTCTGAGAATGTTGATATTGTCCAGGGCCCTTCCTGAGCCAAGAACTACCGCTGATAGTGGATCTTCTGTGATTGTAATGGGGAGTCGCGTTTCCTCCCGGAGCAGAACATCCAAATTCTTAAGCAGCGACCCGCCTCCTGTAAGGACAATGCCTCTGTCCACTATATCCGCCGCCAGCTCTGGCGGCGTCTGCTCCAGGGCAATACGTACAGTCTCAACAATGGTCTCAACCTGTTCTGAGATGGCCTTTCGAACCTCATCAGAATCAATTGTCAGTATCTTTGGAATGCCCGTAACCAGATCCCTTCCCTTTACCTCGATGGTCTCAACCTTATCTGTAGGGTAGGCGTTGCCTATTGTGGTCTTGATAATCTCCGCGCTGGAGATTCCTATTAACAGATTGTACTTTCTTTTGATATGCTGAAGAATAGCCTCATCCATCTTATCTCCGGCAACTCTAACAGATCTGCAGTAAACAATTCCCGCAAGGCTAATGACAGCCACTTCGGTTGTGCCCCCCCCTATATCCACAACCATATTTGCGGTGGGATCGGTAATCGGAAGTCCTGCACCTATGGCGGCCGCCATGGGCTCTTCTATGAGATACACCTCTCTTGCCCCTGCCGACTCGGCAGACTCCTTTACTGCTCTCTTCTCCACCTGGGTTATCCCGCTGGGAACGCATATTATGATTCGAGGCCTTACAAGGTTTTTTCTATTATGAACCTTCCTTATAAAGTGACGAAGCATTGCTTCTGTTATTTCAAAATCAGCTATAACGCCGTCTTTCATAGGACGTATTGCGGTTATATTTCCAGGAGTACGTCCCAGCATCAATTTGGCCTCCCTGCCTACGGCAACCACCCTGTTGGATCCCTTGGAATCCTTTCTTACAGCAACCACCGAGGGTTCCCGCAAAACCACTCCCTTTCCTTTCACATATACCAGGGTATTAGCCGTTCCAAGATCAATCGCCAGATCATTTGAGAAAAGCCCCAATACTGAATCAAGAAACATCCTTATCTCCTTTCAGCGCCCTCAAGCGGTGCACAAAGTCTTCTTTGTTATACAAACCCGCAGGAATTATCAAATGGAAAATGTACAAATCTTTGTGTTGACAAAATATCAGCCTGCCTCTAGTATAGAGGTTTACATTAGACTTGACAAAGGGGCTTTACAGTACCATGAAAAGGACATATCAACCGAGCAATTTAAAGAGGGCGCGTACCCATGGGTTCAGGTCCAGAATGCAGACCCAGGGCGGAATAAAAGTTCTGAAGCGACGCAAGGCGAAGGGCCGCAAACGATTGACCGTATGATGAACGCCTTAAAGCCGGTTCGGTCTCTTCCTTCCCAGGAACGCTACACCTTTCCTAAGAGCCTAAGATTATTGAAGAGGGTTGACTTTGTCAACCTGAAATCATCAAAGGAACGGCTTCATACAGCCCATTTTATTTTGGTCACTAAAGGCAACGCGCTGGGTTACAGCAGATTGGGTGTAGCCGTAAGCAGGAAAACCGGCAAAGCGGTCAAGAGGAATAGAATCAAGAGGCTTTTAAGGGAATACTTCAGGTTGAACAGGTCTATTTTTCCGCATGACTACGATACTCTTGTCATCGCAAAGAAAGACGCCGGGAGTCTAAATCTCAGGCTTCTTGAACAAGAGATGAACAAACTTTTCGGTAAGAAGAGCGGTTAAGAACATGCGCTATTTGGCCATTGCTGTTATAGGTCTTTACAAGGCAGTTATTTCGCCCCTTCTGCCCCCTTCGTGTCGTTTCTATCCCTCGTGTTCATCCTATGCCATGGAGGCCATCCGCCTTCATGGGGTATGGAAGGGAGGCCTTCTGGCTTTTCTCAGGCTATGCAAGTGCCATCCCTTTCATCCCGGGGGTTATGATCCTGTAGCCTGAATGTTCGTGAACATGCAGGTACTAGAGCAAGAGCAAAGCCGGGCTGCCACCTTGCCTTTACCTTACTTGCCGGCGCATATATGACTTTAAGATCGGGAATAGCTGATGGATAAAAGAACAATCATAGCATTTGTTTTGTCATTCGCAGTACTTGTGGGATGGTCTCTGCTGTTCGGTCCCGAGCAGGCAAAGCCCCCGGCAACTGAAAATCAGGCAACTGAACAACAAAAGGCAAAAGAGCCGCCGACTGAGAGACCGGTGGAGGTTGCCGCATCCTCTGGAGCCGAGCAGGCAAGGTCAGTTCCGCCACAGGTATCGGAAAAGATGGTGGAGGTCGAAACACCTCTCTACAAAGCTATTTTCAGCTCCGCAGGCCCGGGCATCAAGAGCTTCAAGCTCAAGGGTTACCGGGAAACTATTGATCCCAACTCACCTTACATAGAGCTCGCCAATTTGCCGGGGTCAAACGATTTGCATATGCAGATCGGATTTACTGACAGCTATAGATCTTACGGAAAACTTCTGTTTCAAAGCCAGGACGGCCCGGTTCGTATTGACACAGCATCAGGCCATGCTGAGCTGAGATTTAAGGCCCAAACCCCAGAAGGACTTATCCTCACAAAGACCTTCAGGTTTCATTCGAATAGTTACGTCATTGATCTTACCATAGAGGTTGAAAACCGCTCAGAGAAGCCGGCAGCAGGGGCATTTGCAGCCGATGTGAGAGCTCTTACTCCCCAATCCAAGGCAAGCTATTACTCATATGTTGGGCTTGTACTCTTGAAGGACGGAAAACTGGAAGAGCTTGAAATAGAAAAAGAGGACAAGGTATTAAACGGCGAGCTTCGATGGATGGCTTATGAGGATAGTTATTTTATATCTGCTGCAATACCTGAAAACCCGATCAAGGCCTCGTTTAAGGGAACCAAACAAAGCTCAGGTCTTCTTGAGGGAAGGATGACAGCCCAAGAGACGGTTATTCCCCCGGGTGGGAAGGCTGACGCAAGGTTCATGCTTTATCTCGGCCCAAGGGATCTTGGGATTCTCTCCCAGGCAGGACACGGACTAGAGCAGTCCATTGATTTCGGCTGGACGGATATAATCGCCAAACCCCTTCTCTACGTTATGCGGTTTTTTTACGGATACATGCCCAATTACGGTGTCGCAATAATATTGCTGACCATTTTGGTGAAGATTCTTTTTTGGCCTCTCACCCACAAGAGCTACAAGTCCATGAAGGAGATGCAGAAGCTCCAGCCCATCATGGCCAAGATAAGGGAAAGACACAAGGGTAATAAAGAGGAACTCAATAAGGAACTCATGAATCTTTACAAGACATACAAGGTTAACCCCATGAGCGGGTGCCTGCCGATGATCATACAAATACCTGTCTTCTTTGCGCTTTTCCGGATATTAGGAAGCGCCATTGAGCTTCGTCACGCTCCCTTCATGCTCTGGATCAACGATCTTTCTGCTCCTGACCGCCTTTTCTCGTTTCCTTTTGACATCCCCCTTATGACTCCCCCTTCAGGGATCCCGGTACTCACACTCCTGATGGGTGCCTCGATGTTCATTCAGCAGAAGATGACACCCACTCCTGGAGATCCGTCTCAGGCCAAGATAATGATGTTCTTGCCCATTATTTTCAACTTCATGTTTATTAATTTCCCTTCAGGCCTTGTTCTTTACTGGCTGGTAAACAACATTCTTTCAATAGGCCAGCAGTACCGCATTCAGAAAAGGCCCGCATAGCTCAAGGAGGAACGCTCTATGGATTCTTATGAATTTCAAGGCAAAAACACTGAAGAGGCCATCGCAAACGCCCGCAGGGAGCTGGGACTTTCATCGGATCAAATGGAAATAGAGGTAATTGAGCCCGGTTCGGCCGGAATATTCGGTCTGGTGGGAGGAAGAAAGGCAAAGATAAAGGTTACAGTGAAGGAAACAAAGCCGTTATTGACGGAGAAGGAGGAAGACGTCCTCCCACTTTCCGGCATAAATACCGTCAATGGCGCACAGGGAATGAACCTTGCCAAGTCATCTCTTGAGAAGATCCTTTCTCTTATCCCCATGGAAGGGGTTGCTGTAACATCCGAACAGGCTGACGGAACCATCACGCTTACCATCTCGGGAGACAGCTCCGGCCTCCTTATCGGAAGGCGGGGGAAAACCCTGGATGCCTTACAGTTCGTAGTCAACCGAATCGTCAACAAGGTGTTTGACGAAAGGTTCCAGGTTATCGTGGACTCAGAAAATTATCGTCTGCGGCACCGCAATTCAATAGTGGACATGGCTTTGAAACTGAGTGACAAGGCAAAAAAATCCAAAAAGCCGGTATCAACCAACCCGCTGAGCCCATATGATAGAAGGCTTGTGCATCTTGCCCTGAGAGACGACACAGAGATTGAGACCAAAAGCCGCGGCGAAGGCATGATGAAAAAGGTTGTCATAATTCCCAGGAGATCAGGAATGGGACAGAGCCGTTCAGCAAGATCCCAGGAGGCGGTTTAAAAGATTCAGAGCCATGCAACCGTCACTAAAAGGTTGTTTATGGATTTATATGAAGCCGTTGTGTCTGCCTTATGCAGGAGCATGAGGATACCATAGCCGCTATTGCCACACCCATGGGCTTGGGGGGCATCGGCATTGTCAGGATGAGCGGCCCTAAATCAAGGGAGATAGTCAAAAAGATTTTTCTCCCGTCAAGGCCATGCCGCGACATGGTCAGCCATCACCTGTATCTTGGACAGGTCAAAAACCCTTCCTCCGATCAAATACTTGACCAGGTACTGTTGTCCATAATGGAAGCCCCCAGATCCTATACGGGTGAAGACGTTGTGGAGATCAATTCCCACAGCGGATATCTCCTTCTGTCAACCATCCTGCAGGTTCTGTTGGAGCAGGGCGCAAGGCTGGCAAAACCCGGCGAGTTCACATTCAGGGCCTTTATGAACGGCAGAATTGACCTTACACAGGCCGAGGCGGTGATTGATCTGATAGGAGCCCGCTCTGAAAAGGGACTGTCAATGGCCGCGTCCCAGGTACAGGGGGCACTGAGAAAAGAAATTGAGGCTGTAAAAAGAGCCGCCGTTGTCTTGCTTGCAACCCTTGAGGCCGCTATAGACTTTCCTGAGGAAAATGAGACGCCATACGACATTGGCGGCCTTGCAGATGAACTTTCCCGCAAGGTAACATCGCCTATCTTTTCCCTGATTGAGTCCGGCATAGAAAACAGGTTGTCCATAGACGGCGTCAGGACTGCAATAGTCGGAAGTTCCAATGCTGGAAAATCAAGCCTTTTTAACAAGCTTCTGAGACAGGAAAGGGCCATAGTAACCCCTGTTCCCGGAACCACAAGGGATGTAATAGAAAGCGAGCTTATTGTGGAGGGAATTCCCCTGCGATTAATGGATACAGCCGGTATAAGAAAAGCATCCGATCAGGTGGAAAAAATAGGAATAGAGATCACATGCAAGACGATTGATGAGGCAGACCTGATCCTTTTGGTGGTTGATCGTTCAAGACCCATTAAAGCAGAAGATTCAGAAATAATTAACTTATGCAGGGGTAAAAGGCTCCTTTTGGTACTCAACAAGACCGACCTCGCCCCAGGACTTGATGAAGAGGAACTGGCTGCGGCTCTGCCCGGATGTTTACCAATAAAGATATCCGCCCTGACGGGAGAGGGGATAGATAATCTCAAGGCCGCTATTGCCCGGAATCTCCATGCAAGCGAGAATGACTCCATCTATGCACGCCTTGCACCAAATCTTCGCCACATTAAGACCATGACAAAGGCAGCAGAAGCGTTTGAGCGGGCCGGTGAACTTATTCGCGATAAGGCTCCGGCTGAGATTGCAGCCTTTGAGGTTAAAACAGGCATAGACTGCCTTTTTCGAATAACAGGAGAAGTCCTGGGAGAAGAGGTTCTGGATGAGATCTTCAGCAGGTTCTGCATCGGCAAGTGAAAGTGCAGGAATTAGATTTGTATGCAGCAGCGGCTCATGACGGACAGACGGGACGGTAGAGTTTTTTTGATTGTTTAAAACCAGGGATGCAGGATTTTTACATGGCTGTTAATTGCGCTGAACATAGAAAATTTATGGAACTCGTTGCTCTTCGTGCTAGGCTTGAGAAAGCTAGTAAAAATATGGAAGAAAAAGAAAAAATTTTTAAAAGAATAATAGAGCTAGAAAAAGAGCTTAAGGTTAATTGAACAATCAAAACGCCCTGCCGCTGTCGAGCATAATGGTTACAGGCCCGTCGTTGACGATGTAAACCTCCATCATTTCCTGAAAACGTCCGGTTGCCGGCTTAATCCCCCCGGATGAGAGATGCTCAAGAAACCTCTGATAAAGGGCAAGGGCCTTTTCAGGTGAAGCGGCATCCGCAAATGACGGCCTTCTGCCCTTCCGACAGTCACCCCAGAGGGTGAATTGCGAAACCACCAGTACCTCGCCGGCCACGTCAATGACAGATCTGTTCATGAGACCGTTTTCGTCGGAAAAAACTCTTAAATGGATTATCTTGCGGCTGAGGTACTCACAGTCTTTCTCCGTATCTCTGTTTCCAACCCCCAGAAAGATCAGCAGCCCTGCCCCTATTGAACCCACGATCTCTCCATCCACCCTGACCCTGGATTCCTTAACCCTCTGTACAACAGCCCTCATGGCAGGATTCCTTTTGCGCCGAAAAATTCAGAAAACAATCTGTCACCCTTCTAGGCCCTGTTGATAAGGCTTGCTGCATATCCAGCCCCGAATCCGTTGTCAATGTTTACAACCGTAACCCCAGAGGCGCATGAATTCAGCATACCAAGAAGGGCAGCTATTCCTCCGAAACTTGCCCCATATCCCACACTCGTTGGGACTGCTATAACAGGTTTATCCACGAGTCCACCCACCACGCTTGGAAGGGCGCCCTCCATGCCGGCAGCCACCACTATTACGGAGGCCTTAAGAATCCTGTCCCTGTGAGCAAAGAGACGGTGAAGTCCCGCTACCCCTATGTCATATATGCTCTCAACATCATTTCCCATAAATCGAGCCGTTATGGCCGCCTCTTCTGCCACTGGCACATCCGAGGTCCCGGCACAGATGACCAGTATAGTTCCCCTGCCTTTATTTACAATCGGACTTACTGTCAAGGTAAGGGTCTTTGCACCGGGATAATACTGTGCAGAGGGAAAGACATCCGTTACAGATTGGGCCTTTTCACTGGAAATCCTTGTCACCAGTATGTTTTCTCCCTTTGCAGCCATGCTGGTCATGATGGAGATGATCTGTGATGTCTCCTTGTTTTGCCCAAAGATGACCTCGGAAAGACCCCTTCTCAGATGTCTGTGATGGTCAATGCAGGCAAACCCCATATCCTCCATTGGAAAAACCCTTAGCCTTTCCAGACACTCCTCGACCGTCAACTCACCTCGCTTGAGGGACCTCAAAAGGTCCTCCAAAACCCCTCGCTCCAATACACCCCTCCCTAAAAATCCACCCGGGCTAAATAAGTCCTTTTTCCTTGAGAAAATTCATGGATGCATGTCCGATACCGGTCACCCGGCTGAGGGCCTGAGTGAGGTGGTAAACGGAATCCGCTCCAACCCCTGAATCAAACATTACCATCGCCTGATCCAAAAATCTATCAACCTCCTGCCATTGCCCCGAAGGAGCAACCGTGGCCGCCAGCCTCACTTCCTGGCTCACCATACCAAGCATGAGGCGGATAACCCTCTCCGCCCCCTTTTTTTCTGCGGCGCCAATACCTGCCATAACCTCAACAGCTCCGGATATCCATATGATCCCGGCCTTTAATTTTTCACTTTGGGAAAATGCCATAATGGCCTCTGAAGTCCTCAAAACATTTTACCTCCTCTTCCGTTACCATTCTGTTTTCCTGCACTCTGATAAAGATCTATGGTCCATTAACTGGGAGGTTTTTATCAGAAACGCATCTCAAAATCAAACACAGGAAAGCCCGGGATTTCAAAGGCTCTTACCCTTTATTGTTGACAGCCTTATATCGGCTCCATAGTATTTCCCATGAGTTATTCTTTCCCGCAGAAAAAGGCACCTGACCATGGGCACTCTTGCAATATACCTTAACAGGCAGTACCTGAAGTTTCTTGGGATCTGCCATCTGATTTTTGTTTCGCTCTATTTCATAATCCACTTCTTTGAGCGGGTTGACAATTTTGCCGAATCAAAAGTGGCTGCAGGAAAGATGGCCGTTTTTTTCATTTTTCAAATACCTCTCATTGCAGTACAGATGCTTCCTCCGGCAGCGCTGATAGCGCTGATAATAACCTTCAGCCTCATGGAAAGGGACAATGAGATAGTTGCGCTAAAGGCATGCGGGGTCAGCGTTGCAGGACTTTGCAGGCCTGTTTTGGCAACATCTCTGGGACTTGCAGCCATTCTTTTCATCCTTTCAGAGTTTGTGGTCCCGTTTGCCAGTTCATTGAGTAACAGGATATGGAGAGTGGAAGTGATGAAGCAGGGGCCGCAGCAGGTCCAGACCAGGAATCACATCTGGTTTAAAGGAGCGGAATGCATATACTATATCCCCTATTTCGACAACAACAAAAAGCTCATGCTGGACCCATGTCTTTACTTCCTGGACTCCTCCTTTACGCTGATCAAAAAGATAGACGCCAGGAAGGCCTTATGGAAGGGAGACCATTGGGAAATGACCGATGGAATCAGTCTGGAAGCCGGTCATTCGGGTGAATACGGACTTACCCGGTTTGAACGGCTGAACCTTTTTCTTCCTGAACCCCCTGAGACATTTATCCTGGAAAAACGCAAGCCTGAGGAGATGAACCTCTGGGAACTCAAGGCCTTTGCCAGGGCAATGATGGAAGAAGGCTATGACGCAAACCGGTATCTGGTTGACCTCAATATAAAACTTGCTTTCCCTTTTGTCCTTGTAATTCTGGCGCTTCTGGCCCCAACAATAGCCCTCTGGAAGAGGAGATTTTCAACTCCTCTTGCGGTTTCCATTGGAGCCGCAGTCTGCTTCCTTTATCTTCTGGTTCTGGGCATAGCAAGGTCCGTTGGAATAGCAGGCCTTCTTCCTCCCATGCTGTCTGCATGGATAGCAAACGGCATCTTTTTTCTGATCGGCATTTATCTCCTCATGGCCAAGAACCGTTGAACCAAGACTATAGCCTCTAAAATCTCTCCCGCATGAATCCGGACCGGGGGATATCATCAAGTTTCCCCTTGACCCACATGGGCTTTACGGCTATAGATCTCTTCCAGGAAAAAACTGAGGCTTTCCTAAGGAGCCTGAGCTCTTATCTCTGTTTTGAAAGAGGATTTACCATGTACAATGCCAGCGATCTACGGAAAGGGTTAAAGATTCTTATAGATAAAGAACCTTATATTATAGTTGATTTTCAATTTTCAAAACCCGGCAAGGGACAGGCCCTGTATCGCTGCAAACTCAAGAATATGATAAACGGCATAACCCTTGACAGAACCTACCGTTCGGTGGACACGTTTGAACAGGCCTCCCTGGAGCAGAGGGCCATGCAGTACCTGTATCAGCAGAACAATGAGTTTTGCTTCATGGACACCGAAAACTATAACCAGGTTTTCCTGTCCAGCGATCAGGTTGGGGATGCCAAAAACTTCCTTACAGACAATCTCGATGTTGAGATCCTTTTCTTTGGCGAAAGGGCCATAGGTATAACCCTGCCTAACTTCGTCAACCTTACCGTCACCCATGCGGAACCCTGGGCAAAGGGTGACTCGGTGGCCGGTGACAGCAAGCCGGTAAAGGTTGAAACCGGCTATCTTCTGCGGGTTCCACCCTTTGTACAGGAAAACGATAAGATAACGATAGACACCAGGACCGGGGAGTATGTCACCCGGGTCAAAGCCTAACAACCCCAAAAGGGGATTTCAGCCCCCTGCCTCAAGGCATGCAGCGCTTAATCTGAGGGCAGGGATCATCAGGGCCATAAGGAAGTTCCTGGATGAGCTGGATTTTCTTGAGGTCGAAACTCCTATCCTCATTTCAGCTCCGGCTCCTGAGCGACACATTGAACCCATCCCCGCATCAGGAGGCTTCCTGCATACATCTCCCGAACTTTGCATGAAGCGCCTTCTTGCGGCCGGCTATCAAAGAATCTACCAAATCACCAGATGCTTCAGGGCGGGAGAGAGGGGAAGGCTCCATCTCCCCGAATTCACAATGCTGGAATGGTATCATGCCGGAATAGACTACAGAGAACTGATGCGTGAATGCAGGATGCTGGTGCAATCAGTCTTCATGGAATGCGGAAAAGCAGACTCGATCCATTTTGCCGGCCACACAATAAAGCTGGATGGACAATGGGAAACTCTTTCGGTGGCGGAGGCATTTGAAAGATGGGCGCCGATAACCCTTGAACAGGCACTTCTGGCCGAAACCTTTGATCTTGTTATGGTGGAGCATATAGAGCCTCAGCTTGGAACAAGAACGCCCTCTTTTATCTATAATTATCCGATTTCCATGGGATCCCTGGCAAGGCCATGTCCCGACAACCCAATGCTGGCAGAAAGATTTGAGTTCTACATTGGAGGTCTTGAATTGGCTAACGGCTTCTCAGAGCTAACAGACCAGCATGAACAGAGAAAAAGGTTTCGCAATGATATAGCTAATCGAAAAGGTTCAGAAAAGTCGTCTTCCCCGATGCCGGAAAGGTTCCTGGCCTCACTGAAGTTTATGCCCGAGGCCGCAGGCATAGCCCTTGGTGTGGACCGTCTTGTAATGGTTCTGGGCGACTACTCAGAAATAGATGAGGTGGTCGCCTTCACCCCTGAGGAGGTAAAGGATTGAGGCTTGATCCCGGTCTGTCTTAAATGTATAAATCAAGGCACTCAAAAAGCGTTTTTTTAGTTATTAGAGATGCAATACGGAGAACAGATGCACACCAGCTCAGCGGCCCGGGCGCTAATAAAAGAGGGCAGCGGAAACAGGACGAGAAAGTGCCTGTCCTGCGGCAAAGACCTTGTCCGTCCACAGAGGAAATACTGCGGCCCCGAATGCAGGGACGGTATGTCGTGGGTGCTTTCACTTTCCAATGGCCTTCTGAGGACTTTCAATGCCCGCTATGCCGCATTTTCCTTTACAAGCTGCCATGTCATTCTTGATGTACTCCCTGCATGGTCAAAGCTTGTATCGCGGTTCAGCTCGGAAAGGGTCAACGGCAATACCCCGGCCGAGGATCTTAAAAACCTTGTGCTTGACTGGGGGAGGGCATGGCATGGACTTGTTGAAAATCACACATCCAGAAGTCGTGCATCATTAAAGATCCTTGAAGAAAACCTTGCTGAGGGCATACGCCCTGACACCCTGCGCCCTGTCTCTAAACAAAGACCGAGGCTTTCTAGGGAACAAAGGGAATATCTCAGGATTCTAGGCGTTGATGCCAAAGATCTGGAGCGTCCTTCCTGCGGCATCAGGATTAACTCCGCCTTCAGGCGTATGGCCAAACTCCACCATCCTGACATAGGCGGGGACGAAGAAAAATTCAAACTTATAAACGAAGCCCATAAACAAATGCTTTACTGGAGTGAAAACCCCCAGTTCACATCAAAGAGGGCGCTCCAGGACTGCTGGTCCTATGACGGGGCGACCAACCGCTGGAGGCCTCCCCTTTAAAAGGCCGGCTTACCTTTGACCGCTTTGAGCTGTTCAAGTCTTCTTGCGATCTCTCTTTCAAGGCCCCTTGGCGCAGGTCTGTAGAAGATCTTGTTTGAAATATCCTTCGGCAGATATTCCTGGGAAATCCAGGCTCCCGGATAATTATGGGGATAAAGGTAACCCTTTCCATACCCTGCCTCACGCATAAGGGCGGTCGGCGCGTTTCTTATATGCATAGGGACAGGCAGCGCCCCTGAACGGCCTATCTCTTCCTTGACAGCCTTTTCTGCTAAGTACAG
>QZIK01000003.1 GCA_003599015.1 Desulfobacteraceae bacterium | reverse complement strand
TGAGGACTGATTCCTTCAGGCTTTCCCAGGAGTCTTTAAGCGAGGCAAGGGAATTCATTTTCCATACACATGGAAAGGATTTCGTTCCTGAGATCCCCAATACTTATAGGAGCAGGAAGGGCGCCCAGGAGGCCCATGAGGCGATAAGACCCACTTCGGTGGAGCTGGTCCCCACGCAGATGTCCCCTTACCTGACCAAGGATCAGCTTGCCCTTTACAGCCTCATCTGGAAACGATTCCTGGCATCCCAGATGACACCTGCCCTGTACGATGAAACACAGGTGGAGATTTCGGCCGGAAGGGCAGTTTTCAAGGCTTCGGGGTCGGTTTTGGTTTTTCAGGGATTTACGTGCCTTTACGAAGAAAGCCCATCTGATTCTGACCCGGAAAAAGGACATGACTCGCCTCTTCCTTCCCTTCGGAAAGACCAGAGTGTAAAGCTGTTAAAGCTGGATCCCGGGCAGCATTTTACGCAGCCTCTACCTAGATATACCGAGGCAACGCTCATAAAGGCGTTGGAGCAGAACGGCATAGGCCGCCCCTCCACTTATGCTGCCATACTTTCAAACATCAACCAGCGGGAATATGTATCGGTTCAGAAGGGACGCTTTCAGCCCACGGAACTGGGATTTCTTGTGAGCGACCTGCTGGTGGCAAATTTTCCTGATATAATGGATACGGCATTTACAGCCAGGATGGAAAAAAGGCTTGATGGGATAGAGAAGGGGGAATTGACATGGATAAAGGTCCTTGAGCAATTCTATGCAGCTTTTAAAAACAGCCTGGAAAAGGCGAAAGAGTCAATGAAAGGAGAGGTGGGGACAGACCTTAAGTGCCCTCGCTGCGGTCTCAACCTTGCAATCAGATCAGGAAAAAACGGGCTTTTTCTCTCCTGTAAAGGATATCCGGAATGTTCTTTTACATCCAACTATATCCGTAACGAAAGAGGAGCGCCGGCCCTGGCTGAAAAAAAGCCGTTTTCCGAGCCTAAAGGAGAGCCTACTGACAAGAGGTGCAGGGAATGCGGAGGGATAATGCTGCTTAAAACAAGTCGAAGCGGTCAGAGATTTCTTTCCTGTGAGCGATATCCTTCCTGTACATATACGGAGCCTCCAGGAACAGGAGTCTCATGCCCTGTGGAAGGCTGTGGCGGAGAGATAATGGAACGATCCTCCAAGAAAGGAACAAGATTTTACGGCTGCAGCAACTATCCGCAATGTCATTTTGTTATGTGGGACGAACCGTACGACGGTCTGTGCCCACTTTGTAATACAAAAGTCATGGCAATAAAAAGGAAAAAAGGTTATGATCCTCAAGTAGTTTGCAGGAAAAATGGGTGTAAGTTTTTGTTGCCTCTTCCGGAAAGGTCGCAAGAAAAATAACAATGAGGAGTACTCAGACATCATGACGGGAAAAAAGAGGAGACTTTTCCCAATCTCTGTGAATGTCCTGGAATGACTTCAGGAGGCATCTTCCTCTTTTGTCCCTAAGGTCATAGATGCTGTGCCTGAGTATGGTTACTGGGACTTCTCCCTTCATGGACAGGGTTATTTCATAGCGGCTAAAGTGCTGAATAATCCCTTTTAAAACCTCCCCCTCCAATAGAGTAAAAAACAGTACACTCCTGTCTTTCATAAGAGGGAAAAGGGTTTTGTTCTTAACATGGTTTCGATGAGTTGGCTTGATTATTGGTTCAAGCCTCATCGCCTTTACCCTTTCCTCTGTCTTGAGGAGCTTTGAAACGGCATCGGAAAAGGAAGAGGGATAGAGTAATTTGATCACCACCTTAGGGATCACCTTTGGGGGTCTTCCCTGCGGAATAAAGCAGATGTCGAACTTGAGGTTCTCTGATATTACACCTTGATCGACTAAGTTTCCATGTGTATGGAGCATCCAGTTTCTTCCAGAGCCAGCCTCCGTGTCAAAAACAGACTTTCCATAATTGGCCGCAAGATATTCTTCAAGACCGGCGATATGTCCAGTCATTTGAGTCTCTATGACTAATCGGTTTTTCTATGCTGAGAGGTCTTTTTGAGCTCTTCTTCAAATTCCTTGAAAAACTTATCTTTTTCCTTCCAGTCAGGACCGAAGCGTTTGTTGAAATAGCCGCCGAGTCTGTCAAAAAGTTTTTCCCATACCGGCTTTGCTCCTCCCAATACAACGTCCTCAAGAAACGTCCTCAATTCCGATATCTTTTCCTTTGGCAAGAATGAGACGGCCCCAAGTTTAATGGATTTTTTGAGAGACTCCGGTGAAAGGGCATGGGCAGTAAGCATTACGGTTGGAAAGCCCCTGGAAACTGAGTTTCTGAGCAGCTCAAATCCGTTCACACCCATTATATCAAGAATTACTATATCATAGGTATAACTTAAGAGGTACTGGAGGGCGGTATCGTAATCTCCAGCCTTGTGTACTATGCACATGTCAAGCTCTTCGCCTACTGTTTCTAGGACATCGGGTTCGTCGTCAACTACCAAAATAACCTTGTCTTTAAGCAGATGCGCTGAATTCATTGCCCCTTTCCTCCTTGGGTGAAGGTTGAAAATGGATTTTGGATGTTCTATAACACAGTTAAAGTACAAAATCAAATGATTGAAAAGTACATGTTGAAAAATACAAAATGGATGGGAAATCAGGTGCTGCGGTTAAGTCGGCTTCTGTTATGAAACTTGAAAGGATTCCTATGAAGAAGAACATCAATAAGAACAGGAAAAGCTGGTGGTCGAGGTTTATCGAAAGACTTGCGGAGATAAATAAAGACGTGAAATCCGGGGGCTGCGGCGGATGAGGTTCAAAGTCAAGAGGTGCTGGAAGCACCTGATAAACATTAAAGCTACGACTTTGATGTTATACCGTCAGTGATGGAGCTTTTCCGGAGGTGAGCACATAAATATGGGCAGCTTCTTCTATCTCCTCTGCAAGGTTGATTGCTTCCGGGTAGTCGCTGCCGACGGTAACCAGCCCATGGCTCTTTAGTAGGACAGCTTTGCATTTGGAAGAGGAAAGGACATCGGCAACTGCACGGGACAATGCTTCGGATCCAGGAGGAAGATAGGGGATTAACGGGAGCGGATAAGCCGTGTATGCAAATCCTGGTGTTACAGGCGGAATGGATTCGGGCCCTGGAGTAAGCATTGTCCCTGCTGCTATTATATATGCCCCATGCACGTGGCAGACAACGTTTATATCTCTTCTTTCCTGAAGTATCTTAAGATGCATGGGTGCCTCACGGGTGGGGATGCCTCCTTGTCTTGAGTTGCCTGATAAATCTACAGTAACGACAAGGGATGGTTTTAAATCCCTAAGGGAACAACCTGTCGGCGTAAGCATCACGGAGTTTCCTGCTCTGGCCGCCAAGTTGCCTCCGGATCCTGATACCAGATGTCTTTCATAAAGCAGACGGCACCACGCGCAGAAATTCTTTTTTAATGCAGTAATATCTTTTGGTTGTGAAAATTTTTTATCAACTTCGCTAAATATTTTTTTCTGAGTCATATTAGCCTAAAATGTCTATATTCTGCCCAATTTTTACGAGGATCTTATCCCTGATTCACTGCTAATGCAAGGATGTTTTATATGTTGACCCAAGGGGTATCCTGTGTGATATGTCATGGCTGATACGGACAATCATAAGATGCGTATGGACGATGATGAGTACCGGGGGGATGTGCAGTGTCTCTTGTTATGTATTCAAGGAGGAATAGGAAGAAGTGGGACAGATGGGGACAGGAGAGCCGCTGGATGCAATAGCCAGCATCGAAAACAGCAGGAATCCATCGCAAATAATTTACCTGGTTTATTTGCGGAGCGAAAATGCATTTGTAACCTGTGGCATTCAGGAGCATTTCGCGGAGCTGGAGCTGATGATACCGGCCTATTTGATAATGAATGATTTCCAGTTGGTCGGAAGCATCATTTCAGCCATTCTGGAGCGTCTATCTGAAGCCAAGGAAAAAGGTGGGGTCTTTATGTATGAGCCCAGATTCAGTGTGCTTGACGTTACCTATTCGCTTGCACAGTACAAGGGTTTTATGCTCATGGAGCCGGTGGAAGGTCAAATCGGGGGAGAAATGGGAGAGACTGCCTTCTCTTTTACCCGGGACCTTGAATGAAGGTAGGTTTTACGTTTTCAATACAGCTTAGCCCGTATTGGGTTCAAATAATATCTTCGGAGGATAAAAAAATTGAAGGAAGAAAGATCCACTCCCTGGAAAACTGAGAATTGGTTTGTAAGTCCATGGAACTACGTTGATGAGGTGAGAAAGGATTTCAGCCCGCCGAAACGGGTTAAGATACACGATGTAACCCTGCGTGACGGCGAGCAACAGGCCGGGATAATATTCACAAAGGATGAAAAGATCCGGATTGCAGAGAAGCTTGCAGAATTGGGAGTTCACAGGATAGAGGCTGGAATGCCGGCGGTGTCCCGAAACGATGAGGCTGCTATTCGAGAAATCGTGAAGAGAAAACTTCCATCTGAAATCTTCTGCTTTTGCCGTTGTGTTGTGAGCGATGTTGCCCTCGCAGCCGACTGCGGTGTTAACGGGATCGTGATTGAGATACCTTCAAGCGCCCATCTTATTGAAAAGGGGTATAAATGGCCGCTTGAGAAGGCAATTGATCTGTCCATCAAGGCAACGGCTTATGCTAAGGAGCTCGGTTTGTATACGGTTTTCTTCACCATTGACGCCACAAGATCTGATCTTGACTGGCTCCTTAACCTCGTCCAACAGGTTGCCACGGAAGGCCATATGGATGCCTTCACGCTGGTTGACACTTTTGGTGTTCTTTGTCCGCAAGCAGCTACTTATTTTACAAACCGGGTTCGAGAGCGAATCAGCAAACCTTTGGAGATCC
This sequence comes from Desulfobacteraceae bacterium, assembly GCA_003599015.1. Classification (GTDB taxonomy): domain Bacteria; phylum Desulfobacterota; class DSM-4660; order Desulfatiglandales; family Desulfatiglandaceae; genus CG2-30-51-40. The sequence goes on along the minus strand of QZIK01000003.1, from coordinate 19,815 downwards.
ACTTTCATTCCGATTTCGGCCTAGGGGTTGCCAATACCATAAACGCTGTAATGGCAGGCGGGGAAGTTATCCATTCAACTGTGCTCGGAATCGGAGAAAGGTCAGGAAATACACCCATGGAGGAGACCGTCATGGCCCTTTTGACCATGTACGGCATCGATGTCGGAATTGACTACGGCAAGCTTAATGAGGTTTCTCAGTTGGTCAGGAATCTCGCAGGGGTTCAGATTCCATCCTGCCGGCCCTTCATAGGCGACGGTGCTTATACGATTGAATCAGGTATTGTGACAGGATGGTACAAGAATGCCTACGAAGACCATCCGACTACCCTGTATCCTGTCCGGCCCCAGTTTGTTGGACGTGATGATCCCAAGATAGTAATGGGGAAGAAGAGCGGCATTGACAATATATGGGTTTGGGCCAGCAGACTGGGAATATCAATAAACGACAGCGAGGCACTGGAATTGGTTCAGGAGGTGAAAAGTAAATCCTATGAACTAAAGAGGGTAATTACTGAGGAGGAGTTTTGTGAGTTGGCCGGTCAGGTAAAAAACCGGAGATGCTCCCAGTAAAATACCGCCGAAGGCGGAGTTAGAAAACAGCTTATTGAAGTTTAGAGACTTTGTCCGGAAGATTTTTCTGAAAAATGGCGGAAAAACCAATAACAATAACCTCAGGCGGCCATAAGATAGAAGCCCTTTTCTCAGGGCTTCCTGGTTCAAGGGGGGTAGTGGTGACTCACCCTCACCCCCTCTATGGCGGCGATATGTACAATGGGGTTGTGGGCTCGGTGATTGAGGCCTACACGAGAAAAGGGGTCAGCAGCCTCAGGTTTAACTTCCAGGGGGTGGGTAAAAGTGAAGGGTCCTTTGACCAGGGCGTTGATGAACAGGAAAACGTTCTATCAGCAATCGCTTACATGAGAAGATCAGGCAAGGAACAGATTGATCTGGTGGGTTATTCATTCGGTGCATGGGTGAACGCTTTATGTGCGGCAAAGGATCCCGGGATAGATAGGTTGGTCTTTATCTCTCCGCCTCTGGCAGTAATGGATTTTTCCTTTCTAAAGATGACTCCCTTTCTCTCGCTTGTTGTAACAGGCTCAAGAGACCTTTATGCTCCGCCTCAACTTATTGAAAAGACACTGCCTTCCTGGAATTCTGAGGCCCGTCTGGAGATAATTGACGGGGCTGATCACTTCTATCAGGGAACATTGAATAGGCTTGTTAGAATAATGGAAGTCTTTGCTAAGTAGACAGGTAATTGCTTGCCCGGTATAGGCATCCTAAAAAATATAGTCAAGGATTATTCCTGGGGTTCCAGGTACTTTATACAGGAACTACTGGGTGAAACATCTTCAGGTTGCCACCCTGCGGCCGAAATGTGGATGGGAACCCACCCGGGGGGGCCTTCGAAATTTGTTAATCTTGACGGAGAGATCCCCCTGGCTGATTTAATAAAAAGAGATCCTGTCGGGATCTTGGGACGTGATGTGTCTTCAGTTTTTAAGTCGACGCTTCCTTTTATGTTCAAGGTTATAGCTGCTGCAAACCCCCTTTCCATACAGGTTCATCCTGATAGAGTTAGAGCAAGAGAAGGTTTTTTGAGGGAAAACTGTCTTGGAATACCTATAGATTCCCCACAAAGGAGCTATAAGGATGCATTCCATAAACCGGAGATACTGTGTGCCCTTTCCGAATTCCATGCTCTGGTTGGTCTTCGACCGACTGTTAATACCTTGGAACTTTTAAAAAATCTAAGTGTTTCCATTGAAACTGATGACATTGCGGCTCCAGGGAGATTCTTCCGCCGAATCCTCACCATGGATCGGACTTTGGTGGGGGATATGGTGCGTCGTACTGCAGAGACAGCGCGTGAACTGGCTGATATGGAACCGGTATTTGAATGGATCGCCCGGCTTAGTTGCGATTATCCTGATGACCCTGGTTGCCTTGTTCCTGCTCTTCTAAATCTGATAACATTGAGGCCTGGTGATGCCATTTATGTGCCCCCGGGTGAGCCCCATGTCTATCTTGGGGGTTCGGCAATAGAGGTGATGGCTAACTCTGATAATGTACTAAGGGGGGGACTTACTTCCAAGCATGTTGATATTGATGAGTTTGTTGACGCCATAAGATGGGAGGAAAAGATCCCGGCTGTCCTGACTCCGCGTCGTATAGGGCCTTGCGAGATGCAATATAGAGCCCCCGCAAAGGAGTTTATTCTTTCCGTTATCCATGTTGATGGGAAACGGCCTTACACCGGCGGTTTTGAAAGGAGCGTGGAGATACATCTTTGTGTAGGGGGTGAAGGGGTTATAACCGGGGAAAAAGGTTCAGATCCATTGAGATTTCGGAAAGGTCAATCTTTCCTGGTTCCAGCGTCGGTTAAAACTTACACGATTGAAGGCGCTGCAAAACTTTATAAGGTCGCTGTCCCATTCATTCGACCTTGAAGATTTGAACCTCTTCTTTTCTTCCTCTCAGTAATGCCCCTCCCATAGCTGAGATGGAACCATAATCTTTTGTAAGAAGTTCCCTTGTCTTTCCGCTGATGAGGATATCTGTTCCATACTCCTTGTTGAGGGTCTGTATTCTTGAGGCGGTATTGACAGTGTCTCCCACCATAGCATAAACCAGCCGATCCCTGCTTCCCACGCTTCCTGCAAGAACTTCCCCCGTGTGAATGCCTATTCCATGTCTTATGCCGGGAAGGCCCAGTGATGTTTTTTTATCGTTTAACCTCTGAAGCCTTCCGCGCATTTCAAGTGCGGCCGCAACCGCTCTGTCGGGATGATCAGGGAGATCAAACGGGGCCCCAAAGACAGCTTCTATTTCATCGCCTATGTATTGAAGAACTATACCTTTGTTGGCCCGGATAGCTTTTTCCATCTCAGAGAAATACTCGTTGAGAACTGCCACTATTTCCTTGGGATCTTTTCCCTCGGCCAGGGATGTATAGCCCCTTAGATCACAGAAAAGTATGGTCACAACTCTTTTCTCCCCTTCCCTGGGCAATTCTTCACTAAGTATCTTTCTGCTGACCTCTGGAGCCATATATTTATCAAAGGCATATTGGCAAAAATCTCTCTCTTTTAATCCTTTTATCATTTCGTTTGTTTTTGCTGCGATGATTCCAAATTCGTCGTTGGTTACAACCGGTACCATGCTGTGGTACTGTCCTTTGGTTATGTGATTCAGGGTCTCCAGTTGCATGGACAGGATGGTTTTAAGGTTTTTTGAGTAATATCCAATTATTACCAGGCTCATTGCCATGAGTACTCCGAAGGCAAAGACGATTTCGTTGAAAACGCTCATGTATATCTCCGGGTCCAACTTTTCCGGATGGTCGATCATATAGTTGATGTCCATGAAGACCATGAGAAGGATGGCTGCCACCATGAAGAGAAGCACTGCGATTACAAAAAAAAGCATCTTGTTTGATACGGAAAGAAATCCTTTTGGACTTACGGAAATGCGGCGTTTCGCGGCCCTTAACGTTAGAATAATCTTTCTTTCCATAACCAGAAAAGAAAACATCCCTCCAAACAGACCAAAACAGGAGCAACCAAGAAGAATCTTAATGCCTGTGGGCAGAGGCGCTTGATAGTTAAACATATAGAAGCCTGCAATGAGGAATCCGATAAGAGCCCAGGAGAGGAGATCTTCTTTGAATTCCCTCCAGGGGAGCAAGGTTACGGATTCCTGCGCCTGTAGGGAGGAACTGAACAAAGACCTGCTTCTTTTTAAAGAGGAATAAGCCCTGAACGGCAGAACAATTATGACAGGAGCAGCGGTAATCAGAGAGGCCTGAAGAAACCCGAGGCCTTCCAGAAAAGGTCAGACCTGAGCTCCGTATACAACCAGTATAACAACAAAAATAATATATGTGAAAATTAGATGAACCATGTCCTAAATCCTAGCATGAATGAATTCAATTTACAACAGAGAAGGTTTTCTAACAAAATACAAACGATGGTTCATGGTCGCCCGATCCTTATAGTTGTAAATGAGTTTACCGTAGATGACTATCAGTGCCTTATCCATAGCAGTAATTACATTTCCTTGATTCCTCAAGCAGAGAATCTATTGTGATTCCTTGACTTATATTATTTCCTCTGTTATCAAGGATTTTGTGAGATATAACACAAATACAGGAAATGAAGCCATATGTGGATGAATCATGAAAATCTTGTTAGAAGAATAATGCAAACGAACTGGGCCAAGGACTTTGTAATTGATGAAGACCTTCTTCTAAGGGTTATGGATTGGACAGAGAAGAATGTGCTGGGTGATTTCCTGGCACATCTCATCAGGAAGGTTGATGAGCTGATAAATATAGATCCCGGCCTTTCAGAGCCGGACCTTCTGGGGGAGGCGACCAGGCACGTAGTGGAATTCCTCGGAGCCAGGTCGGCTTCTGTAAGGATATACGATCCTCATACGGAACAGATGCTCTCATATGGGTCCTATCCGTCCAAGGAGTTGGCAAGGGCAACTTTTATACCTCTCGAGGGAAGCATCGCCGGCGAAGTGGTGAAAACAGGCAGGCCTTTTATTGTGCCCAGCATAATGAAGGAACCGCTTTATAAGGATAAGGAAATCGTGGCAAGGAGAGGGGTCAATAGTCTTATGGCTATTCCCATAGAGATACCGCGGTTCTTCCCGGATGAGCGAAGCACTGTTGGTGTTGTTCAGATTTATTATTCCGAGGATGACAGGGTATTTGCTCCTGTTGAGACTCAGGTCGCCAATCTCATGGCAAAGAGGTTGAGCTTCGTTATGGCGCGTAAAAAGATAATCCTAATGAGACGCACCAAGGAGAAAAGGGATGCGATTGTTGGACATATATTTCGTGCCCTTGGCGCCAGGGGAGGGGTAAAGATGAGGGATATCTTCAATAAAGTTATCCCGGAGATTGCAGATATCGTTAACCTTCAGGCATGTACTCTTTTTTCGGTTACAGACGATCTGAGGACAGTAGTACTGGAGGCCGGTTATCCTGACAGAGGAGGCTATCATAGTATCGGCAAATCCTTTTCCACCGCCAGTGAACCGGCATTTGAACTGGTCCTTAAGACAAGAGAATACAAGGGCAACTCCCTTTATGAAGTTGTAACCCCGTCATATGTTCTGGTGGTTGATCCGCAGCGTAGTGAATTGATTTCTCAGAATCTTAAAAAGTTTGCATACTATCATAACATTAACTCAATACTTTACATTCCTCTTACTGTAGAAGGGGATGTGACCCATTTCATGGCCGTTGATGCTCTGGATCACAGGGTCAGATATGCCGAGGATGAGATTGACACCCTTCTTTTCATGGCACGGGAGCTGATGAAGGCAAAAAAAATGGAAAGGCTTGGAGATACACTCCATGATTTCAAGAATCCTGCCATTGCATCTGCCGGGTTCGCACGAAGGCTCAAAAAGCTTGTTGAAGGTGACTTGAAAAGGTCAAAGGATCAGATAATAAAATACGCAGATATCCTGCTTGAAGAAACAACCAGACTGCAGGAGCTTGCCATGGGGATTTACCAGGTTGGAAAAGAGGAGGTTGTAAAGTTTACGGAGGTACTTGAAAGAAGATTCGAAATTAATAGAGAAGCAATAAGGGAACAGCTCAAGCAGAATATCCAACTTCAGGTGGGCCCCATGGACAATTCTCTGTCAGTATGTTGCTACGTAATAAACCTTGAGAGGGTATTTGACAATCTTCTGAACAATGCTACCAAGGCTATTCCTTTACTTGGGGGCATACTGGAGATAAGCACATTTTCCAACGGGGAATGGGCGTGTGCGTCCATAACAAACACAGGTTCGATAAGCGAGGAGGAAAGACTCCGGATGGCTGAGGATGAAGGCGAAGGTCGAGGCCTTTATATAACCCACCGTATAATGAGGCTGTTAAAAGGGGAGATAGATATTCTAAGGGGCCGTGACTCTACAACCGTCATTGTGCGCATGCCGAGATACTCTTCCGGGGATTGAACAAGGTGTTTTACTCAATGTTCAAATGGAATCCCCCGTATTCCTAACCTGCAGGCAAGAAGAGACACTATCGTATCCAGCTCCTGGGCTATCTGATCATATTGTATGTCCATTACATCAAGAAAAATATAGGGAGGCAATAGGGGCGACTCTTTGGGTTTATGCATGGAAAGGCGCACGTTTTTGTCCAGTAAAATAATTGCCAGATCCGCTTGCGGGCATACTTTAGCCATAGTCTCTTCAACATTTCCAAAGTAAACGGCCAAAGGCCTTTCATCTTCCAGGTAGAACGATATATTGTTTGAAATATAGATCTGATTGCCTTTAGTCCTTTCCTGAATTATTCCGGGAAGGAGGGAGCGCGTGTGTTCTGTTATCCTGGCAGCAAGTTTTTTCGCGAGGCTTGATAGTTCTTCCGTGGCCCTGAAGCCGCTGGGGGAAAGCTCGCTTTCACCTGAGCCGAAGGTAAACTCTTTGATAAACGAAGGGAGAAAAACTATTTTGATTTCCCCTGCTTCATTTCCTGAAATTAACCTCAGGTTTAAACTTCCGTAACTTGCCTGTTCGCGTTTTTTCCTGGTGAAGTCTTCATCTTTCAGTGCCCCGGCTTCAAGCAGGGACTTGATCAGAAATGGACACTGAATATATTCGTAAATTCTTGGTTGAGCAGCAATAACGTCTACGAGGAAATGTCTTTCGTCCTTACTGAGTCCTGCCTTTTCCAGTTCCCTTGGGTCTGGTGTGTAGTCTGGGTCTTTGAGGAGCCTTTGGTTTTCCAGGATAGCCCCAAGTTCCAGAGGGTTCTTGCGGTGGATACGCTGGATTAGAAAAAGCCTCAGCGCAACGAATTCCGGGGCTGGGTACAAGCTTACGGCGCTGAAGTCGCCTTTATACAGGTTCATTTCAGGATCATAGTGATAGAGGACCTTCAAAAGGTCAATAATATTGTAATCCATAACCATAAAGGCCAGCTCGTTTTTGCCCTTGCCTTTCATGGCATGCGATATGGCCACCAAATCGAGAGGTTCGCTGATTCCTCTTGTTGTCCACTGTGACCTTGTAACAGGGTCGCCATCCAGCCCCAGGACCACCCTTATCAGATAAGACTGTATTTCGCAGGCATAACTCTGGGCCGGGGTCATAGCGGAGTGGGCTTGATCTGCTAATGGATGATCCGCCAGAAGGATGAAAAAGAAAAAAAATGCCGCAGGCAAGGTCGCTCTCAATAACTTCTCTCCCTCTTGATGTCTAACTGCACTTCGTGTAGACTTCATGATGATGATATCTCAAAAGTCAAGGAGGAACCATGGAAACACCGGTTGCCATAATGCCCTGCCTGGACATGAAAAATGGAAGAGTAGTCAAAGGGATACATTTTGTCAATCTTAATGACGCCGGAGATCCGGTTGAAAATGCTGCCTTTTATGAGCAGGAAGGTGCTGACGAATTAGCCATGCTCGATATTGCAGCAACCGTTGAGAACAGAAAGACGCGACTTGACTGGGTCAGGAAGGTCTCGGATGTGATAAGGATGCCTCTCACCGTGGGTGGAGGCATAGGAAGCCTTGAGGATATAGAGCTTGTGTTGGCCGCAGGAGCTTCAAAAATCTCTATTAACAGCGCCGCTGTAAAGAATCCCGATCTGCTCAGGGATGCCTCCAAAACCTTCGGCAAGGAAAAGATAACCGTAGCTATCGATGCAAGACGGAACCAAGCTATGCCGAGCGGGTTTGAGTTGGTGGTTTCAGGGGGAACGAAGCCGGTTGGGAAAGATGCTGTCCTGTGGGCCTTACAGTGCCAGGATCTGGGGGCAGGCATCATTCTTCCCACCAGTATGGATGGAGATGGGACTCGAGAAGGCTATGACATTGAATTCACAAAGGCTATTTCAGAAGCCGTCAGATTGCCTGTTGTGGCTTCGGGAGGGGCCGGCAGGATGGAACATTTCTATGATGCAGTAGTAAAAGGTGGGGCTACAATTCTGCTGGCTGCCTCTGTTTTCCATTACCGTACGATTCGAATCAGGGAATTGAAAGAATACCTGAAGGGAAAGGGCATAGGGGTTTTGCCATCCAATAAAAAGTACTAGGTGTAGAACTGTACTTGACACTATGACTAAAGTCCCTAATATTTTTTTTGAACCATTAGGTTCGGATATTAATTATTTTCAGGAGGTGTGCCATGCCTACATATGAGTTTCTATGCGAGAAATGTCAGAAACCCTTCAGCCTTATGCTGTCTCTTGCAGAGTATGAGAAGAAGGGTTTTCGGTGCCCTTCCTGCAAGAGCACCAAAGTGAAGCAGCAGATAACGCCTTTTCAAACAAAGACTTCAAGAAAAAGCTAGCCGGAGGTGTGTTACCCCAAGTTGCTTTCGTGCAGTGTTCCTGAAGTGCTGCACCTGTGAAAGGAATAGCTATGAAATGCCCTTTTTGCGAAAAAGAACTTCAGGGCACTGCATGCCCTGGATGTGGAACAACGTCACCCGAGGGTGCACGCTATTGCATGGAATGTGGAGCCAGGCTTTTTGAAGCAGGCCCGGCGGCTCTGGGAGAGGCGGATGATTTTGATCCGGAAGACAGGATTCTTTGCCCTGATGGTAATTGCACGGGAATAATTATGGAGGGCAGATGCACTGAATGCGGAAGGGCACCTGATGGTTCCTGAACCTGTCTGCGGAAAAACCTGGGAGGAAGACTCAGATAATGTACGAGCTTAGGATAGTGTCTCATTTCGCAGCGGCCCATCAGCTCCGAGAGCATAAGGGCGGCTGCGAGAATCTTCATGGACATAACTGGAAGGTAGAGGTGGTTGTAGCAGGCGATGAACTTTCAAATGGCCTTTTGATTGACTTTAGGGATATTAAGATCGCTACCAATAAGGTTTTGGGAGAGCTGGATCACAAGTTCCTTAATGAACTGGAGGCATTCAGCATTCGAAATACCTCCTCAGAGTTGATTGCCCGCCATATATTTGAGCGCCTGTCGAAGGAGCTCAGCAACGACAAGGTTAAGATAACAAGGGTTACGGCATGGGAATCCGATTCTGCGTGCGCCAGTTTCTTGCCTTGATAAGATAGCATTCAATAAGGAACTTATGAAAATAGTAGCTGTTATACCGTCAAGGTACGGATCAAGCCGGTTTCCCGGTAAACCTCTTGCAACCATAGCAGGAAAACCGATGATCAGGCATGTCTATGAACGTGCCAAAGGATGCAGAGAACTCACGGATGTTTATGTCGCTACGGATGACCAAAGGATCATCAGGTGCGTAGAGGAGTTTGGGGGCAAGGCCATAATGACGCAAGGAGTTCACCCCTCGGGCACAGACAGGGTCCGGGAGGCAGCGTCGGTATTAGGTTTAGAAGAAGGCGATCTGGTGGTAAATATCCAGGGTGATCAGCCCGCCTTCAATTCATCCTCCATAAGTCTGCTTCTTGAACCCCTTCTAAAAGACGGGACCATCTCCATGAGCACCCTCATGTTCCATCTGGAAAACGAATCCCATGCCTTAGACCCAAACAACGTAAAGGTGATCTCGGACAGGGACGGATTTGCCATCTACTTCAGCCGATCTCCGGTCCCTTATTACCGTGATGCCGTAAATAGAAAGGTCTATTACAAGCATCTGGGGTTTTATGCCTTCCGAATGCAATTCCTTTCGCTATTCAGTGCTCTTCCCCAGGGAGTTCTTGAGCAGGCCGAGAAACTTGAGCAATTAAGGGCTCTTGAATACGGTTACAGGATCAAGGTGATAGAGTCACGGTGGGATTCTCCTGAAGTCGATGTTCCCTCTGATATAAAAAAGATAGAGCATTTGATTCTTCCGTGATTCATCCCGCAGATTTCAGTGGATGTTTAGATGTGAGCGAAAAGGTCTGGGTTCTTCGAACAGCTTTGCCAGGGGCTCCAAAACCGGTCCGGGAGCCGGGGGTGAGTCCCCTGCTTTCCCTCCTGCTTGCAAACAGAGGAATAACGGAAAAAGAGGTGATCAGGGAGTTTCTTCAGCCTGCCTTATCTTATATGGCCGATCCAATGGGTCTTGCCGGTATGACGCAGGCGGTTGAAGCCGTTGTCGAGTCACTGGAGAAAAAGGACAGGATAACAGTATATGGAGACTATGATGCAGACGGGCTTACTGCCACTGCATTGCTTTTAAGATTCTTCAATGACCTGGGCATTGCTGCATCATATTATTTGCCGGACAGGGTTAAGGAAGGCTACGGTATCAACAACTCCGCCCTGGAGAGGATTGCAGGAGCAGGTGGAGGACTTTTGATAACGGTTGACTGCGGCAGTTCAAATGGGAGAGAGATTTCATATGCCCGCCGCCTGGGACTAAAGGTTGTGGTAACGGATCACCACCAGGTGAGGGGGGATGACCTGCCAGTATGCCCGGTTGTAAATCCCAGCCTTGATAATACTCCGTCCCGGTATAGATACCTTGCGGGAGTGGGGGTGGCTTTTTTCCTTGCTGTTGCTGTCAGAGCTTCCCTGAGAGAAAGGGGCTGGTTCAGAAAAAGGTGCTGTCCGGACTTAAAGGAATATCTTGATCTTGTGGCACTTGGTACTATTGCGGACAGAGCCCCGATACTCGATCAGAATCGCATACTGGTACATAAAGGACTCAAGGTCATGCAGGTGTCTCGATGGTCGGGCCTGGAAGCTCTTAAGGCGGTTGCTCTGCCTAACGTTAAGGATATTGATTCGGAGAGGGTGGCATTCAGGATTGCTCCCCGCCTGAATGCATCAGGCAGAGTGGGGGATGCATCGGCAGGTTTGAATCTTTTGATGGAAGATGAACCATCAAGGGCGAGTGAGATTGCCTTGACGCTGGATTCGGACAACAGCAGACGTCAGGACCTGGAACGCCAGATGCTCCGTGAAGCGGAGGAGCTTCTTTCAGATACTGGTGCGCTAAGTAGCAAAAGAACCTTGGTTGCGGCATCCCCCGGATGGCACCGAGGTGTTTTGGGTCTTGTAGCATCAAGGCTTGCTGAGCGATACAGGCGCCCTTCCCTTGTATTTGCAATGGAGGACGGTCTTGCTGTGGGGTCGGGCAGGAGTATAGAGGGTTTCAATCTGTTTCGCGCCCTGGAGAGCCTGGAGGGGATTACCGAACGATTTGGCGGGCATTCCCAGGCTGCAGGTATAACTATCAGGAGCGAGAACTTGAATAGATTTGCGATGGAGTTTGAGACGCTGGCTGAGCACCTTCTTACGGACGATATGATGATACCCAGACTATGGATTGATACTGAATTGGCCTTTGGTGAGATAAGCCCTGCGCTTTTCAGCGACATTGATTCCATGAGACCCTTCGGAGAGGGAAATCCGGAGCCTGTTTTTCTTGCCCGTTCGGTGGAAATGCTCAGATGCCAAGTATTGGGAGAGCGCCATCTTAAAATGACTCTTCGGCAGGGAGGCAGGGTCATGGAAGGGATTGGTTTCAATCTCTCTGGATACCGCTCCCTGTCGGGAGGACTTGTTGATATCGTCTATTTTCCGGACTCCCCCCGCCGGCAGGGCGCTCAAGAGGTTCGCCTTAGGATCGTGGGAATAAGGGAAGCCTAAGGGACTCCAGACTAATCTTTGAATATCCTTGCTGCCAGTTCGATATTTTCAGGGCAAAACACGAAGAGTGATTTTTTGCCTCTCGGAAGGGCTGATCCATATACATAATTTATATTGATTCCTTCCTCTCCGAATTTTCTGGTTATTTCAGCAAGGGTGCCAGGCCTGTTTTCAATCTCAAGGGCGATTACAGGCAATATGTCGAACAGATATCCCTCTTTTGAAAGGATATCAATGGCTTTATCTGTTCTTTCCACAAGGAGCCGTATAAGGGCATAGTCGGCTGAGTCCTTTTGCATGGAGCCATAGCTTGCCGCCGGAGCAATTCTCTTCAGGGACTTTCCTCTTGCCTTGAATAGCTCCTGAACATATTCCGAGGCATCCTGTATCGTTAATGCATCAATGTTGACACCCGCTTCACCAAGCAGGCTGGCAAGTTTGCCGAGCTCACCCGGAACATTTCTAAGAAAAAGAGAAATCTCAGTCCTTACCATTTTCTAAACTCCCTATTTCTGTTGAGTGTATCCCGTATGACCGTAGTCTTTTAAATACTGCAGGAATTCGGAGTCTGTTGAGAGTATGAGACTTGTATTTTTGTCCATCGCCTCCCGGTAAATGTCGAGTGTTTTGATAAAAGAGAAAAACTCCGGGTCCTTGCCCAGTGCCTCAGCATATATGGCAGCAGCCTCCGCATCCGCCTTGCCCTTTATCTCCTGGCTTACTTTATATGCTTCGGAGGTTATTTTTTTAAGTTCCTTTTCCCTGTTCCCGGCAATCTTACTGGCCTCACCCTTGCCTTCAGAGCGGAATTTCTCTGCGATCTGTTTTCTTTCGGCAATCATTCTTGCATAAACCGATTGCTGAACCTCTTCCACATAGTTCAATCTCTTGATTTTCAAATCAACCAGTTGAATCCCGAACTCGGCAAGCTTAGGGGTAGCCTGCTCAAGAACCCCTTTTATTATAAGCTTTCTCCCTGTAGTTATCTCTTTTGTTACCCTTTCATCACCGATCTCGGTTATGCCTACTTCAAAGGTGTCCAGTTTTCTGTTAGTCGCTCTCACCGTTTCTATGAGGGGATAAGAGGTGATATAGTTTCTGACTGCCGCATCAAGGATGTCATCCAACCGTGCCAGGGCACTTGTCACATTGTTGACGGTCTGAAAAAACCTCAGTGGATCAACTATTCTCCATCTGGCGAAGGTATCAACCCATATATAGGTTTTATCAAGGGTGGGGATCTGTCCCGGATCGCCGTCCCATTCCAGGAGGTTCTTAGGGAAATAATTGGCCTGCTGGATCAGAGGGATTTTAAAATAAAGGCCGGGGGATGTCCTGGCGAGGCCTACTGCCCTTCCGAATTGCGTGATTACAACCTGCTCGGTTTCATCCACGACGTAGGCGCCGGAGAAAAAGCCTATAAGGATTAAAACTAAAACTGCTGCCAGTATCTTGGATTTCATTACTTGGCTCCTTCCATCTTACCCAGGTTCAGCAGAGGCAGTAAGTTTTTCATGTCTGCATCCAGCAGGTATTTGGTCCCTATCTTTGGGTATATCTCCTGAATAGCTTCCAGATAAAGCCTTCTTTTGGTAATATCCTTTGCTTTGGCATATTCCTGGTAGAGGTCAACGAACCTGGATGCATCGCCCTTGGCCCTGTTGATGAGGGCCAGGGAATATCCTTCGGCTGACCTTATGGTCTTTTCCGCTTCACCCATGGCGGCCGGGATCACCTTGTTATACTCCTCCTTGGCCTGATAAATGAGTTTCTCCTTCTCCTGCCCGGCCTGATTAACTTCATTAAAGGAAGGCTGGACCGGTTCAGGAACATTTGTGCGCTTCATCTCAATGGTTACCACCTGTATGCCTGTCTCTGCATCGTCGAGCTCCTTTTGAAGAAATGCTGCAGCCTCGCTTGCTATCTCTTCCCTCTTGCTGATGACTTCATTTATGCTTCTGTCGCCTACCACAAGGCGCATAGCTGATTCGGAAAGATCCCTCAGGGTGGTTCTTACGTTTCTGACCTTGAAGAGAAAATTATATGGGTCCTTGACTCTGTACTGGACTATCCAAGGGACTACTGCAACATTAAGATCGCCTGTCAACATCAGTGATTCCGATTCATATGTCGGACCTGAGGCAAAACGGCTCCTCACTCCCGGTTCCACGGTGCGAAATCCGAACTCCTCCTTGAACACATAGCGAACTTTGACCTTGCTTACATCCTCTATGAAACGGGGCAATTTGAAGTTAAGGCCCGGCTGGGTTACCCTCACGTATCTGCCGAACCGTTGTATAACACCTACCTCATCAACGTCCACAGTGTAAAAGCAGCTTGAAGCCAGGAGGATAATGACCGCTGCAATTATAAGCAGCTTAAAACTCACCGGAAACTTTCCCCTGGCTCCTTTAATTTTGTCCAACACATCCTCCATTCGGGGTGGGGTTCCAAAACCGCCCCCGGAAGAGGATTTCTTCTGCTCCATTAACTTGTCCCAATCCCAAGACATAAGAGATGCTCCAATCGGCAGGGTTGTTTCTCAAGACCGCACAAAAGCACGGGTTGCGTTTGTTTCAACTATATTGACGGCAGTACACTCAGTCAAGAAATATCGGTTTTGCATCATATTTGCTGCACGAACACCAGTGGTCTGTTTCAGAAATCCATCAAAGTCCGTCGAAGATGTGTGATTAATATTGCCGGCTTCACTCCACACTCTTCATTTAATCCGTCCTGAGTTCCTTCTTAGTTCTTCACTCCTTGCTTCCCAAGGCTTCCGCCACCTTTTCGCGAATGGCTCTGGCCGTAAAGGGTTTCTGGAGAAACATGATTCCTTTTTTCAGGATGCCGTGGTGTGCCATCATTTCTTCCGTGTGACCGGAGGTATACAGGACCCTGATCCCGGGATGGATCTTCCGAATCTGTGCGGCCATCTCCGGGCCGTTCATTTTGGGGAGCACGACATCAGTCAAGAGGAGATCAATAGGTTTCCCGTGGCTGCGGGCCAGCTCCATGGCCCTGTCCGCGGTGCCGGCTTCAAGTACATTGTATCCGCTTGATCTGAGGATTTCTACGGTCAGCCTCAACACCGAAGCGTCGTCCTCAACTGCCAGGACTGTCTCCCTGGCGTTTATATGCCTTGGTTTTTCAAAGATCAGGGGCTCCTTGGTCGCCTCTTCTCCGCGTTCCAGGGGAAGATAGATCTTGAAAGTTGCCCCTTGACCCGGCTCGCTGTAAACATGGATGTCGCCACCGTGCTGCTTGACAATACCGTATGACGTAGCCAGTCCGAGACCAGTACCTCGGTCCGTCCCCTTGGTCGTGAAAAAGGGTTCAAAGATTTGGCCCAAGGTCTCGCTTTCCATGCCGACGCCCGTGTCGCTGACCACGATCATTGCGTAGTCTCGCCCAACCATTTCAGACCTCTGGGAGGCATAGCCCTCAGCCAGTCCTAACATCCTCGTCTCGATGGCAAGAATCCCTCCTGTGGGCATGGCGTCACGGGCATTCACTGCAAGGTTCATTAGAACCTGCTCCAACTGTGATGCATCGGCTTTAACCAGCAGCGGATCTGTATGAAGCGTCATTTTAAGAACCACATCCTCCCCGATGATTCGACGCATGAGCTTTTCAAATCCTCCCACCACCGCGTTTACGTCTACCAATTGCATGTCGAGGACCTGTTTGCGGCTGAAGGCTAGAAGCTGCCGCGTCAAGTTTCTGGCTCGGTTTCCTGCATCACAGATTTCCTTAAACACCGAGTGGTGGGGATGTTGGGGGAGAAGATCCTTCTGCGCCATCTCACTATACCCCAGAATAACGGTTAGGAGATTGTTGAAGTCGTGGGCCACGCCGCCCGCCAGTCTTCCAACTGCCTCCAGTTTTTGAGCCTGAAGGAGCTGGGCCTGAAGTTTGTCGCGTTCTTCTTCTGCCCGTTTTCGGTCTGTAATATCGGACAGAAAATTTAGCGTGGCCGGTCTCCCTTCCCATTCAATTGGGGCAACGGTGAGTTCCACCCATCGTGTGTGCCCGGTCTTCTGAATCACTCGGAATGGATATATGCCGGGAAAATCTTCGCCAGCCAATCGTTTCACATGTCTTTCGGAGACGAGACTTTTGTCGTCCGGGTGAATGTATTCGCTAAAGGGCTTTTCCATCAATTCATCAGGCAAAAATCCCAGAAGGTCAGTGACCTTGCGATTGACAAATTTGAACTTTCCATCCTGGACCACCAGGATGATTTCACCCGCGTGTTCCACGAGGACCCTGTATCGTTCTTCACTCTTTCTGAGTTCGGTTTCGGCCTGCCGCCGCTCAGTAATGTCCTGTACCGTGCCCATTGAGCAGGTGGGCATGCCTTCGTCGTCATAGAGGGTCTGGAACCGTTCGTTGACGTATTTGATAGTCCCGTCCTTGAGCCGCAGCCGGTATTCGATGTCGCTGGCTGTTTTCTTGGACAGCGTCTCCTTGTGTGCCTTGGAGACAAACGCCCGGTCTTCCGGATGTATGATTTCCATGTCCATGATGGCCTTATAGGAAGGATCGAACGCCTGGGGCTTTATCCCAAGGATGCGATAGATCTCATCCGACCATTCCAGAACACCGGTTTTAAGGTCCAGTTCCCAATGCCCGATATGGGCCAGTTCCTGGGCTTCTTTCAATCGGCGCTCCGACTGTATCAGGGCTCTTCGTTCCTCCTGGAGTTTTTCAACGGTCTCGGCCAGTTTGCGGGTGATGCTGTTCTCGTACATCTCTATGAGACTCTCATGATCGGTCAGAGTGCCTTCCGGGACATGGAGGATTCCTTTTCGATGTTCTTTTAATACGGAGTCGAGGATCTCGAGGAATCGATCTCCATCGGTGGGTTTGACCAGGAAACGGGATGCCCCGAGACTCATGGCCAATTTTCGGTCGTTTTCGTCAGTAAACGTGGCCGTGTAAAAGATGAAGGGGATTTGGCGCAGGATGGGGTCCTTCTTGATCCGGCAGCACAACTTGAAGCCGTTCATGACCGGCATCATGATGTCCGAAATAATGACATCCGGCGGGTCCTGCCGGGCCATCTGAAGGCCTTGGTGGCCGTTTTCTGCAGCCGTGACCTGATGTCCTCTGGACAGGAGGAGACGTTCCAGCAGGTAGCGGCTCTCCGGATGGTCTTCCACAATCATGATCTTGCTCATAAGCGGCCTCCTGAAGCTTTTCCCACCTTCCCACATCGGCCCTAAGCTGTCAAGGAATCCGGCTGGATCGTGTTTTTGGACGGCCAGGTTTCGTGCCCGCTCCAGAAGAAGTATGATTAAAGATTGAAGAATGGACAGCTTCCCTCAAATCGTATCATCTTTTCTTTATCTCTGTTCATTCTTCACTCTTCATTTCCCTTTCAGCTCCCCCTTCCGTGTCTGCTTCCGGGCATGGGTCTTCTGCCTCTCTGGGGATATTTTCTTGCGCGCCATGGGACCTCCGGTGATCAATGAAAAGTGATGCATTCGCAAGAAGTCAATATCTCCCACAAAGACGCAACACACGCAAGGAGATGTTTAATATTTCAATTAGATTAGCTCCGCGTTCTCTGATATCTCTGTGAGAGATATCCCTTTGGATACAAACACTTCCAGGCCCGCCTTGCTTGTCTGGCGGAAGAGGCGGAACATACGAAGGAGGCCTTATTGGCCGTTGAATAGTTACAAAGAAGAGAGAGCAAGATGTTCGCCATCAGATGGTCGGGCATGGTTGGTTGCCTCATGACGGGTTAATCGATAGGTAGCCAGATGGGATGGCCCGGCCACCGGCAAAAAAGGCCGATCGGGCATGGGATTATTGCGATAGGTGTGCCTTATTTCACGGAGGTCCCTCTTTTTCTTGAAGTTCTCTTTTCGCCTCAGCAAAGGCGGTTTCCTCAAGTTCCACTCGTTCCCGAATAATTCGCGTCAGCCAGTCTCTTGTCTCCTTTTCCCTGTGAAGCTTGGCCAGAAAGGACGCCCTTTTGATAAGCTCCGCAGGAATGGATAGAGAGGCTGTCTTACTCCTTCGAACCCGAATGGGCTCCTCCCATGTCGAGTCATCATGGGCCTGGGCTACAACTATCTTGTCAATTTCATCTTCTGAATGTCTTCTTCTCATGACTCATTCATATAGGCCAGCCAGTAATAATGCGTACGACGCGCTTTGGCTTAAGCTGAAAAATAATCTTGAGACGCCGGCCACCGGTTGTTTTTCCAATCAGTTGATAACGATCTTTGTATCTCTAGTTTCTACGGACCTCGAACTCCGAAAAAAAGCACTCGATGGCCTGGTTGAACGTGACGCCATGAACCGCGAGCTTATCCCCCTCAAAGTCGTATTCGAAGTCTGATGGTGTAAAGCCTTGCCAGTTGACCATTCCCTTCCATGCTGCCTATCGTCAACGATAACGAGATGTAAATGTCGCTGTTATCCAAACATCGCCTTCGAGGTTATAATAGACCGGGCCACGAGAATCGGCAAGTCAGATCCTTTTTTTACTTTGTTCACATTAGCGATTGCAAGGTGGTGCGTCAAAACAAAATCGACGTCAATTCCATGGCCATCCATGACCATTTCATGACCACCCATGCCTACTTCATGACGATTCTTCCTTCTGCATCCCGTTCCCTGTTCCGCGTTCTGAGATCCGCGTTAGGCCTTCATTCTTCATTTCCCTTTCAGCTCCCCCTTCCGCATTCCGAGCTCCGCGTTCCTCCGGGTACATCACATCATCATGCTCCGGATGCAGCTTTTTGGCGCATTCGGGGCAGATGCTGTGACTGAACTGAACGTCCGAATGACTCGTCAGGTAGGCCTCGACCTGATTCCAGTATCCCGTGTCATCCCTGATCTTCTTGCACGAGGCGCAGATGGGAAGAAAGCCGCGCAGTTGTTTCACCTTGGCCAGGGCCTTCCGAAGTTCCTTGATCAGTTTCTCCCGCGCTGCCTCAGCCCTTTTCAATTCCGTGACGTCCCGATTGACCGCTATGGCGGCCTCAATCTGTGGTCACGCCTCACATTCACTTCTTTCGATGATCTCTCTTTCCAGTGTCCAGTATCGCCAGTAAGGAAGGGCAATGATCTTTTTCTCCCC
Organism: Desulfobacteraceae bacterium; assembly: GCA_003599015.1. GTDB lineage: Bacteria > Desulfobacterota > DSM-4660 > Desulfatiglandales > Desulfatiglandaceae > CG2-30-51-40. Next base: position 1,154 of record QZIK01000003.1, on the reverse strand, counting down.
TCTCTCATAAGTGGCTTCTGTGTCCAATGTAACGAGAATTCCTGCAGCCAGCTTGAATTTTTCCATGAATTTGAAAAGCCCTTGAAGGTCTCTCTTCTCAATCTTTCTTCTTATCTTTATCTCTATGGGGAGTTTAGCCGAGCATTCTGTGACAATCAGGTCAACCTCTCGCTTTTGCGGGTCCCTCCAGAAAAAACGTCCGTGGAGGCGGTTGACGAAATACTGCTCCATTAGAACCGATAGGTCTGCCTGGGGCGCCAGGGCGCTGGTAAAGGCGGTATTGGACAGATAGAGCCGTTTGATCTTTTTCTCGCTGGTTAGCAGGTTGGGTGAAAAATTGTAGAGCTTCTTGCACAAGAGGGCCGTTTCGAGACACGCCACATAGCTGGCCATGGTCCGCTGGTCCACCCCGAGATCTCCGGAAAGATTTTTGTAGTCGAGATAAAGACCGGGCCAAGAAGCGCTAATTTCCAGAATTCTGAAAAGGATTTCAGGAGAACTGACCCCAAAAGATTGGGGAATGTCGACGAAAATCACCCGTTCGAGGAGGCTTTCCCGAATATATTTGCGTAACATCACTTCATTGAAATCCAGGGCTTCGACAAAACCGCCGCATCGGAGATAGTCTGAAAAGTGCCTGCGAATGTCGTTTTCAAAAATTTTTTCCCGATCCTTGTCAAATTCGATCTCCTTGAATTCAAGGTATTCGTCAAAACCCAGCGGCTCCACCCTCACGTCGAAAAACCTTCCGGCCAGGCTTTCACGGCTTCCACGCCACATGGTGATCTGGGCCGAACCAGACAGGATGATTTTCATGCGAGGATGGAGGTCGTAGAGGACCTTTATTTTTGCCTCCCAATCGTTGAGTTTCTGGATCTCGTCAAAAAAGACAAACACCTCTTCATCCTGAAGATCCTTTCTCAGGATGTCGACCTCCAATTCCCTTAGGAGAGCATCCGGTTCCTGTCTATCCTCGTCAAATGAAAAATAGAGGACACGGTAGGGGTCCTGTCCCTGACTCAAAAGGTGTTGGATGAGTTGATGCATCAGTGTGGTTTTTCCCACTCGTCTCAGGCCTGTAAGGAGAAGGATCTGGCGTGTTTCCAGATAAGGGAGCGCCTCATTGAATATCTTCCTTTTGCGGCCTGCAGCAT
>QZIK01000093.1 GCA_003599015.1 Desulfobacteraceae bacterium | reverse complement strand
TATCCGTTTACCATGGCGATAACCGGTTTAGGAATCGCGCGCATAAGGTAGATAAGTTGGCTGTGGGCCTGTCCCAGGTCAAGAGTGGCAGCGCCCTGTTGGTATCCGCTGTCATCCTTTGTCTGCAGATCGCCGCCGGTGCAAAAGGCCTTGTTTCCTGCCCCTGTGAGCACAACAACGCCAATGCTCTTGTCCGCCCATGCATCCTGAAATGCATAAACCATTTCCTCCAGGGTCAGGGCCGTAAAGGCGTTAAAACGCTTGGGCCGGTTGATAATAACTTTTCCCACTCCATCCTTTTTCTCATAGATTATTTCCTTGAATTCCATGTTTACCTCCTTCGTTTAAAAAGATATCACTTATGAAATTAGGCACAACAACAAAAACTTGCTTTTTCTACATTAAACTCCAGATTATTTTATTAAACCCATTTTCGCTAATTGCACAACTTTCTGACCGGCATCGTGTATGTGATTTTCCACCGCCTCTCTTACAATTCCGGGGTCACCATTTTTGAAACTATCCACTATAGTTTGATGTTGTTTGATAAAATCCGGAAGCGCCCCTGCAAAGTTTAACACCAGAAAATAGTATCTGTAGAGCTTCCAACTGCTTTCTTTTATAAGCATCATTATGTCTTTATTATTGCAGCACCTGATAAAAGTGCCATGAAATTCTTCATTAATCTCTTTCAATCTTTCAGCTTCTTCCCAGATTTTTAATGTTTTCATCCTTTCTGTCAATTCTTGCATCTTCTCAATTTCTTTCGAAGTTATCCGAGAAACAGCAAGATAAGCCGCCATGCCCTCCAGCAACGCCCCTGTTGTGGAAAACTCTTTAAATTCCTCTAATGACATCATGGCCACTGTAGAGCTTTTGTTCCTATGCTTAACAATCAATCCCTCCTCAGTCAGCCTTGCCAAAGCGGAATTTACAGGGGTTAAACTGGTTTGAAATTCCACCGCCAAATCCCTTAAGTTAAGTGTTTGATTGGGCTGCAAATATCCAGAGTAGATCATTTCCTTCAATTGAAGATAAATACTCTCAGTGACTATGCCTTTTCTTGTTTTCTCAGCATTTTTCATAGAACAGGTCTCTTATCAAAACAGAACGGCCGCAGGATTAAGCTGTTGACCTAACAAGGCTTGGGCTCTTGATTGTTGACATTTTTGCGATCTTTGGCCCTACCCATTGTTTCTCAAAAAAATAACATAATTTTTTAATATCGGCAACGCTTTTATTTGTCAAGAAAAATATTTTTTACTCAAATTCTTTGTTTTGCGCTTGCCCAAGTTTTATAACCGATCCTCGGGATTCTCGGATACCATGGCATTCCACAGGATGTTCAATGCCGTGAATCAGTTCATTCCTACGGGCAATTGTCTTTTCCTTCAAAAGCCCTTTCGACCGGATGTCCTGGGTCAAAAGATCTTAGAATTCTTGGAGGAATTGCCACTGAGGAAGGGAGGAGCTGAAATGAAAAAAATGACGGCGTTTGACCAAGAAACGGAGTTCTTTTCAGGGCAAGGAATCGACAAGATGTTATCTCCATGCTTTTTTCCGTAAGCCTTGCCTGCGACTACGCCATTATTCCGCCGGCCTTTGGCATGACCGCTGTTCCGGCCTGCATCCGGCCATGGAAATTAATCCTTGACATCCAGAGCGTGGCGCCGCGGATAGCGGATAGGCGGCGGGTAGGGACGCCCGGGCGGGTAGGGACGCCCTTTATATGTTTATATTCAGCAGATCTATGAGCGAGCAGCCCTCTTCGAGGGCAATCTGCTCACCCTTTTTGGCAGCAATGCTTGCAGTCGGCGCTGAAATCCTCAAAGCGTTGGACACACCGGCCATGGTCAGACCCGGTTGGGTCGTTCCCCAGCAACAGATCAGACGCCTCGCCTTCACCGGGTCGGCGGATTTCCCCGAACCAACCATCCGTTCCCGCGGCATGGACATCAGGTCTGCCGCCCGATCTATCGGGAAAAGAAAAGAGGCCCATGGCTCAGTCATTAATTATCGATCCACAAAACCCGCTTCTGCCGACCATGATTCAGCAGGTGGAAAAAAACGCCATTGAGACCGACCTAAGACGATCGACCACAAGGACAGAAGCTATAAACATGTTAGGAATCAGCCGTAGGACTTTCTATAAGAAGCTCAAGCAGCATGATCTATTAGTCCGGCATCTTCCAAGAACTTAAATACGGCCTGCTGAAAAGCGTGCGGGTTGTCTGTATGCACCGGATGCGTCGCATGAGGTATCTCTTCGAGTCGGCTTTTCAACATCATCCTATTCATTTGTCGCGCTTCCTTCCGCCGCATGACACGACTTTCCTCTCCGCGAATAATAAGGGCCGGGCACGTGATTCTAACCAGATCGTGGCTCAAATCATATTGGTCGAAATGACGCAGAACTTCTTTATCAAATCTGGGACGCAGCCAGCCGTCCACTCCTTCATGTAAAGCATGGTTGGCCAATTGCAATAACAGGTCTTTTTCTGCAAATGGGCTGGTTTGCTGGAGTTGACGTACGAAATCTTCTGTTGACGCATAATAATCCGGGAGCGTGTGATAGAGGTTTAGGAGATATTTCTTGTTCCATAAGGGCGGGGATGGTTCAATATCTACGTGAATGAGTCCTGCCACCTTCTGAGGCTTGATAGATGCAAAGCGGGTGGCATGCAGCGCCCCCATGGAATGCCCAATAAGCACGATTCCTTCCAGCTGGAGATCGTCGACAAACTCAAGAATGTCGCTGACATAATCGTCGCAGCCATATGCAGGGGGTATGGCCCAGTCACTGCACCCATGACCTCTCTGGTCAAGGGCAATGGTTCGGAAATGCTTAGAAATACTAGAGATCAGGCCGTCCCATATATGCGCATTGTCTCCCGTGCCGTGAAGAAGAATCATCGGGCGCGCATTCTCATCACCTGATTCAATATAGTGAAGGCGAAGCCCATTAATCGAGATGTATTTAGCACTACAGCGCATTATTTTCTAAACATTCATGGATCAGGTGTGTATGCTTCAGTTTAACAGGGCGATTGACAGGGGTTACGGCATGATGTTTGACTGTTCTCCCGGCAAAGAATCTGTCGCAGCGGGCGCCGGTGAAATATGCCCTGTAGCTGGATACACATATTACGCCATGAAACGAGCGATACGCAACCAGACTGACAGGACCCAACGTTCGGGTTCCATTGACAGATCCCCAATCAAAGGAGATCTGAACGATGTTGGCCCCATTGCTGTCGAGTTGGTCAGCGGGTCCGATTGGGAACGTGTATGGGATGACCTAGTCAAAAGGTATCATTATTTGGGTTGCCAAAAGCTATTAGGGCACAGCCTCAAGTATCTTGCTTTCATCCATGAGCGACCTGTGGCGGCCCTATCCTGGAGCGCGCCGGCCTTAAAATTGGCTGCCAGGGATTGCTTTATTGGGTGGTCGGATAGCCAACGAAAACGCCATGTTATTTCGATACCATGTATACAATACTTAAGACTGTGTAAGGCCTAACTATCTATTATCATTGGTTTTTAGAGTGGCTCTAAAAGAGCCGCACCTATTCCTTTAGCAAATTCCTTGCAATAACCACCCTCATTATCTCGCTGGTCCCCTCAAATATCCTGTAAAGACGCATATCACGGTAAAACATCTCCACGGGCAGTTCCTTCATATAGCCCATGCCGCCGAATATCTGTATTGCCTTGTCGGCTATCCGGCTCCCCATTTCCGTGCAAAAGAGTTTCACCATTGCTGCTTCACGGGTGATTCTTTTTCCCTGGTCCCTCAACCATGCTGCATTATAAAGCATCTGGCGCGCTGCATAGATCTCAGTAGCCATATCCGCCAACATGGCCTGGACCATCTGGAATTGGCCTATGGGCTTGCCGAACTGTACCCTTTGCTTTGCATATTCAATACACATATCCAGAAGTTTTTGAGATGCACCAAGCGCACATGCCCCCATTGTCAACCGGCCCTTGTCCAGTACACGCATGGCCGTTTTGAATCCCTGCCCGATCATGTCATCGCCGCCTATCACATTTTCTTTCGGCGCCATGCAATTGTCAAAAATCAGCTCACTGCTATTGGAACCCCTCAACCCCATCTTCTTTTCAATCGTGCCCACGGAAAAGCCGGGCATATCTTTCTCAACAATAAAGGCGGTTATGCCTCCCCGGCTCCCCTTGCTCTTGTCTGTCACGGCCATGGTTGTAAAGACATGGGCAATGTCCCCGTTGGTAATGAAGTGCTTCATGCCGTTGAGCACCCAGTGATCGCCGTCCAATACCGCCTCGGTCTTGATATTGGCCGCATCCGAGCCTGCTTCCGGTTCTGAGAGGGCAAAACAGGCGGTCCATTCTCCGCTGGCTATCCTGGGCAGGTATTTCTGCTTCTGCTCTTCTGTTCCGTCCATGAGGATTCCCACGGAACCGATCCCGTTGCTGGTACCTATTCTGGATCGAAAACAGGCATTGGTTTTGGTAAGTTCTTCATATACGAGGATCTCGCCTAAGGCGCCCAGGCCCAAACCTCCGTATTCTTCAGGTATGGGAAGACCGAACAGCCCCAACTCGCGCATCTTTTGAACAATCCCCTCAGGGATGGTCCCTTCTTCCTCCACTTGTCGTGAGATCGGTTCAAGGTCCTTCTCCACAAACCTTCTAATTGTCTCCTGCATCATCCTGAGATCTTCAGGTATAGTAAAATCCATTCCAAGTGTTCTCCTTGTCGGACAAACTGTTCTTATCGTGTTGGGCAGAAAAGTCCCTGTTTCTGATCTGTTCTTTCATTTCCAGATACCGCTGGAGATTCTGATTCATAGCTTCCTCGGAAAAATACGTGCAAGTCAATAGGCTCTGCCAAAACCAAGACTTTGACCGATTAGGTTCTTCCCTGCGTCGTTGGATATGGGGGCCGTTAGAAATAGAACGGCATCCCTGTAGTGTCGCTGCATGGGATACTCCATCATGTAGCCGGCCCCGGCCATAAGCCTCATCCCCATTTCGGCCGCCTTAAAACTCACCTCGGAACATGCGATTTTCGCCATGGTCCCTTCAACTGCCACTGGTTTTCTGTTTGCCTGAAGCCAGGCAGCCTTGTACAGCATCAACTCGGCCATCTGAATTTCCAGGTATACGTTGGCCAACCTGTGCTGCAAGACCTGGATCTCTCCTAATGGTTTGCCGAAGGCTTCCCGCTCCTTGGCGTATTTTACCGCATAATTGAGGGCGCTTTGGGCATTTCCGAGGCAAAAGGCGGCTACTGTAATCCGCTCGTTGTTGAGCGTATCGGTGAGATGATACCATCCGTTGCCCACCTCACCGATGACGTTTTCCTCGGGGATCTTCACATCCTCAAAGAAGACCTCACAGGCGGAACAGGCCTTGACGCCAAGCTTTTTCATCTTGCGGATGGTGATACCACGGCTCTTTGCATCTACTATAAAAAGGCTAAATCCCCTTGTGTGTCTTTCCGCAGTCTTGTCCGTTTTAGCAAAGAGAGTAAAATAGCTCGCCTTGTCCGCGCCACTGATGTAGACCTTCTGCCCGTTTGCAACATACGACGTGCCGTCTTTCAAAGCCGTGGTTTTGGTGGCCCCCAATATGTCAGTGCCCCCATCTGGTTCGGTCAAAGCAAGGGCCCATCGGTATCTGCCTCGGGCAATTCCGGTCAAATACCTTTTTTTCTGTTCCTTGGCGCCAAAAACATTCAGTGTGTTGCCGCCGAAACAGGTGGTCAAGAGATAGATAAATCCCGAAACGAATAATCCCCTTGATAGTTCGTTGATGATCAGGGCCTGGTCAACCACACTCCCGCCGTATCCGCCATACTCTTCAGGAAAAGGGAGGCCGAGCCACCCTAACGAGGCCATTTTCTGCCACAATTCGTCCGGGAACTCCTCCTTCTCATCAATTTCATGGGCAAGGTCGAGAGAGACCTCCTTCTGCATAAATTTCCGTACGGTGTCTCTCAACATCTCCTGTTCGTCAGTAAAAGTAAAATCGAGCATACTCAACTCCTTATCCCTTGGAAAATTCGAATTTTCACTATTACTATAATTGCTCCTGGATCCTTTTCACCATAATGATCTCGGTTATTTCAGCCAGTATTTCTTCTCGTTGATTTTTTGTTAGATAGCGAAAATGGACGACCCCCCTGTCAAGTTTGCTCGTTTCTTTCTTATCAACCACCTCCACATCCACGTAAATCGTATCTCCGGCGAAAAGAGGCTTTTTCATTTTGCAGTCCATGCCTAACATGGCCATAAGGGAGTCGTCCAAGAGGTGCAGTTGTGTAAAAAGCCCTGCAGCCAATGGTATTGTCATAACGCCGGTGGCAAAGCGACGCCCGAAAATAGTGCCCTCTTTCATGTATTCTTCATCAACAAAGGCAGGGAGCGCAATTCCCAGCATGCTGTTGAACAACACCATATCGGTCGCTGTTATAGTTTTCGTGTTGGTCCTCCATGTATCGCCCACATTGAGATCGTCGTAGTATCTGGTCTTGAAAAACTTGTCTGCCATATTGATCCCCCTTATCGTCTATGCCAAAAATCCGGTTGTATCATTTTTCCGGGAGGCAACATGTATGAATCCCCCTCAACCCTCCCGGACAGCATCAATTATCTTTTCAATGGGAGTCCCGGGCCCGAAAACCTCTTTTACACCCATCTCCTGGAGAAGAGGCCTTTCTCGCTCAGGAATTATTCCGCCAAAAAAGACAGTCATATTGTCCAAGCCGCGAGCCTTAAGTTCTCCCATCAGATCCGCGGCAATTAGAGTCTGCCCACCATCTAAAATACTGATCCCCACACAGTCGACGTCTTCCTGGACAGCGGTGCTGACAACGCTTTCGACCGTTTGGAAAAGGCCGAGATAGACCACTTCAATACCCGCGTCGCTCATTTTTTTTGCCAGAATCTTTATCCCCCTGTCATGACCGTCCAGACCGATCTTGGCCAGCAGTATCCTCTTTTTTCGTTTCACGGTTTCTCTACACCCCCCCTCGCAGATCAGGATGCCAGGATATTTTGCGGTTGATACACTCCAAACACGTCCTTGAGAACTTGCATCATTTCCCCCATGGTGGCCCCTGCCTTGGCCGCTTCAATATATAAAGGCATCAGAGAGCCATCGCCTTCAGCGGTCTGTTTCAATCGGGCTAGGATTTTGTCCACCTTTTTGCTATCTCTGTTGTCACGTAATTCCCGAAGTCTTTTCGAGGCAACATCTCTGACCTTCGGGTTGTATTCAAACGGAGATACTGAAACGTTTTCTTCTTCCACATACTCGTTTACGCCGACAATAATCCTTTTTCTCTCTTCTATCTCATTCTGGTACTTCAGGGCGGAGGCGGCCACTTCCTGCTCAATGAATCCGTTTTCAAGGGCTGTGAGATACCCGCCCATCTCTTCTATTTTTGTGAGATATTCACGTATCCGTTTTTCCATCTCCGAGGTAAGGTATTCTGTGAAATAGGAACCCCCTAACGGATCTGCAACATTGGTCAGGCCGGATTCATGTTCGATGATTTTCTGAGTCTTCAATGCCACCCGAACCGCTTCTTCCGTCGGGAGACAGATGGCTTCATCATATGAGTCCGTGGACATACTCTGCACCCCGGACATAACCGCGCCCAACGCCTGGATGGCAACGCGCGATATATTATTCAGCGGTTCCTGGGCAGTCAGGGTGCACCCTGATGTCTGAAGGTGGATCTTCATCCAGGACGATTTAGTATTGCTAGCCTTGAACCGCTCATTTATGAGGCTGGCCCAGATCTTTCTGCCGGCACGTATCTTGGCGATTTCCTCGAAGAAATCGTTATGAAATCCGAGAAAAAAATTGAACCTCGGCACAACATCATCCACGGTTGCCCCCATCGCCTGACACGCTTCGATGACCTCAATGGTGGGAGCAATCGCAAAGGCCATCTCCTGGGCCGCGGTGGCCCCTCCTTCACGAATATCGTATCCGTTTACGCTGTAGGTGTTGAAGTTGGGAACCTCCCTGGCCGCCCATGTGATACAGTCGGCGGCAACTCTCAAGGCGTGTTTGGGAGGGAAAGTAAGGGCCGTCCCGGTGTAATAACGACGCCATGGACTGTTGCACACAATTCCCCTCAGCTTGCTCCTGGACACGCTTAGCTTGTCTGCGAGGGCCACATATATGGCCAAAATGATCGGCCCTGGGGTATCGATGATCAATCCCACGTTCAACCTGTCCAGTGAAAAACCATCAAACAGTTTTTCAGCATCATCTATGGAATTTATGAAGATGCCGCCTGTTCCGACCTCATATTTTGAAAGCGGGTGGTCGCAGTCGTAACCGTTCTGGCAGGGATTATCAAAGGCAAAATTAATGGAGTCCTGCCCCCCGTAGCCTGAGGCCCCCTTTTCTCTGAGATATTTCTGTCTCTGATTTGCCTCCTCGGGCAGGCCATAACCGCTGATCATAGAGTTTTGCCATACAAACTTCCGGTATCCGGCAGGAAAAATACCTCTCGCGAAGGGATAATGCCCAGGATCACCGCGCTCTTTGTCATAATCAATGTTCCCGTTATCATCAGGCCTATAGAATTCCTTGAGCGGTATTCCCGAGCTTGTATATCTCATTTCGTCAGATTTTTTTCTTTCGCCACTGCCCATTTTGGATCACCTCCTCTACCTTCACAATACCCACCCAGATTCGCTCCTGGCTTGACGTATCAGGGGCTCTACGTCTGTAGATTCTCCCAAACGACCGAATATCCCTGTCCCCGTCCCACGCACATGGTTGTGAGGCCATACTTGGCTTTCGAGTTCTCTTTGAAAAGACCCGCCAGAAAGGCTACTAGGCGTGGCCCTGAGGCTGCCAGCGGATGGCCGTAGGCTATGGCGCCGCCCCACTTGTTCACCCTTGGATCATCCCACTTGAGACCCAGACGATCGAGGCAGTAAAGGGCCTGCACCGCAAAGGCCTCGTTCATCTCAATGATGTCCATGTCATCCATGGAGAGCCCCGCCTTTTTAAGCGCCTTTTGAGTTGCCGGTACCGGGGCGATTCCCATAATGGTCGGGTCCACCGCCGCCACGGCCGCGGCAACCCACCGCATCAAGGGCTTGATATTCAATTCAGCCGCCCTGGTTTCGCTCATGAGAAGGGCGGCGCACGCGCCGTCATTCAGCCCGGAGGCATTTCCCGCTGTCACATTGCCGTTTTCCTTGAAAGGCGTCTTGAGGTCTTTTAATGCCTCCATGGTGGTGTTAGGTCTTGGCTGCTGGTCCTTGTCAGCAATCATAAGAGTGCCGTCCGGCGACTGCACCTCCACTGGGATGATCATATCTTTCATCTTTCCCACCCTTATCGCTTCATCCGCCTTGCGTTGGCATTCAACAGCATATCGGTCCGCCATCTCCCTCGTAAATTCAGGAAAACGAGTATGTATGTTTTCCGCGGTCATGCCCATGTTCAAAGCCGATAGGCCGCCCATAACCTCCACAGCCCTCGGGTGAGGGTCGCGCATGAAGCCCATGGGGAGATGCCCCATGTGCTCCACACCTCCGGCGATAAGGCACTCGGCCATGCCCGAGGCAATGTAGCTTGCCCCAAAGCCGATAGCACTCAGGCCGCCTGCACACATACGATCTATTGAGCAACCCGGTATCTCATAACCCCAATCGGCCAGCATGCTGACAACCCGCCCAATGGTGCCGCCTTGCTCTTTCACCTGATTGGTAACTCCCCAGAGATTGTCTTCAATCATATTGGGCGTTATCGTTGGATTCCGTTCCATCAAGGCTTTCAGCAAAGGAACAACGAGGTCATCGGCTCGAGTCTTCCAGAATATTCCCTTTTCTCCGGCCTTGCCAAAGGCGGTCCTGACCGCATCAACCACAACTACCTCTTTCAGATCTCTTCTCATAATTCGAAACTCCGTTATTTTTAGCAGTAAACCGCTTCCCGGAACCTGTGACGATTTTTGTCAGGCTCATCTTAAAACGGAAAAGACGAGGTTATTAAACCAAATTAAAATGCCCCTTCTGGCATGTCGACAATCTCGCGGCCGTTCCCAGTACACGTGTCCAGGCGAGCCAACGTTATTGGCAGGGTTGTGTCTACGAAATACGTGGCCTGCATGACCTTCCCGTGAAAAAAATCTCTTTCGTTATCCGCCTCCATTCTTTCTTTGGCGATCACAGCCATATCCAACAGACGCCAGGCCATGGTCACATCCCCGAAACACAATAGGGCCGGGTAGGTATACGAGGCCCACTGCAGGGGATCGGATTCGGCCCTGCCCGCCATCTCTTGAGCCACCCGCGCCAACCTTTTCACCACGTCTGACAGGGTTTGTATGTATTTTCCGAGAATTGCACAATCTTTATGCGCCCCACAGAACCCCTCTATCTCCGCGATAAATGTCTTGAAAGGGGCGCCCCCATTCATGTGCATCTTGCGGCCCAAGAGATCCATTGACTGAATCCCGTTTGTCCCCTCATAGAGGGACAAGATCTTGCAGTCTCTCAGGTATTGCTCCAGATGATATTCCTTACAATAGCCATACCCACCGAGGCACTGGATGGCGGTTTCGCATACCCTGAAGCCGACATCAGAGCAATACGCTTTTATGATCGGGGTCACAAAATCAACCAGCGACTCGTAATGCCGCTTTTCCTCGCTTTCCGGAAGTTCAAGGGCTAGGTCGGACCAAAAGGCGCCCGTGTAGATCATGGACCGCATACCATCCACTACGGCCTTCATCCATAGCAGCATCCTTCGTACGTCAGGATGGTCGATGATCGGGACATAGCCAGGCTTTCTTCCAAACAGGTCGGATCCCTGAATACGTTCCTTAGTATAGGCCAAGGCATTCAGATAGGCTGTGCTTGCCAGGGTCATTCCACTCACACCGCTATTAATCCTGGCCTGGTTCATCATTTGAAACATGTGGGACAAGCCCTTGTTCTCATCTCCACACAAGTACCCGATACAACTGTCATTGTCACCGAAATTAAGCGCACACGTTGGGGACGCATGCAGTCCGAGCTTTTTTTCGACTGCGGTACAGATGACGTCATTTGGTTCTCCAAGAGAACCGTCCGCATTGACCCTGATCTTGGGCACCACAAAAAGAGAAATCCCTTTAACACCTTCGGGCGCCCCCTCGATACGGGCCAAAAGAAGGTGTACAATATTGTCTGTCAGGTCGTGATCGCCCCAGGAGATAAATATTTTGCTCCCTTTGATTTTGAAATGGTCTCCTTCTCGGCAGGCGGTGGTTCTAGTGGCAGCCAGATTGGAGCCGGCGCCCGGTTCGGTCAGGGCCATGGTCCCGGCCCATTCCCCGCCGTACATCTTGGGGACGAATCGGCCTTTCAATTCCTGGCTTCCAAAGCGCTCAATAAGATGGGCAGCGCCGTGTGTAAGGCTGGGCGCCATGTTAAATGACTGAGCCGCGCCGTACATCATGTCATTTATGATGATACGCATCATGTGCGGAAATCCCTGACCACCATATTCCGGATCTCTGGCAGCCGCTGTCCACCCGTTCTGCCCGTACATCTTGAATGTCTCCTTGAACTCGGGTGCACAGCGGACTTGCCCATTCTCGAAAACAACCCCCCATTCTTCACCGATTTCCTGCAGACGAGCGACCTGTCCTCTAGCAAACTTGACAGCCTCTGACACCAGCATGTCCAATGTGTCCGCATCCAGTTCCTTATAGCGATCCAATCCGCACAAGGCTTTATAATTCAATTGGTCCTTTAGAATAAAAAAAATATCTTTTTCCTTTACCTTGAAATGTGCCATCCTACTCACCCTGGTAGTTTGGTTTTCGTTTTTCAAGAAACGCTAGGGCACCCTCTTTCATGTCTTTTGTGTCCGTAAGCCTGGACCAAAAATCGGATTCCAGATCCAATCCAGCCGGCAAAGGGAGCCCACGGGTTCTGTTCAATACCTTTTTGGCAGTTGCAACGCCGAGAGGGCCCCTGTCTGCGATCCTTGATGCCAACTCCATGGCTGCACTTATCACCTGGCCATTGGGAACGACTTTTTCAAGCAGACCGCATTTTGATGCTTCTTCTGCATCTATTAAGGCGCCTGTGTAAACAAGCTCTTTGAGCTTGCCTAATGTCATGCCAAAAGGGGCCCTCTGCGTCCCTCCGTTTCCAGGAAAAATAGATAGGTTCACCTCGGGAAAACCCAATTTGGCGGATTCTTCGGCATACCGAATATCGCAACAAAGCGCTAGTTCAAGCCCGCCTCCCAGGCAATAACCATGTATTGCGGCAATGACCGGCCACTCAAAGTTCTCGATGATCGAATAGATCTGATGGGTGCGGGTGAGCCTTCTTTTTGCCGATTCCGGTTTGAGTTCCATGTTCTTCTTCCCCCGAATTAAATCTCATTTCCTCATGCTTCAGTTAACCGCATATTCAGTTTCATTTCACGGACACATTCAGTCATTACGTCTAATCGGTTGACAGCCGGGCAAGTGCGAAGCAGGTTATTAAACGGGTCGATTCCCCTGTTTTCTCTTTGGACGGGGGCTTACACGATCCTTTATTGTCCTGCCTAATCTCAAGGCATTTATGATTGTCTCTCTTGTCTTCCTGGGATCAATAATGTCATCAAAAAAATCCCAGCGAAGGTTGGCCGCTGTCTTGATGGGATCTACATACTCATCAAAATATTCCTTCTTTTTCTTTTCAGCAAAAGCCAGGCGTTCCTCAGTGGTGGCTAGTTCCTTAATCTTGCTGTCATAGATAATAGCGACAGCGCCGTCAGCACCCATGGGGGCATACTCGCCTGTAGGCCAAACATATACAAAATCCGCAGCGTGTGGCTTTGCGCAGAAAATCGGCAAAGTGCCGCCGTATGCCTTACGCACCAAAATACACACGCGGGGGACCGTCGCACAGTTGGTGGTGTGTAACAATTTGGTGGCGTGCCTGATAACCCCCTGTCGCTCCCAGTCATCCCCGACCGTTATAGCAGGGGTGTCCACCAGGTAGACCATGGGGATATTAAAGCAATCGCAAAATGTGATGAATCTGCTTACCTTGTCGCACGAATTGGGTTCCAGACAACCAGCTATATAGGCGGGATTCCCTGCGTAAATGCCGCATGGGTGGCCGTCAAAGCGGCAAAATCCCACAATAGCGCTCTGCGCATATCCGTCCATCAGTTCCATGAAATCCCCGTCATCTACGATCAGGTTTATGACGTCATGCATGTCGTAGGTCCGTCGGGGATCTTCGGGAAGAATTTCGATGAGTCTTTCTTCGCGACGACACGGGCCATCCTTAGGCTTGACATAGGGCGGCATCTCCTCCCAGTTTGAGGGGAGAAAGCTTAGAAGTTTTTTTACAACATATATGGCCTCCTCATCGTCTTTGGCCGCATAGTGGCAACTCCCGCTATATTTCATGTGGTATTCCGCTCCACCAATGGCGGAAATATCCTCCTGTGTAAGAGCAGCCGTAGCCCTCGGACCCCCAAGCCACATACTGGTCCCTTTGGTCTTCGTCATGATAACGAAATCCGTCAGTAGGGGAGAGTAGGCCTGGCCCGCTGCACAGCCACCGCAGACAACAGTTATCTGCGGGATTACCCCGGAGTAGTTGCTCTGCAACCAGAAAGTATCAAAATAGCCTTTCAGACAGGGTGCGGCCTCGTGGAGTCTCGCACCGGATGAGTCTATGAAGCCTATGACGGGGACTTTAGATGCGCCGGCCAATTTGGTAATGTCGGCGATCTTTATCTGGTGTCCCTCACCGCTGGAGCCGGCCAGCACAGAGTAATCAGTGGCATAGGCACAAACCCGCCTGCCGTTTACAAGGCCGAAACCGCAGATGACGCCGTCGGCCGGGGTATAGTATTCTCCCATGCCCATGCCTTGGATCTGGCTCTCTCCAAAGGCCCCGTGTTCAACAAAGCTACCTTCGTCAAAAAACATGTTTATCCGTTCCCTGGCAGTAAGGTTCCCCCTTTCACGCTGCCTGTCCAACAGCTTCTCACTTCCCATCTTAAGGATTTTGGCGCGCTTCTCTTCTACCTTGGCAAGACGGGTTCTGATATCTTCAACATACGGTCGGAAAGAGATTCCCCTGCCTTTGCCCTTGGATGCCTTTTTTTTGGACTCAACCACCGCTTTTGTGGTCTCAATGGACCATTTCTCCTGTTTCTTTTTATCTTCCGTCACCTTTATCCTCCAAATTCTCTAAAAGCTCTATAGCATCTCTTTGCAAATTAGCATGACCGAGAGAAATATAAAATGTACACCGAACGATCTCTCACAATCCATTACCAAACCTTTCAAGAAAATGGGTGTCAATGTTCCCTTGAATGAAATCCCGATCTTGAAAGACTCTTTTGTGAAAAGGGACCGTCACCTTGATCCCGTTTACCCGGAACTCGGAAAGCGCCCTTTGCATCCTACTGATGGCCCTGCCTCTGTCTTTTCCCCATACAATGAGCTTGCATATGAGAGAGTCATAAAAGGAGGGCACCTCATAGTTCTCGTAGATATGTGTATCCACCCTTACTCCAGGGCCGCCGGGCAGGATGAGGTTGTCAATAATCCCTGGTGAAGGCATGAAATTGTCTTCCGGGTCTTCGGCATTGATGCGACACTCTATGGCCCAGCCATCCCGTCTAACATTATCCTGTTCAAGTTCCAACCTGCCCCCTCCGGCTATCAGGATCTGCTGACGGACCAGATCGACGCCCGTAATCATCTCGGTAACGGGGTGTTCCACCTGGATACGGGAATTCACCTCCATGAAATAAACATTTTTTTGAGCATCAACCAGAAACTCCATGGTTCCTGCGTTGGTATAAGATATTGCACGGGCGACCGATATGGCCGTTTCGCCCATCTTCTTGCGCAGAGATTCGTCTACAAATGGTGAGGGCGCTTCTTCAATGAGTTTCTGATATCTCTTCTGGATGCTGCACTCCCTCTCCCCCAAGTACACATAATTTCCATGGTTGTCGCCCAATATCTGTATCTCAATATGCCTCGGCTTTTCTATGTATTTTTCCAGATAAACATCCGGGTTCCCGAAGGCGGTCCGAGCTTCTCCCGAAGCTATGGTCAGACCATCCGCCAGGGCCGACGGATCATTGATTATCCGCATGCCGCGACCTCCGCCGCCGCCGGAGGCCTTGATGATAACAGGGTAGCCCAAACGTTCTGCCAGGTTCATCGCCTCCTCTTTGGAGGAAATAATGCCTTCTCCGCCGGGAATCACCTGCACCCCCAGATCGATCAGGGTTTTTCTGGCCTCGGATTTATTGCCTGCAATAGCGATGCTTTTTGCCGAGGGTCCGATAAATACCAGCCCGCTGCTCTCGCACGCTTCTGCGAATGATGCATTTTCAGACAAAAACCCATAGCCCGGATGAATCGCCTCGGCCCCCGTCTCTTTAGCCGCTTGAATGATATGGTCCTGCCTCAGATAGCTTTTTTTGCTGAGGGGCTTTCCGATATTTACTGCTTCGTCCGCATATTTTACATGCAGGCTTTCCTTGTCCGCGTCGGAAAAAACGCCAACTGTCTTTATACCCATCTCTTTGCAGGTACGCACTATCCTCACTGCAATTTCGCCCCGGTTGGCAATCAGTACCTTCTTGAACATGGAATTTCCTTGTCTCTTTCGGACATTTTATTGAAAAACGTTTATTGATACCGGAACCATTCAGTTCCTTGCATCAGGCGACTTCTATCTCTATTATCTCCTGATTTCTCATGACTGCATCCTCGTCCTCCACCAGAATATTTTTAACGACCCCGCCCTGATCGGCCCTCAATTCCGTAAATACCTTCATGGACTCGATGATGCATACAACATCACCTGCATTGATTCTCTGGCCGATCTCTACAAATGGCCGCTCCTCCGGGGATGGGGCCCGGTAAAATGTCCCCGTAAGAGGGGCAGTGACTTTATACGTTCTTGGGCTCATTATTTGACCTTCCTTTAGCTGCTCCATTTGGCTTCTCTCTTCTCCATAAATGCTCTTGTTCCTTCTATGGCGTCCGGAGTATTGGTCAGGATAACTGCCATATCCCGGAGATAAGAAACAGCCTTGTCATATTCCATGTCCGAAGAATTGGAAAATGCTTCCAGACCGAGACTCAGGATACTGCCGCTCTTTCCCTTCAGTTTTTCAGCCAACTGAACCACGCAGGGCCTGAGTTCTTCGTGTGGCACTACCCTTGTGACCATTCCTATCCTCTCAGCCTCACGGGCATCAATCGTCTCGCCTGTGCAGATTAATTCCAAGGCCTTCTTTCTTGACACCGTGCGAAAGAGAGTCGCCATAACCATCATGGGCCACACCCCGACCTTAATCTCCGGGCAGGCAAAAACGGCCCTTTCCGAGGCAATGCTGAAGGTCGGCAACATGGCAAGTCCGCATCCCCCGGCCATGGCATAGCCGTTGATCATGGCAATGGAGGGCTTGTAAATTATGTTAAACACTTTGCAGATGCGGGCATAGGCGTTCAGGTTCTTCTTGCTCGAAAGGATGGAATCCTGCTCGAACTGGTCAATACTCGCCCCCGCGCAAAAGGCCTTTTCACCGGCTCCGGTGATGACAATGACTTTCACCCCGTCATCTTTCCCGGCCAGCTCAACGGCCTCGACGAGTTTGACCATAGCCTGCGTAGTCAGTCTGTTCATCTTCTCAGCCTGGTTAATTGTTATCCAGGCGATCTTGTCTTCAACTTCATAAAGAATTGAATCGTCCATATCTATCGCTCTCACCTCTTCTCAATGGCTGCAGATGCATTTGCTGCCTCGTCAATTAACGCCTCGTCCGCTTCAACAACCATTCCAAGAAGTACCGGACCCATTGATTTCCCCGTCTGATCGAACCTGAGCGTACAGGTCGCGCCTCCTCCCAGCGATTGCCTCAACACTATTTGCAGACTGTCGATATTTGGAAGCGGATATATCTCCACGTCCCCTTTGACCATCCCCTCATAATATGCCTTAATTTTTTCAGGAGTAATCGTCCTTACCAAAAACTCATACACGTTTCTTGTCTTGGCCATGATGCCCACGTTGCAGACATCCCCTTTATCGCCAGACCTTGCATAAGCCAATTCTTTTAGCTGGACCTTTTTCATGACTATTTTACCTCCATAAGCTCGCTTTCGGTTCTAACAGCTTCCCTGGGTACGAGAGTCGGCCACAGTTTGATAACGGGTCGAACCTTCATGGGGGTCCCAAAGCTGGACCCAATGGGTCCCATTGTCCACAAATGCGTTGCTTCTCTGCGGACGGTCTCCGCCTCCTGTCTGGTCCTGGCCTTGCCGGCTACCCGGATGCCGACTTCGTTATAGTCCTTGTCTTCTATCTCTCCGGCTTCGCCGTAAAGTGTATTGACGCCTATGTAATCAATTCGAAGCTCTTCAAACTCCACGCCAAGAATTTTGAATCTTTCTCTGAGCCATTTATCACAAAACTTGGCTTTTTCTAGAGCATCGGGGGCAGGGAGCAGGACCATCCCTTCGCCAATGTACCCATCTTTATATCCGATGCAAAGCTTCAGGGTATCAGGCCGTTTTTTGCCACTAAAATTACTTACCTTTACCCGGTTAAAGCCTACATCCTCCAATTTAATAGCGCTAAAATCCGCTATTCCATCGGGCATCAAATAATTGTGGGGATCAATAACCTCATAAAGGAGGTGCTCTTTTACTGTCCACGTGTTTACGATACCCCCGGAATCGGGTGTCTTTGTGACGATTGCATCTCCGTTTTCGAAGACCTCAACGATAGGGAAGCCAATCTCCCAAGGACGTTCCGAAGCCTTCCACATGTTGGACATGCCGCCTGTCACGCACTCCGCACATTCTATAATGTGGCCGATTGTCACGGCTGCGGCAATCTGATTTACATACGCATCCGTGTACTCCCATCCAAATTCATACATTAATGGCCCCACATAAAGGGCATTATCAGAAACTCGGCCTGTGATGATCATATCTGCGCCATTTTTCAGCTCGGCAATAATCTCGTCGGCCCCTGTATAGGCATTGGCGGCAACGATATTTTCCTTGATACGGTCAATATCCTCCTCCCCGGTATCCAAATTGGTAAATTTGAAGCCCTGCCTTCTGATATCGTCAAGATAGGGGAGCACGTCATCTCCCGAGACTACGCCGATCTTCATAGGCCCCAGGTTCAGGTCTTTTATCACTTTTTTTACCTCGCGCGCCGCCTGAAGGGGATTGGCCCCGCCCGCATCTGTTACCATTTTGATCCCTCTCGGAACGGTGACAGGGAGCAGTTTTTTCATCCAGGGAATGATGTCCGGGATATATCCCATCTCCGGGTTTTTTAACTTCATTCGATTCAACAAGGCCATGGTGAGTTCAGCAAGATGATCAAATCCTATATACTGGACGTTGCCTCTTTCAGCCATTTCAACAGCTGGCTCCAACATATCTCCCCAATACGCCGATCCTGATCCGATATTTACTTGTTTCATTTCCTTTTCCTCCGCTTTCATTATCTCTTAAAGCAAATCAAGGCGTTCATATGCTTTGGTCCCGTCAAGAATAAAGCCGTTCAACCCTCTGCGCCTTGAATGTAACACGCTCAAGGGAGCCCCTGGGCGCCAAATCCACTTCACTGCTTAACCCAAGTTCATCAAACAAGGCCTCCTCAATCTTTTCTTTAAGGTCCTTCAAGGCCTTGACATCGTCTTTGTACTCTACCCGAAGTCTTAAGATATCCATCTCCGGTTTTTCACAAACGATCCGAAACTCATTTTCCAGTTCATCAAATCTGGCCACAATCTCTTCCACGTCTATAGGCAAAATGTTTCTCCCGCTGATATTAATTCTTTGAGAAACTCGCCCCTTTACGTAAGATATCTTGGGTGAGGTGCGACCACAGGGGCATGGTTCATAAGGCATAATACTTCCCATATCACCAACTCTGTACCTGATAAGCGGCATCGCTTCCCGTTGAAACAGTGTAACGACGATTTCCCCTTCTTCCCCTTCTGGCAAAGGTTTACCTGTTTCAGGATCAACCACCTCCAAGATTCCTTGATCAGCATTGATATGCATCCCGTTTCTCGCTTCACATTCCGAGGCAAAAAAAGGTGAAATCTCTACAGCCCCGTACAGGGTCATAAATGGCATCCCAAACCTGCTCTCCACTTTTTTCTTATAAGATTCGGCCCATCCCTCACCTACACCGCTTGCCATCCTCAACTTTGTGCTCCCAACCTTGATCCCCAACTCCTCCATCCTCTCAAAATAACTGAGAAGGAAAGACGGCATATGTTCTATGACCGTTACGCCAGCTTCTTGAGTAAGGTGGATCTGATGGTCGGTATTGTACCTTCCCGCAGACATAAGCACAGAGGCTGATCCCAACTCCCTGTATCCCAGTGAGCAGCAATCGAAACGGGTGAGCACCTGGACAACATCCCACGGCCTTACTCCCATTGTCCAGCGCGCCCGGGCCTCACCTTCCTGTAAGAAGGCCTCCATATCTTTCTGCGTAAATGGTATGGGAACAACCGCTCCAACGGTTCCGGATGTGGAGTGATACATCCGGATCTTCTCAGCGGGAACAGCTATTCTGTCCCTCAGAGGCACATCATCGGCCGTCTCGATATCGCTGGTAAAAGGAATTTTGACTAGATCCCCCGGAGAGGATATGTCTTCGGGCTTCAGTCCAGAACGGTCAAAAAGATCGCGGTAATACGAAGTCTTTTCATGGGCCCATTCAATCGCCTCTTGCAATCTTTTCCTTTGCAAGTTGCAAAGATCATCAACTGACATAGTCTCTACATCTTCATTCCAAAATCTCTTTTTATACATCTCATCCTCCTGTTTCTTGGAGTACGCTATTCCCTTGAAAAAACTCCGGCTTAAATCTTTTGATGAAATTCCTTGCTGTTCGTTCTGTTATGTTTTCTAAGGATGCGGCGGAGATATTCAGCGTTCGCACTGTGTCATAGATTCGCCCAGGGTCATTCATCGCCACGGGATAATCTGAACCAATCATTATCCTGTGACTGAACGCCTCAAGCTCTTTCAAGGAATGGTAAAAGTAAACGGCGTATTCTTCTGCGCCCCTGTCTTGAACAACTCTGCCTTCAAACACATTTTCACCGTCTACAGGTTCCCGATAGTCTGAAAAAATGTTAGTGCCGTCAAGATATACGTTCTCGTGTTTTTTAAGCAATCTGAAGGCGCCTGCTATATCCGGATAAAACATGTGGGCGATAACTACGACCAGGCCAGGGTATCTCGTCAGCAATTTATCCATTACGTCAGGCCCCATCCGGGCCCCGTAAAAACGATCAAAACCGGTATGAAAAACAATGGGACGGTTCAGCCTTTCCATGGTCGCATATACCATATCCATTCGCTCATCCAAGATGTCGAAGCCCTGAACAAAGGGATGGAATTTCAAACCCATAAGCCCGAAATCGAGGATGGCTTCCTCTACAATCTCCTTTCGATCCCGGTTTCCCGGATGAACCGAACCGAAACAGACGGCATTATTGACTCTTTTGGAAAGCCGGTAATTGAACTCATTCAATGATCGGGACTCTCCTGGCCTGAGGGGATAAACATAATTGAAAAAATAGCTGATGCCTGAGGCGTCCAGAGTCTCCAGGATATCCGTTTCACTGATGGATTCATCTACATCCACCCGCGGAATCGACCTTTTCAGCCAGCGCACCGCCCGAGCGCTCCGATACGGTGGAAAAATGTGTATATGCGCATCTATCATGGTGTTCACCCCTTTATCAGTAAGAACGGGGAAGTCCTAATTCCATCGCGATAAAATTTTTCGCCATCTCATTACTTATGGGGGTGACTAAGAAAAGCTCGGCATCCCTGAAGAACCGCTGCATGTCATACTCCATCATGTACCCGTAGCCGCCCAATATGCGCATCCCTTTCAGGGCCACCTGGAAGCCGATTTCCGATGCCGCCAACTTGGCCATGGCGGTCTCCTTTGCGCAATGCTTCCCCTTTGATTGAAGCCATGCCGCCTTGTAGGTCAAAAGCCTGGCCATTTCCAATTCGGTCGCCGCTTCAGCAAGATAACCCTGTATAGTCTGGAACTGGCCGATGGGCCGCCCAAAAGCCTCTCTCTCCTTGGCATAGTTTAGAGCATAATCAAACGCGGCCTGCCCTATTCCAACGGATAAGGCCGCCAAAGCCACCCTTTCGTTATTGAGGGTATTCACAATCTGGGACCAGCCCCCATTTTCGCGGCCCATCAGGTTTTCTACCGGCGCCTTCGCATCCGTGAAAAAGATCTCATTGGTTCCGGTTGCACGAATGCCTAATTTCTTCAGCCGTCTTATCTCCACTCCAGGGCTCTTGGCATCAATCATCAACACGGAAAAACCACCGGATTTCTTTTCATCATTCCCACTCCCCGTTTTCACCACGGTGATCAGGTAATCGGCCACGTGGGCTCCAGTAATGAATGTCTTTTGGCCGTTCACGATGTAACAGCCGTCCTTTTTTTCGGCGGTGGTTTTTAGACTTCCCAGGATATCGGTCCCACCACCCGGTTCGGTGAGGGCCAGGGAAAACAACATTTCACCGGCAAAGAGTTTTGGAAGATATTTCAGCTTTTGCTCTTCAGTCCCGAAAAACTCTATGGATTTCCCACCGAAGCAGGTTGAAAGAAAATATGTTAAACCGATGGCGGCAGAGGCCTTGCTCAACTCTTCAATAATCAGGACTTCATCTATGATATCTCCGTCCAGGCCCCCATATTTTGAGGGAAAAGGCAGACTCATGAAGCCCAGTTCAGCCATTTTTTTATAAAGACCGTGAGGAAATGTCTCTGATTCATCAATCTCGCGGGCAAACTCGTTCGGACATTCCTTGGCGACGAACTTCCTCAAGGTATCTACCAGCATTCTGCGTTCTTCGTTCAGATCAAAGTCCATTGATTGCTCCGTGGTTTATTCCGTGATTCTCAGATGCACTGCTGATCAACCCAACCACCGCTTCCTCCTCTTATAATGTTTTACTTCCCTGTAACTCTTTCTCTTCCCGAGTTCCCCGAGCCCCATATAAAATTCTTTAACATCCTCATTATGTTGTAGTTTTTCAGCAGAATCATCCAACACCACACGGCCATTTTCCATGATATATCCGTGCACCGCTATGGCCAAGGCGACACGCACGTTTTGCTCAACAACGAGGATTGATGTCTTTGTCTCCCGATTGAACCTCCCGATGATGTCGAATATCTCTTCCACCAGGATAGGGGACAGCCCTAAGGAAGCTTCATCAAGAAGCATAAGCTTCGGCCTTGCCATCATGGCCCGCCCCACCACCAGCATCTGCTGTTCTCCCCCCGAAAGATAACCGCTGATCCGTTTTCTGAGCTGCTTCAGCCTTGGAAAATAGTCGTAAACCATGGCCATGTCTTCTTTTATTTCAGCCATGTCGGAACGTATGTTGGCGCCCACCAAAAGATTCTCTTCAGCGGTTAAGTGTTCAAATATGGCTCGTCCCTCCTTGACCTGGATAATTCCGAGCCTTGCGGTCTTCTCCGGGTTCTGGTTTTCTATCCTGTGATCCTTCCAGGTGATGCTGCCGTTGGAGACCTTGCCCAATTCTGTTTCAAGAAGTCCTGAAACGGCCTTTAGGACGGTGGATTTGCCTGCCCCGTTTCCCCCCAAAAGAGCGACGATGTCTCCGTCAGGCACCTCCAGGGAAACTCCTTTCAGCACCTGAATCACATCACTGTAAATTACCTCGATGTTGTTCAAAACCAACATGGCAGCGCCATCTCCATTTTATTGGCAAGTTTATTAGCAAGGGCGGTCGCAAGCGCGCCTCCCAGGTATTTGAGATATTCACCCCGGTGTCGCGAAAGACATTGAGCCTTGTTGCTGTTGGAAATCGCTCCACTCCCTTCCTGGTGCGGGACGCAAGATTCGGGCCTTACATAGCGAAACACCGGGGCGTTCCAATTACCCGTCTTCGATTGCTTTCTTATTTGCCCTTGCCTTTTCCAATTATCCAAGGAGCTCTTGCCAGGAACTCGGGCGGCTCAGGCAGCCAGTCGCTTACAGGAACCACTTCTCCGTTCTTTACCTGATACATCCTCACCTCGTGCCATCCAAGGCGGTCGCCCCCGGCGTACCCTGAGAATGATCTGCTTAGGCCCCAATCCCATGCCGGCATATTCGAAGCGACTTCCGCGACCTGTTCACCAGTGATCGGAAAACCGTGCTTTTTGATGGTCATCTCCAGAATGTGCTGTATCAAGTAATGGTACATCCATCCCTGGAAGTAATTGATATCATAATACCGGTTGCCCCGGTATTTCTCCATGGCATCGTGCACCTTCTGAACAACGGGATGTGAAGGGTTGTCATCCGATTTGGCCACGTACCATTGCCACGGGCCATAAGTCCCTTCGGCGGCGTCTCCTGCAAGCTCGATATATTTATCACTGACACACCAGAGCGTGCTCATGAGGCCTATCTTGGGCGTTACCTGCAGCCTCTTTGCATCTTTTGCCAGCATGGCATACTGCCCCGCCAAAGCCTGCATAAAGATCAAGTTGGCCCCTTGGCTCTTGAGGCGCATGAGTTGTGGGGTGAAGTCTTTTATCTTTACGGGGAAAAAGACCGTCGGCAGAACCTCGACGCCCAAATCCTTTTTAAGATATTCGTATACTGCGGGGATATCAGAGGATCTGCCAAACCCACTGTCCCACAACAGGAGACCCACCTTCATTTTGCCAGGCCCTTTCCACACATTCTCCTTGTACCATTTGATCGAAGCGCAAAGTAGACCGGCATAACTGGGCTGAGCGCCGTACAGGTAATTGCTTGGAGGATTAAAAAGTTCTTCGTTGAAACCGCCTCCGATGATCGGCACCTTTGCTTTTTCTGCCAGAGGTTTGAGGGCCATCATTCCAGGGGTCCAATTGGTCCGGACTGCGACCGCCCCCTCGGCCACAAACCTGTGGAAATTGGAGACACTTAGGGATACATCGGACTTGTTATCCACAAACATATGGTTGATTTTATAAATTTTGCCATCCACTGCAATTTGATGATTGTGCTGCTTCCAGTAATCCTGCGCCGCTTCACCATGGCAGTAAGTGGTCGCGGCATATGCACCTGTGACTTCTTCGTCGTCGCCTATAACGATGGCGCCTGCAACATCTTGGGCCTCGGCAGCTAACTGGATGCCCCCCCAAAGGGTTGCGCCCATACAGAGGAATGCGGCCAACATAAGAAATCCGCCCAGCCTGAAAAACCTTGTTCTTTCCATTTCTTTTCTCCTCCTTATAATGTTTTGGGTTGACAAAAAAAGCCTCTGCCAAAATGTCGAATGCCCGGAAGTAATTCCAATAGGCCGTCTCTCAATAAGCCGGCAAGAAATAAGTCAGTAAGAAAACGGATGAAGCCGGTACGAGGACTTAAAAATTGTCCACCTGTGATTAATGCCCCTGGGCTCGAATATCAAAAACATGATCACAACCGTGCCGAAGACAATGCCTCCAAGGTAATTGGCAAGATATGACCCCACCACCGGAATGACCTGTATGGTAGGTCCAAAGATGACCGTCAGCTCAAGGAGCAGCCGAATAAAGATCACTCCAGCAATGGCCCCTACGACACTCCCGCTTCCCCCCACTATAAGCATGCCCAGATACCAGATAGACTTATCCATACCGAAATTTTCAGGCGCGATTCGAACTATATAGGGGGCAAATAGTGAACCTGCTATTCCCGCAAATACACCGGAGAGGAAAAAAGCAATGAGTTTGTAATAAAAGATGTTGATTCCCAGGACCTCTGCTGCCAGGTCGCTGTCCCTGACTGCAACAAAATTCCTTCCAGGCTTGGTCCGGCCTATATTCTTGGCAAAAAAAATCAGCGCCCACATAAAAATGACCGACACGTAAAACCAGGAAGTATGGGAATGGAAAGCGAATCCCCAAAAGGTGGGGGCGGATATGGTAATGCCGTCAAACCCTCCAGACCATTTACTAAACGGCGGATGGGTGATGCACCATATGATCACATGCTGGG
>QZIK01000131.1 GCA_003599015.1 Desulfobacteraceae bacterium | reverse complement strand
ATATTCTCTGGTGTAGCCCCTACCCATGAGTGCCAGTATCCTATTCGAACCGGCCTGGAAAGGCAGATGTATATGGGGGCAAAGTTTGCCCACCGAGCCAAAGCAGTCAATCAGTTCATCCGTAAGATCCCTCGGGTGGGAGGTGGTAAACCTAAGCCTCCAGACATCTTCTATTTCATCAAGGCTTCTCAGCAGAGAACTTAATGTAACAATTCCTTGACCGTCATAGTAGCTGTACGAATTGACGTTCTGACCCAGCAGCGTTATATCTCTTACATTTTGCGCTGCAAGGAATTCAACCTCTCGTTTGATATCCGGGACAGGCTTGGAAACCTCCCTTCCCCTTACAAATGGAACGATGCAATAGCTGCAGAAGTTATTGCACCCCTCCATTATTGATATATAACCACTTATCCTTCCGGAAAAATATTCAGGCTGCACAACAGGATTGCGGCATCTACCCTTTAGATCAGTTGCCACGATCCTCTTGCGGTCTTTTTCCAACTCTTCAATGACCCCAACAATCCTGTGCAGTTCCCTTGGTCCAAGTACAAAATCAAGTCCAGGGAATCTCTCCATAAGCTCAGTGCCCTTATCCTGGGCTACGCATCCCACCGCCCCCACAATAATTGACGGACGCCTTTTCTTGATTGAGAGCATCCTTCCTATTTGACTTACGGCCTTTTGCTCAGGCTTCTCCCTAACAGAGCATGTATTTATTATTATTAGATCCGCTTCATTGGGTGAGGGAGAGATAAAAATCCCTTTCCCCAGTAATGACTGGGCCAGATAATCGGAATCATATTCGTTCATCTGGCACCCCATAGTAACAATGTAGAAGGATCTTATCATCCGGATAGCCTTTGGTGACACTTCACTCAAACTCAATAGATATTCCTTCTTGTTTTTTTAAATAGTTAAGAATTTCAATTAATATATTTTCACAATAAGGCGATATTCTTACTTCAATGGCAGAAAGACCTGAATCAATAGTTGTTACAAGCGCTATGCCGTCATACGACTCAAGCGTCCAGCGCAAGTAACTTATATCATGTCTCTTAACTTTTAATCTTATTGAGCTTGTGCTATGTGTTTGCATTAAAAGTAGCACCACCCCACATAAGCTTCGTCCTTAGAATATTAAAATAGCTGTAGTTAGGTGGTCTAAGCAGGCTAATTTTTATATCAGATTTATAAATCACAACTTTATCGCCATAGCAAAGATCAAAACCAATCTGACCGTCGCAGGTAAGGATCACCTTTTCTTCACTTTCCTTTCCCATTTCTACTATTATTTTTGCAGTATCAGGAATTAGGATGGGACGGTTGCTGAGTGTAAAGGGACAGATGGGCGTCACTATAAAGGCGGCCATAGTCGGATATAGGATGGGGCCGCCTGCCGCCAGGTTATATGCCGTGGACCCCGTGGGTGTTGCTATGATGAGACCGTCTCCCCTGAAGGTGGTAAGGACTTCTCCGTCTATGGTTACACTAAGATCTATGATCCTTGCCAGAGTCATCTTGTTTATGACGAGATCGTTCAACACATGGAATTTCCGTGCTTCCTTTTCTTTACGGATAACCGAGGCCTCAAGCATAACTCTTTTTTCTACCACAAGATCGCCGGAAAGCATCCTTTCAACGGACTTATACATGCTTTCCAAAGGAACCATGGTTAGAAATCCCAAACCCCCAAGATTAACCCCAAGGATTGGAACCCCATATTTACCGACCATCCTGGCAGCCCCCAGAAGGGTCCCATCTCCCCCCAGAACTACCATCCAGTCTGCAGTAGTTGGTATTGATGAAGGAGTCTGATCGCCTCTGATGTCTGAGTCCCCGGGTTTCATCTCTTCAGAAAACACATCAATTCCCCTGGAAGTAAGCCATTCCTCAAGTCTCTTGGCCTCCTGACCCGCAGGCAGATGGCGGTTTTTATAAATTATTCCAACGGTTACGGACCCCATCCTGATCTCCTATTAACCCTTGATAAAAAGTGGTACTATCTTGAAGTTATTCACATCCACAAGGCCCAAATCCGTAAGCTTCAATGCAGGTATTACCGGCAGAGCAAGGAAGGAAATCGTCATAAGGGGATCTTCAAGCCCGCAGCCGAGGTTCCTGCAGGCCGACTTGACGTTTTTTATCTCACCCACAAGGATCTCCAGGGGTTTGTCGGACATAAGACCAGCCACCGGCAAAGGTAACCTTCCTATCACTTTTTCTCCGTCCACAACGGAAATACCTCCATTCATATCCCTTACCGCCCCAACTGCTATCGCGATCTCGGAATCGGTAACACCGGCGGCTATAATATTATGGGAATCATGCGCTACCGATGATGCCAGAGCGCCTCTTTTAAAGCCAAACCCTTTTACAAAACCAATCCCTACGTTGCCGGTGCCCAAGTGACGTTCAAGAACACATATCTTAATTACATCCGATTCAATATCAGATATTGCAAGGCCATCCTTGAATGGAAGATCCATAATCGAGATTTTGGTGAGTATCTGATCCGGAACTGTCTCAATAACCCTTGCTTTTCCTCCCTGATGCACCACTGCAAGCCTTTCAAGGGTCAACTCGCCGCACAGAAATGGATGTACCACATGGTTTGCCTTGGAAGTTTCATAGTTGACCGCCTTTCCTTTATCTGCAATCAGCCGGCCTCCCTTATAAACCGAATTGACTTGAAATTTACCGAGGTCATCAAGGATTACCATATCCGCTATGTATCCTGGAGCGATTGCGCCCCTGTTTTTAAGTCCAAAATATTCTGCCGGGTTGAGTGTTGCCATTTGAACGGCAACGACCGGGGAAATCCCCAGGCGAATGGCCTTCCCTATGGTGAAATCAAGATGGCCCCTTAAAAGCAAATCTTCCGCATGCAGGTCATCCGATACAAGGCAGAATCGGCGGGAGTTTTTTTCATTTACTAACGGAAGCAAGGTCTCCAGGTTTTTTGCGGATGTTCCCTCCCGGATCATGACATATGCGCCGCTCCTAAGCTTCTCCAGTGCCTCATCCGAACCAACGCATTCGTGGTCAGAACCTATTCCGGCAGAAAGATACCCCTGCAGATTCTGTCCCGTAAGAAAAGGGGCATGGCCGTCAATCACCCTTCCTTGAAATAAAACCACTTTCTCCAATACCTGGTCAATCCCATTGATAACTCCTGAGAAATTCATCATCTCGGCAAGTCCCAGGATCCGTGGCTCAGAAGCAAATTCAGCCAGATCAGCGGCAGAAAGTTTTGCCCCGGAGGTCTCAAGATGGGTAGCAGGAACGCACGAAGGGGCAGTAAAAAATATATCCACAGGGGCTGACATGCTTTCATCAAGCATGAACCGAATACCCTCAAGGCCCATAACATTTGCTATTTCATGTGGGTCAGCAACCAGAGCTGTGGTTCCGTGCACCATCACGGCCGATGCAAGGGCGCTGGGAACAAGCATACTGCTTTCTATATGAAAATGAGCATCTATAAGTCCTGGTGCAATCCACTTTCCCTTAGTATCAACCTCTTCCCTGCCTTTATAAGAGGGGCCTACGCCTGCTATCACGCCTCCATAGACCGCCACATCTCCACTCAAGACTTCACCGGTAAATACATTCAAGATCTTTCCGCCCTTCAAAACCAGATCGGCAGGAATCTTTCCGCTTCCGACAGCTATCCTCTCTTTGAGTTCCAGAAGCTGATTTTGAATGTCAGGAATGTCTCCAGGTTTCTTAGGCGGATGTCTTAGCAATAACCCTCCAGTCAGTTATTGAGTCGGATGTGGTATCCACCAGGAGGTGCAGAACTTCAAGCTTGGGATACAAAGTCTTCAGGTCCTTCAGATCCACCGGTTCGAATTTTTTCACATTATTCGTATAGGCCTGCTCAGTAAGAGCGTTTGACTCATAGTTCTCCCTGGATCTGGCGGCTATCCTTCGAAGGGAGACCTCTCTGGGACACTGAGTCTGCTGAATTACAAATCGCATTCCATGCATTGCTGCAACACCTGCCGCCCTTCTTCTCAAGGACTGGGTTATGAAGGTGGCATCCAGTATGACCCCCTGTCTTTTGGAAGCAAGTTCTTGGGCAAGGCGAAACATCTCGTCATATACCAGGGTCCTCTTGTCCATATTGGAGGCCACCTTTTCATCAAAAATATCTTCATGCTTTAAGACCTCAAGACGTATCATGTCTGTCCTGAGGATAACGTAGCCCTTGATGGCAGCGATGACCTCTGTTGTCTCAGTCTTGTACGAGGCAGGAAGACCGCATGCAATAAGAACCGTCGAGGGAGCAAGTTCCTTATCCATGAATTGATTAAAAGGCTCTCTCATTCCATAGCTCCATTATATAAATTAAAAATGCCTGAATAAAGTTATCCTGACTGGATTAATGATTCTGCAAGATGGAAGTAGCTTGCGGCAGTCTCTGCCGACCTGCGTCTCATGTCCGGACTTATGGCCTTATCGTTAACCGTAAAACCGATCACCTTGCCTCGCACAAAGGCCCTGTAAACCTTGTAAAAAAGAAGAAGAGATTCACCCCCTTCTTCAAGTGCCTCTTTCCTGTAAGAATCCCAGAGGATCTCGGCCAAATCTCTTCCTCCTCTGTACTCCATATCCATCAGGAGAAAGGCTATGTCTGCAAGGGTATCACTATAGCGAAACCTGTCGTTAAATTCAATGCAATCAAAAGCCTGGATGGGGTTTGTAAGAGAAACGTGCTGCATGTGGAGATCACCGTGACAATCCCTTATCTTTCCCTCCACTATGCGTGCTGAAAAAAGGTCCCAGTTGGTCTGATAAAAATCCTCTGTCCAGCTATGCAGAGACTTATATAAATTACTTTCTATTGTCTGTCCGATAAAAGGTTTAACTTGAGCAAAGTTTTCATCTGTGTTTATCTTGAAATTGGCGGGCTCACCGAATATGTCTATTTCAGGTCCCCTACGGGCCGATGAATGAAATCCAGCCAGAAAACGAGCAATTTCTTTTACAGCCTTCCCAGTAAGAGCCCCCTTTTCAAAGACCCTGTCCATGAGTGCATCTTCAGATATTCTTCTCATCTTTACAGCATATTCAACCGGCTCCCCTGAAGCCTCTCTCATGGTGTGACGTCCGGCGTCAAAAAAAACCGGGACAACTCCCATATAAAGATCATTTGAAAACCGCCTGTTGAGTTCTACCTCCCTCAGGCAGTAGAAGTGCCTTTTTTCAAGGGTGGAAAAATCCAGAAATCCAAAGTTGACCGGCTTCTTGATCTTATATACGAATTCCCTGCCTATGAAGACTATTGATATGTGAGTCTGAACCACCTTGACATCATCGGTGGCTTCAGGGAAGGCTTCAGGTATTACTAGATCTTCAAGAATAGAGGTCATTTTTAAACACCTTTCAGATCCACCCCAAGCTGGGCCGCCACATAAGAGGGTATATCCATAGTGCCCAGGATCACTGGCTGCTGATGGCAGTCCGATCCGCCCGTTGCTATTATTCCCTGGCTTGAAGAAAAAGAGAGGTAGGCGGCAGTTGTTTCTCTGTCATGCCTCGGGTGCCAGCACTCCACCCCATCAAGAAAACTGATCATCCTGCCCTTTATCAGGGCATGTTGCTCGCTCAGAGAAGGGCAGATAACCGCCAGAGAAGTCCCGTTGGGATCATTTGGGTGAGCCAGGACCAGCCTCCCGC
Organism: Desulfobacteraceae bacterium; assembly: GCA_003599015.1. Lineage (GTDB taxonomy): Bacteria > Desulfobacterota > DSM-4660 > Desulfatiglandales > Desulfatiglandaceae > CG2-30-51-40. The sequence continues at coordinate 19,838 of QZIK01000131.1, read as the reverse complement.
CTGCCCCTCTTATCAGAGACGACGCCTCTTCAAGAGATAAAGGGAGCTTAGGCACGTCACATTCAACAAGATATCTTTCGAAAGCATCCTTTCTGTTTGCAACAATGCCTTTTTTAATCATGTAGTCAGCTATATGGGGCCTGCCAAATGCGCCGTCCGCCATTGCCTCTATTGACTTAAGGTCCAACTGTGTGAACAGAGGCCTTCCTTCCCTCTTGAATACCTCATTGATCTTTTCCAGTATGAGTTCTGCCCTTCTCCTTCTGTGTGCCCTGAGGGCGTGGACCTTTTCAAGAAGGGCCTTATTGCTGTAATCGTAACCGTAGCCAAGGACATCCAGGGATATGGGCTTTCCGTCGAGGCACCGGCGATCTGAAAACGTGATATTCAGTTCAACGCCCGTTATGTAGCGAATTGAATTTGATATTGAAAGGGCCTCTATGGATTCCTGGCATTCAATGGAATCATGATCAGTTATGGACAGCAATCTTACCTGCCGCTTGCAGGCGATCCGGATAATTTCTGATATGGAAAGTCTTCCGTCCGAACAGTCCTTTGAGTGTATATGCAGATCAATTCGCATTTCCGGCAATCATCTCGCTTCCGGTTGCAAGGGCCCTGTGGTTAGCCTCCAGCTTTGTTTCCGGAAACACCCTGGCAAGAATGGCCTGTATCTGTGAAATGGAGACCGGGAATCCAGGCAGGCTGCAAAGGGCTCCCAGCATTATCATGTTGAGCATGATTGGTCCCCCAAGCGCAATGGCATGTCTCGTGGCGTCCAACCAGTAAAGTTTCCCTCCGGAAGAAGATACAACCATCTTAATCCACTCAGGATCGGGGTATTCCATCTCCCCGGCGATAGAATTGAGGGGATATATGGGTCTGGAATTTACAATGTAAGAGCAGGTCTCGCTACCATACTCCTGGATAATCCTTAATGTCTCCAAAGGCTCAAGCCCCAGAATTACATCAGCCATATTGGGAGGGATAAGGGGGCCATAATTCCTTTTGTCTGAAATCCGCACGTGGCTCATGACAGATCCGCCTCTCTGGGAAAGGCCGAAGGTCTCACCAATGGTCACTTTGAGTCCCGAAAGGACAGCAGCTCTTCCTAGTATCTGCGAGGCCAGAACATTGCCCTGCCCGCCTACACCTGTTATGATGAGATTCTGAAGCATATAACCTCCACAACAATCTCAAATCTATTCAATCTTTCCTCTTTTCCATTCTGACAATAGCACCCCTGGGACATGCCTCAGAACAGATACCACAACCAACGCAGATCACTTCATCTATTAGCGCCTTCTTTTCGGCCGCATCCCATATAAGTCCAGGGCACCTGAAAATTTTTGTGCAGTAACGCCCGCACCCGCATTCCTCTCCCAGGCATTTTTCACGGGCCACCATCATAGTATAGGGGAAGCCTCCCTGTCTCCCTTGAACAAGGGCGCATTTACGCCTCAAAATAAGAACCCTTGGCCCTGCCATGCCCATAAGTCTGTATATGGCACATGCTGTAACATTAAGATCATAGGGGTCCCCAACCTCCACATAAACACCGAGGGATCTGCACACAGACTCAATATCCACAGGCTCAACCTTGTGGCCCATCGCATTGGAGCCCGTTCCGGGGTGGGGCTGGAAACCTGTCATTGCCGTGGCGCTGTTGTCAAGTATCAGCAGAAGGATATCTGAATCGTTAAATCTTGCGTTTATTAAGGCAGGAATTGCGGCATGAAAAAAGGTGGAATCTCCGCAAACGGTTATCACAGGCTGATCAAATCCAAACTGACCGAGCTTGCCGTAGCCTGAAGCCAATCCTACTCCTGACCCCATTGCGTGAACTGATTTCACCTGATTAAAACCCGTAGGCCATATACCCATGCTGTAGCATCCTATGTCACCTGAGACAAAACCGTTTCTGCCGTCCCATGCCAGGGCCGCCTTGATAGCATAGAAAGACCCTCTGTGGGGACAACCGGCGCAGAAACCAAATTCCCTTGGAGGCACAGGCTGAGGGATAAAGGTCCTTATTTTTTCCCTGAATATCTCTGCTTTCCAGACTTTGGAAAAAAGATCTCCCAGCACTCCAAGGATCAACCCGGGCGATAGCTCACCGCATATCGGTATGTGTCCCGACCCTCTGCCGTAAAAATTTTTGATACCCACCTCTGATCCAAGATCAGCCGTCAGCGCCTTTACGCTTTCTTCCACAAAGGCGTCCAATTCCTCAGCAAATAAAATGCGTCCTGCCCTTGCAAGGTGTTTCCTGAGAAGATTGCAAGGAAGTGGCCAGGTCATACCCAGCTTAAGGACACCCACCTTTGAACTAAGATCAAGGAGTTCAACTGCCTCAGTTACATAGTTCCAGCAGCTTCCTGAAGCTATCACAAGGAGCTCAGGCCAATCAGGACCGTCGTAGCGATTGAAGGCTGATCGTTCTGAAAGTATCATTGCTGAATCAAGTTTCTTATGCCTTTCAAGATGCTTTGTAAGTACCGGAAAGGTGTGAAAGGGAGATTTGGTATCAAAAAACGCCCCGCCCCCATAATCAGGAAGATCGCCGATAAGGGTATTGGCCCTTGTGTGGGAAAGACGGGAAACGCTCCTCAGGATAACGATGTTTTTTATCTGCTCCGAAAGTTCAAACGCCCACTTTGTCATTTCGAGGGCCTCCTGAGGGGTTGAAGGCTCAAGAAGCGGAACATCGGCAAGTTTTGCAAAAAGACGTGCGTCCTCCTCGTTGGTGCTTGAGATGCCGCCCGGATCATCGCAGGTGACAAGCACAAGCCCTCCCCCTGTTCCCGATAAAGAAAGATTAGTGAGGAAATCGGAGACCACGTTAACGCCGTTCTGCTTCATGCTCACTATCGCCCTCAGACCCGCAAAGGACGCAGCGGCAGCGGCCTCAAGGGCAACCTTTTCGTTTATGGACCACTCTGCGTAAACAGGTATTTCCTTTGCTGCCTCTGCGAGTGTCTCTATGATTTCAGAAGAGGGATTCCCCGGATAACCTGCACAAAAACGAACTCCGCTCTCCAGCGCCCCCCGCGCAATCGCTTCGTTTCCCTGAAGTAAAAGCTCCGATCCCCCAGACCTCTCAAAAATCTCTTTCATTCCGAGTCCCTCAACATATCCGATTCAGCCTTTTTTCCTCTTTCACGCTTATTTCTTGATGCGACGATGAGGTGCTTCAGGTTTTCATCCGGAAGATTTCCCTTTTCAAGAATCCCTTCTTTGAAGGCATCATCAAGAAAATCCTTTCCCCTCTCTGTCCTCACCAGCACCGTGTTCCATCCCGCGGTTCCCTCCATCGTACCAACGGAGATGTCTGCCCACTCAGCGGTCATATCCCGGCAAAGGTAACAACCCTTTTGAACAAAGACCCTGATCTCGCCCAGGGGAAATTCTTTTTGACCTTCCTCTGTCAAAACCACGAATTTTTCAGCCGGAGGAGGCGGAATATCATACTTTCTGACAATCCCTTTTACTCCGTTCTTGTATAAAAAATCCCTAAGCTTGCGGTAATCCAGAGCCCATGTGCAGAAAAGTCCTATCCTTATGGCTACCTTCGAAGCTCTGTCTCCGCCGTCAGGAACCGATCGCTGCATCCGCTCCAAGGCCTCCATCTGACAGGGAAGACCTACAACGGCTATCCCATCATTTTCATCCTTAATGGCCTTGTTGAGGATTGAAAGGCTTCCAGATGCAGAATATCTTGATCCTGCACAGCTCTTCACCGCAAAAGGCGTAACAGCAAGAGCGCCGCCTGGTGACAACTCCCCTCCCCTGTCAGTCAATACGGCACCTTTAAAAAGTCCTTTCTCGAGCCCGAGACAAACAAGAGCTGTTACCACACCTCCATACTGGGCCTCTTCGTGAAGGTACTTGTCCTTTGCCCTTGCCGTAAGAACTTGGCTGTAGAAACCAAGACTTAAGTCCCGGCCTTCTAATCCCTTTGCCTCTTCTCGCATTATTTGGGTGTATGCGGCCCTGGGACATACCTGAAGACATCTGCCGGTTCCTGCCCCGCAACGATCCATCACCGCCACCCTGCCGTCAAAGTAGGCGAAGTAGGGACACAGCCCGACACACGCCCCGCAATTGACGCATATCCCTTTTTCAATTACCCTGGTGATCAATTCGCTCTGATATCTCTCTTCCCCGATAGCCATCTGCCTATTGTCCCTTCATTGGTTTTGCCGCCTTTGTATCTTAGAGCAAAGAAAGAGGTCAAGTTAAAAGACCGAAATCGGCATTGACATTTTTACCCGGCTGTCTTAAGGATGCTGAAAAAGAAAGGATATAACATGTTAAAACGTTTACAGGACGCCGCAGCCTATCTTAATGAAAAGATAAACGGTCTCAGACCCCAAATTGGCATTATAACAGGAACAGGACTTGGGGACATAACAGCTCTCATGGGACTGATGCACAGAATCCCATACTCACATATCCCCCATTTCCCCATACCAACAACAGAGAGCCACAGGGGAAATCTTCTCTTTGGAGAAACACGGGGAAAACGTATTGTTGCAATGGAAGGAAGGCTTCACGCCTACGAAGGATATTCGCCGGACGAAGTGACATTTCCTGTCAGGCTGATGTCCCTTCTTGGCGTAAAGCACCTTTTTATATCGAGCGCCGCAGGGGGGCTAAATCCCAATTATGAGGCAGGAAATTTCATGGCCATAACTGACCACATCAATTTTACGGGATTGAGCGCTTTGTGTGGACCTAATCTGGAACTCTTCGGTCCGAGATTTCCTGATATGAGTCGCGCATACGATAGAGATCTTATTCGAACTGCAGAAAAAATAGCCTGTCAGCAGGGAATCCATCTCCACAAGGGAGTATACATTGGGGTGCTTGGGCCCAACCTGGAAACCCCGGCTGAGACACGCTTTTACAGAAACTCCGGGGCTGACGCAATAGGGATGTCAACCGTCCTTGAGGCTACTGTGGGTGTTCACTGTGGCATGAGGATCCTTGCCATTGTTGTCATAACCAATGTTAATCTGCCTGACTGCATGGGTGAGACAAGCCTTGAAATGGTTATAGACGCAGCAAAAAATGCCGCTCCTGCCCTCGCCCTGCTCTGGAATAACATAATCGCCGAAATATCAGTTTGATGCATGGCCCTGCCTAATGAATATCTTTATATAAGTTTGACGCCTTTCTCCTTTTCAGTTGACAGCACACTCAACACCCCTATAGCCTGCCTCCCTGTAGCTCTTATTTGAAAGCGATCAATGGAAAAAGCGGAAGTGAGTTGCGGGGCGAAACACCCCATGTAACGAAACGTTAATATTTATGAATTGAGGATATGACTATGGCGCTGAAACTTACAAGGGATCAGGCAAAGCAAAGGGCACTCGAACTTATGCCAGCGGGATACCACTGAGGGCCTGCGGTCCTGCAAGTTATGTGGGAATCAAAGGAGCTTGGAGATGAAAATCTTCTGTGGTCATGTATAGCTTTTATGGGTGGGATAGCAGGCCGGCAGCAGGCACCATGCGGTGTTGTTTCTTCATCTGCTGTTTTTCTAGGCCTGAGGCACCGTTGTTCATTGGAAGATAAGGCAAAGGCAAAAGAGGCGCGAATTAAAATCAGGGAGCAGGCAAGCGAACTGGTCAATGGGTTTGAGAAGGAATTCGGAACCATCATATGCCGGGAACTTATATCCTTCGACACATCCGATCCTGAAGAATATCGCAAATTCAGGGAATCCGGCATCTGGAGGCAAAAGTGCAATAAGGCTATCGAGTACGCCATTGACAAGCTCTATGACTTTGAAGAACTGAAAAACTAATAAAAATTTATTTGATATGTATCAAAATATTATTATTGATAATAAAATATTATCTATTAAATTTTAGCAAGAAAAATTAATTTGATATTAGGTGATTATCCCATGGAGCCTTTTGATATCGTAATAATAAACGGCTTTGTCCTTACCATGGACCCATCAGAAAATGTCTTTGCGCCAGGCTATGTGGCAACCAGAGGATGCGATATAGCAGCTGTTGGAAGATATGATGGAGGGCGCTTTAACGCAGTCAGAACAATTGATGCAGATGGGGGAATCATCCTCCCCGGCCTGATAAATGCGCACACCCACGCTCCCATGACGCTGTTTCGCGGGATTGCCGATGACAGACCTTTACTTGAGTGGCTTTCCAAATACATTTTTCCCGTTGAAAAGAGGATGGACGATTCTTTTGTCTACGCTGGAGCAAGGCTTGCATGTGCTGAAATGATTCTTTCAGGAACTACAACCTTTTGTGACATGTATCTTTTTGAGCAGGAGGTAGCCAGGGCAGCTAAGGAGTCTGGAATGCGCTGTCTTGTAGGAGAGGTTATTTATGATTTCCCTTCGCCCAGCTACGGACCTGCGGAAAACGGGCTCAAGCATACGGAATCACTGATAAAGACATGGCAGGATGACCCCCTTGTGTCGGTTGCGGTTGAGCCACACTCCCTTTTTACATGCAGCCCCGATCTGCTCAAGGCCGCCCTTGAGACAGCCCTCCAATACAATGTGCCTCTCGTTACACATGTTGCCGAGACTCTTGCCGAAGTAATGGAAATCAGAAGAAGATACGGAAAAGGTCCTGTCGAACACCTTTCCGATTTAGGGCTGCTTGGCCCGAATCTGATAGCTGACCACTGCGTTCATCTGAATGATGATGATATTAAAAGGATCGCTGATGCGGGAGCAAGGGTAGTTCACAATCCTGAAAGCAACATGAAACTGGCCTCGGGCATAGCTCCTGTCCCAGCAATGCTGGCAGCCGGCATAACGGTAGGGCTTGGCACGGACGGATGCGCCTCCAACAACAACCTGGATCTTGTAACCGAGATGGACACTGCAGCAAAACTCCACAAAGTCGCCAGCATGGACCCGACGGTTATGAACGCTGTAACGGTTCTATCCATGGCAACCAGAGGCGGAGCAAAGGCGCTTGGCATGGAAGACATAACAGGCTCCCTGGAAAAGGGTAAAAAGGCCGATATCATAGTTGTGGACACCAACAGACCCCATCTTACCCCCATGTACAATCCCTACTCCCACATGGTTTATGCCGCCAGGGGAAACGATGTCTCCCATTCTATCATAAATGGCCGACTTGTAATGGAAAACAGAAGGCTCCTCACCATTGACGTAGAGCAGACCATAAAGGAAGCCGACAAAAAAGCCGATGACGTGCGCGAATGGATCGGCTACTATAGTTAAAGGCTGAGAGCAGATTTCCAAAGGAATCAGCAATGAAGCAATACAGTGAAGGATTTGTCGCCCTGGGTGCGAGACTCAAGGGCATACCTGAGGTTGTAACTCTGGGAGTCAGGCCCAACTTCTTTGACTATGATCAAGGTGAGAGGCTTTTGATCATGGAGGCAAGGATAATCCTTTTCCCCACTGTCAACTACTCTCAGTTTTTCACCACCATGGGCAAAAGGATCTTTCCAAGCCTTGAAACCCACCTCTACGCCGACGAAAAGATAAAACAGACCACCCTTTTTCAGCTACTTGGGATTCCACACCCCAGGACAAAAATTTATTACCGGCGTCACAAGCACCAGATCCTTAATGACTTTCAGTTCCCCTTCATAGCCAAGATTCCCAGAAATTCAGGAAGAGGAAGTGGAGTCTTTCTAATAAAAAACCATGACGAACTGGACCGCTATCTGAGAATCTCAGGGATAGCCTATATTCAAGAGTACCTCCCCCATGACCGTGATCTGAGGGTTGTCATGATTAATTACGATCCGATCCTCGCTTATTGGCGGTGCGTCGCTCAAGGGGATTTCAGGGCCAACCTTGCCAGGGGAGCGGCGATTGACTTCAGGGACATACCCGAAGCCGCCCTGGAGCTGGCACGTCACACTGCAGTCAAATGCCGGTTTGATGATGTGGGCCTTGATCTTTTATGGTGCTATAATCAGTGGTTCGTAATAGAAGCCAACATGAAATATGGGCGCAGGGGATTACAAGCCAGGGGTTTGAGTATCAAGGAGATAATGCGCCGGAAGCTTCTTTCAGGCGAACTTATGGATTGTGGAGATGTTTAGAAAGCTGTTCAAATGGCTTATAATTATGATGGTGCTTGTAACTGGAGCATCAGGTCTTTACACTTCTTACACTGTCTTCAGAATCTACCGCGAAAGCCGGCAGGTGATGGGCAGAGAGGCCATAAACAGGGTTACAGCCTCCGAGAGCCCGGTTTTTTACGACGACGGCGAAACTCCAATAGGAGTCTTTTTCCAGCAGGTCCACAAGCGTAACATTCAATACGCAGATATACCCAAAGTTTTTATAAAGGCAATCCTGGCTGCTGAAGACAAGGACTTTTTCACCCACCACGGCATAGATCTGAAGGGGCTCTTGAGAGCTGCTATTGTAAATCTGCGCGCGGGAAAGGTAGTCCAGGGTGGAAGCACTATCACCCAGCAGACCGCCAAAAACATCTTCAACAGAGAAGCCAGATCCTTCCGCTCCAAGTTCAGGGAGATCATCCAGGCGTGGCTTTTGGAGAGAATATACACCAAAGAAGAGATTTTGGAGATATACGTCAATCAGTTCTTTGTGACTGGATTTGGAAAAGGCCTGGGAGTTGCCTCCCAGTATTTCTTTGACAAAGAATCAAAAGATCTTGACCTGGTTGAGGCCTGTTTCATAGCGGGAAGCCTAAAAGGCCCAAACCGGTATAATCCGTTTATCAAGATCACCGAAAAGGAAAAGGCGGAAGCAAGGCGTCTTGCAAAGCTTCGTAAGGATTATGTGCTGGAAAATATGTTTTCCTATCATTTTATTTCCGAGCAGGAATACCAAAAAGCCAAAGCAATGGAGGTACCTTTTAAAGAGGGGAAGGTAACTTACGGCATTAATGTTATACTTGATTACGTTAGAGAACAGCTGGAATCGGATTATTTCAAGACGGTTCTTTCTGAAAATGGTATAGAAAACATAGCCACCTCCGGTATAAAAATACATACATCTGTAAATAAAGAATTACAGGAAGCAGCTCTTACTGCACTTCGGAAACACATTCCCATTTTGGATATAGGTCTTAACGGTATCAAGGGCATCTCAACGGAGGAAAATTCTAATGTAATACTTGATATAGATAAAATAACAACTGAAGATAAAAGCTTTATTTTGGCAAAAATAATCACCGTTGAGAAACGAGGCGGCGAAAGTTCCATTAAGGTCAATTGGGATGGCGGGGAGGCTCAGCTTAAGGCAGAATCCTTGAATATGGCAGCAGGGGCCTGGGTACAATGGAAATACGGGCCGTGGGCGATTCTTGAACCGAAACGTCTGGAGAGCTTTCTGGATCAGTTCAGGCCCGGAGACCGAGTCGTCCTGCAAAAGAAGGCGGACAAAGATGGAGGAGGTCCCGGCTATGTCTTGTCTTCAATTCCCGCATTAAACGGGGCAATCATCGCTATGCATAAGGGGATGGTAAAGGCCATGGTTGGAGGTTTTCAGAACAGGCATTTCAACCGGGCGGTTCATGCAAAACGCCAGGTAGGCTCCATCTTCAAGCCTATTCTTTATGTTGCCGCTCTTCAACTCAAGTGGAATATCCTGGACAGACTCCTTAATACACCGGAAATATACAGGTTTCAGACCACCACCTATGCACCCAGACCTGACCACGAGGTGCAGAGCAATGAGGTCTCACTTGCATGGGCCGGAGTCAAGTCGGAAAACCTGGCTACGGTTTGGCTTCTTTATCATCTTACGGACCATCTGAATCCTTCAGAATTCTATGAGACTGCAAAAATAGCAGGACTTACCAGAAAGGAAAACGAAACCCTTGAAGACTACAGAATTCGCATAAGAGATAAACACGGCATAGTTGTAAATGCAGTAAGGCTCAAGGAAGCGGCGTTTGAAAAGGCTAAGGAGACCATCGAGCCTGACCTCATCTTCGGAGGCATGTCAGATGTTTTGGATCGTTTCAAAGACCTTACACTGGATGATGTCCAGCCTCCTCCTGATACCACTGGAATAGGTCCGCGGCTCGGTTACCACACCCTCAGATCTTCCAGCCGTGCAATGAAAGAAGATCTAATAAAAGCCCTAACGCTAAAGGATCAAGTTGACAGCGATGAGTTGCTTAGAATACTGGGACGCTTTTTTCGTACCGCCGACGGAATCGAGCCTTCGAGGATATTTTTCAGCAGAGCCGGAGCAAGGCCACGCACCGGGCATACTACAGTAGATATAACGGCTGAATGGTGGAAAGATAACGCCGGAAAAGTTGATCCGTCGGATGTTTTTATTGAAGGACTTTTTCAGTCAAAGGTGTTGGATATGCTGGAGGATGCTATGGCCAGGGAAAAAACAACAGAAACCGCCGCTGATCCCTATGATTTTAAATGGCTCTCACAGCTTCGTGATTTCAGGACACTTGTAAATATAGGTTATATGACTTATCTTGCAAGGAAGATCGGCATATCAACAGAGCTTGACCCTGTTCTTTCATTTCCACTGGGTCCTAATGCAATAAGTTTATTGGAGACCTGTCTTGCCTACCACACAGTCATGACAGGCAATATAGTCAGGATGAGTGATGAGAGCGAACCCGGCATGGTACCTATAATCACCAGGATAGAGGACAGTTCAGGGGCTATGATCTGGGAATTAAACCCAAAGGAAGAAAAGGTGCTCTCAAGAAGGACTTCCTGCCTTATAGCCGAAGTCCTGAGGAATGTAATGACAGAAGGCACCGGAAAAAGAGCTAAGAACAGTATTAAAACAACCTTCGGTGATGCAGAAGGAGCTCCTACAGTACTACCTGTTTTTGGAAAGACCGGCACTGCAAACCGATTTACCAACTCAAGTTTTGTGGGTTTTCTCCCTGCTCCTACCAATGATAAGGGAGTTTTAGGTCTGAATGAAGGATATGTTATAGCAGCATATGTAGGCTACGACGACAATCGCCCCATGCAATCACGAAATACCTCCATTTATGGGTCCACAGGCGCGCTCCCTCTTTGGGTTGAAACAGCCAATGCCGTAGTCAGAGACCCCTTGTACAGAAAGAGGCTGCAACCTGCAGAGCTGGCCTTCGGAACACCGGAAATAATGGGAGAATGCGCCCAGGAACTGGTGGAGGCATTCGTCTCACCGATATCCGGGCTTCCGGTAAAAAAAGAAGATGGAGTGCGTGAGGCCGGATACGTAAAAATCTATCACAGTCCAGAAAGACGTTTTGAACCTGTTAAAGGCTCCGAGAAGTGATTAACTATCTTATTATATTAATTTTGGTAATTACACTGGGCGGATGTACACCATCAGCCAGACTCTCCGAAAAAAACTTTGCCATGCCGTCAACCCCTGCGGCCCGTGAGCCAATCTTAACATCAGAAGAGATTGAAGACCGCATAGCTTTTCTGAATACCCTCCTGTCTAATGCAGATATATCAAGTGATGACAGAGAAATAATATCAATACTTAAAACTAAATATGAAGCTTTCAAAAGTACCCTGACAGGCTCTTTTACAGCCCAGGAAGAGCGTGAGGCCGTAAAGGAGATAATTGCCGGTCTTGAGGCATCCACCCAGTCTTTTATTTCCCGAAAAAAAAATCCCTTGGAAGAATGCCGAATGGTCGTCAGATCTCTGGCCGAATCCAGAAAGGAGATTATTGATCTTTACAAAAGCGGAGACACCAAGGGCGTGATAGCGAGATGCACAGATCTACAGACCCGCTTCGGAGTTGAGGCGTTTACCTTAGAGCTCACGGCGGCATTCGCCTTTTCCCTGGCTGAAGAAGGAAAGACCGGCGAGGCCATATCGGTGGCAGAGGGCGCAGTTCGCAGAATCAAAGAAGACGAAAAGCTTTTTCGAATTGAAGATTCTCTGGATAAATGGCGCACAGAGGCCGCCATTATCCGGTCGCCCGGCGAGGGTATGGCGGAAAAGAAAAGGCTGGCAGAGGTCCTTGCCCGGACAGAATCGCTCATGAAGACAGGCGATTTTGAAGAGGCAAAAGATTATCTTGCAAAAAGCCGTAATGATTTTACGGAGCAGACCTCTCTTTATGAAATAGACAGGGGTATTGGAGAGTTGGACGAGCGCAAGGAAAGATTCCTTGAGGAGAGGATAGCCGCCGTGTCCCGGAGGAGTGAGGCAATGGCCGAAGCCAGGGATCTGATCGCCAGGGAAAAACCTGAGGAGGCCCTGGCAAAGCTTAAGGCACTTGAGGTCAAGGATGCACAGCCGGATCCTGAGACAAAAGCGCTTACCAGGGAAGCAATTGAAGAACTCATAGCAAAGGAGAGAAATAGGGCTGCCAGGCTTTTTCTTCAGGCCAGAAACACGGATGACCCAGCGACAAAGGAGCAGCTCCTGCTTTTGGCATACGGCACTCTGAGAACATTACAGGAGCGCTATCCTGAATCACCATCCATAAAAAAGGTGACCGAAAACATGCAGGCAGTGGAAAAGGAACTTTCAAACCTCAAGAAAGCCCCTTCCACAAGGCCAGGAAGGCAGAATCCGCCCGGCAGCCAATAGATTAAAACAGCGGCTTTGAGCCCAAAAGTTCCCTTCTCAGCCTCCCGTAGGCAAACTCCAATAGTATCTTGAGACTCAGTATGTCTGCAGAATTATAGTTTATGAGACGTTCAAGGGATGCCTCATCCCCCCATTGGTAGGCCTCCCAGAGCATAACCGCATCATAGCCGTCAAGCCCTTCAACAGTTAAAGAACGGCGAATACCATGCTGCCTTTCGATTGCCTTAAGCCCACCTCTGAGGCCCAGCCGTTTCAAAAGAAATCTGAGGTCTATGTGAGCCGGAGGAAATGTCGTATGTCTGAACCATCTGCGGATTACAGGCACGTCAAAACAAGTACCGTTAAAGGTTACCAGAAGATCATACCCGCAGATTTCTTCCTCAAATTCCTCAAGGTTTTTCCCATTCACAAAGCTTCTGACCGTATGACCATCATAGAGGCCTATGACTGTTATATCCCCAGCACCATGGTATGAGCCGCTTGTTTCTATGTCCAGATATACGGTTTTGAACCCGGTTTCCCCAAAAAGCCTCCACAACTCTGATGCAGGAAGCCTTTTGGCAAAGTATCCTGCATCGGATCTGTGGACAATTGACTCCTCCAGTTTGCTCCGGACAAACTCATCTTTGGCCCGGGAGAAAATAGTGCCCGGAGATTCGAGAAAATCCTTCCATCTTATGATCCCTCTTTTCCAAAGCTCTTTTTCTCCTCTAGGGCCGATACCCTGTATGTGGATGAAGGTGTTCTCAAGCAACCAATTTTCTCCTGAACAGCTCATATGTCCAGGCCATACCTATGGCCTTCATTGCCCGTTCGGAAGAGATGAAGCAGGGAAAACCAAGCTCCTCCACCTGGGCCGCAATCCTTGAACAGATCTCCACGTTGGGACCATACATCCATGATACTACGGGCTTATCACACACTTCCCTTATCCTTGAAAAACCTTCCAGATATGCCCTTGAAGACTCTCCCCGTATGTCACACCACAGCACATTGAGAATGCAGTCCACTTCAGGGTCGGTTGCCACGGCAATCTCTATCTGTGGAAAGACCTCGCGGAAATTCTTTATGGACACTGCCATTGGTCCTATGTCCACGGGATTTGTTCCGAGCCCGGGGAAAAAGCTGTCCAGAAATGCGCTGGTCTTTCCGGATAAACTTGCAGGAACAATTCCATAGGAAGCTCCCCTGTCTATGGCCATAACTCCCATGCCTCCTGTGTAGCTGACCATTCCAAATCGGTTTCCTTTGATGGAGGGCTGCATGGAAAAGATCTTTGGAATATCAAAAAGATCCGCAAACTCATCTACCCTCAGGATCCCAGCCTGACGGCAGGCTGCATCAAAAGTCATATCGTTTACCGCCATGGAGCCTGTGTGTGATGCCGACGCCCTTGCCCCTTCAGCGGTCCTCCCTGACTTAAGCACAAGCAGAGGCTTTTTCCTTGCAACCCTTTCTGCCGTCTCAAGGAATCTCTTTCCGTCTGCCACACCCTCAAGATAAATGCTGACGACAGTTGTTCGGGCGTCATTTTCGAGGTAATCAAGGAGATCACATTCATCAACATCGCACTTGTTGCCAAGGTCGCATATTCTGCTTATTCCAAGCCTTGATGCCGGATATGGAAAGGCTTGGGGGTTGGTCATCCCGGATTGGCTGCAAATGGCCACGCTACCCTGCTTGAGGCGGTAGTATCCTGCATCGTAGGGACAGGGATTGAATCCCTCCCAACTGCTAACCACCCCTGCGGTGTTGGGGCCTACGATCCTGATACCTCGTTCCTTTGCAAGGGCGACAAGCTCATTTTGGAGAACAGCCCCGCTTCTGTCTCTCTCGGCAAACCCGTCAGACACCACCACTGCGGCCCTGATACCCTTCCTGCATGCCTCTTCAACTACATCGAAGACCCCTTTTGAGTTTATTATCACGATTACAAGGTCAACAGATCCGTCAATGTCTGAAAGAGATGGATAGCTTTTCCACCCCAAAACCTCCGTATAATTGCGGTTGACCGGATAAACAGTCCCCGTGAAACCGGCCTCCATGAGAGACTTGATCGCAACATAGCCCCCGAAAAACCCTTCCCTAAAGGAGCCTACTATTGCAACAGTTTTTGGCTCAAAAAACAGTGAAAGAACGCTTCCCCTGTTATCAGCATTTGAACATTCCGTTTTCATATATCACCCTTTTGCTCCCGTCCGGCATATTGGCCGTTACGGTTTTCTTTTCTGTATTGACAAGATCCCAGTGAAGTGCGGAGTCATTAAATCCCAGTTCTTTTTTCATATCTTTGGTAAGTTCTTCCGTGTCTCCATCATATGAGTCGGCGTAGGAAGAGCCCACAGCCAGATGGCAGTTGCCGAAAAGGCCTCCGAAGTTCTCGTCGTACAAAGTATTTGCCATAAACCTGGAAATCCTTGAAAATCTCCTGTCCGTAAGGGAAAACTCTCCTACTTTGCATGCTCCCTTGTCCATCGCAAGCTGTTTTTTCAAAAAATCCTCACCTCTTTCCGCCCCGGATTCAACCACTGATCCCTTTTTAAATGTAAGTCGTACTCCTTCAACCAGATTTCCACTCCTGTAGGACGGCTGATCAGCATAATACCGGCCTTCAGTACCACGCCAGTCAGGGGACATGAAGATTTCGAAACTGGGTATATTGTGCCCTGATACCCCAACCCACTTCCTCCTTTCGCCGGGCCTTATCACAAGATCAATCTTATCGGATTCTATACGATAAGAGATTGCATGCATGGAATTCAGCCATTCCTTAATGGCAGCAACCTCCCGGTAGATGGTGTTCCACTCTTTCACAGGGTCTTCCCTGTCAAGATAGCATGCCTTGACCACCTGATTAGCGTAAGCCTTGATGGTCATGCCGGCCTTGCGGCTGAGTTCAATTGTGGGATAAAGGCAAAGAGTCCAGGAGTAGCTACCTTCCGCCTCCCTCTTCTGGGTTATATCGCGCAGGAACTTCCTTGCTAAAAGCGCTGTACCGATCTTCTTGGGGTCTATGTCGCTCAGATGTGTCAGAGACTCAGGGGCGTGGATGTAGATGCTTGCGTTGACTTTTTCCATCAACTCCTTTTCCCCTGGCGCAACAAAGGCCAGTTGTGCCTTGCCTGCCCTTGCATAGAAATTATGCTCCATGACAGACGACCCCCCCGGCCTTACCACAGGATTAAAGCCGTGTTCAAGAAGCAATCCGTGTACGGCCTCGGCAAGGCTTAATCCAGGGGGATCAAACCTCAGCAACACTATCTCGTTTTTCTTAAACGTTTTTTTTCTTGCAGCCTTGATCCCCCAAAGCAGGACCTCGGCGTATTTTTGGATTTGCGTTGAAGTAAGCATAATTATCAGCACTCCCCTTTCTGCATGGCGATAGGAATATTTAGCCGAGCCCCGGCTTGAATGCAAACCATAAATTTAACAATGGTCTTACATAGACAGGTCACCCTAAATTTTCCTTTGTACTTGAAACTGCCCACAAAAAAGCATAATGTATCATCCATAATTCATAAAAGTCTGAGGTTTGTTTGAAAACTTTTTCTGCAATTCTGGAATCGCTGATTCCAGGAGTTCGGGCAAGTCCATTCTCAAAGCCGGAACCATTGGCCGGGCTTGATTACAACCTGGAGTTGCGTCTGAAACAGCAAGCCCTTGAAGAATTCTGGAAATTGAACTCGCTTCCAGGTCATCCCGGATTGATAGTTCCGTCTCCAATGCCCCGGCTCTACCGGAGCACCTCCAAAAGACGGGTAACAACATCCTTCAATAAAGTCTACTTTCTCCATCCCGGCGAAAAGCCTCGAAAAAGCCCCTTTATATCCCCTTCCATACTTGAGCCGCAGGTTCACGAAAAAATCTTCAGGCTGGTTCATCTCAGGCTTTCACGCAGGGAGGATGAACCGCTGGCAGCAGCCCTCAACTGGGTAATCATAAGGGATTCAGACAGAGGTTGTGTCCTGATTCTTAATACCTTCAGACTTGACAGAGCCATTTTGCGAAAGGCAAAACAACTGACCGGCTGGATACTGGAACAATGTCCAGAAGTATTGTCCGTCTTTGTTTTATACGACCCCTCTCACTCAGAGTATTACCTGGAGGCCGGTCGGGAAAAAACTTTCTCTGGCCCTGCCTCCACCTGGAAGGGCCGGTTAAGGTGCCTGGCCGGATTCCCGGAACTGTACGTGGAAATTGAGGGCCACAGACTTCGTTTCACACCCCTTGTCTTTTCTCAGATCAACCGGTCCATTTTGCCGGAGCTCATCAAAACATGCCGCAGGATGCTAGGGCTGGAGGCCGGTATTTTCCGGAACATTCATCTTGTTGATCTTTACTGCGGCTACGGTCTTCTCTCATTCGGGATCGGTTCAAGATGCGGAAGCGTTACAGGAATTGAACTGGCCGGACCTGCCATAGAGTCGGCCAGACAGAACTACGCCCGCCTGTCGGTTAAGAAGGATAAATCCATTCCTACCATGCGATTCATGGAAGGCCGCATTACCTCAGGGATGATTAAAAGGGTTTTTCAGGAATTTCACAAGCTCAACAGAGATATCAATGTCATCCTCGACCCACCGCGCCAAGGAACAGAAAAAGGCGTAATAAGGGCGATTGCAGGATTCCATCCGGCCAAGATCCTGCATATCTTCTGCGGAACTGATCGGATTCCCGCAGAAACTATTGAGTGGCAGAAGGCCGGATACCGGCCTTACCAGGCTGTAGTCCTGGATCTTTTTCCCGGAACAGCCAATATTGAAACATTGACAGTCTTTTCAAAATGAAGCCTCTTGATAAAATAGAAAGCATTTCTGTTTTTTGGGACTTACGGCCATGCTTGATATCCGGACAATCGTCTTCAGCAATTTTTTAACCAGTATCGTCTGCATGCTGGTCATATTTTTTTTATGGCGCCAGACTCACAAGAGGTTTGCAGGAACTGGTTTTTGGGTTGTTAATTTTTCTTTTCAAATTGCAGCGATGTTTCTCATTGTCTTGCGAGGAAGCATCCCTGATTGGGCGTCAATGGTCCTTGCCAATACCCTTGCCCTTGCGGGTGCCCTCCTGGGATATATGGGCCTGGAACGCTTTGTCGAAAAAAAGACCTCACAAATCCATAACTATATCCTGCTGGCAGCCTTTGCCTGCATGCACGCTTACTTCACCCTTTTTAAACCCAGCCTGTCAGTTAGAAATCTAAATTTATCAATTGGTTTGATTATAATTTTTTTTCAATGCGCCTTGCTCCTTATCTACAGGGTTGAGCCCGCCATGCGTCGGTTGACAAAAGGTGTGGGCATGGTCTTTGTGGCCTATTGCATAGTCAGTATTGTCAGGATTGCAGAGTTTTTCATAGGTCCGCACCCGGCAGCAGATTTTTTTCAATCAGGCAAGTTTAACGCGCTTATAATGATTTCTTACCAGATATTGTTTATTCTTTTGACATATGCCCTTGCGCTCATGTTGAACAAACGTTTGCTCGATGAGGTCAAGGTCCAGGAAGCCAAATTTTCCAAGGCTTTTCATTCATCTCCATATGCTATTGCCCTCACACGGCTCTCGGACGGAAAGATCGTAGAGGTAAACGAAGGCTTTGTGAACATAACAGGTTACAACTACGAAGACTTATCAGGAAAGACAACCATTGATCTGCATCTCTGGGATAAACAGGAAGACCGTCTTGCAGTTGTCAATGAATTGGCAAGGACCGGGAAGGTGTACGGGAAGGAATTGCAGTTTCGTAAAAAATCCGGAGAGATGGTCACGGGACTTTTTTCAGCTGAGATAGTTCCAATCAGCGAACAGAAATATGTCCTGTCAAGCATTAATGATATAACCGAAAGAAAGCGCGCAGAGGAAGATCGAGAAAAGCTTATTAGTGAGCTTAAAGAAGCCCTTCACAGGGTAAAAACCCTTAGCGGTATGCTGCCTATCTGTTCCTCTTGTAAAAACATCAGGGATGACAAAGGGTACTGGACACAGATCGAAGCATACATACGGGACCACTCGGAGGCAGAATTCACGCACGGCATCTGCCCTGAGTGTATGAAAAAACTTTACCCCGATGTATTTGACAACGACTTTAAAGAGAAGCGATTAAGCCTAGACCATGAAGGGAAAGAATCTGCGGGGTAATATCAAGCCGAAAGTTTCGCGACTACCGACACCTGCAATGTTTACCCATCATAATAATTCCGGATCGTGCAACCCTCCGGTCATGATTGCCTGGCGCATATTCGATGCTGGCAATTGCTCGCAAAATCTGTAAATATAAACAACGTCCCTAAAGGTACTAAAGGTAACGCTTGGCGATGACGGTGCGCTGGATCTCGGAGGTACCTTCATATATCGTGAAGACACGTGCATCCCTGTAGTATCGCTCTACAGGGAACTCCTTTGTATAGCCGTAGCCCCCGTGTATCTGGAGTGCCTTGTAGGCCACCTGGTTGGCTGTCTCCGAGGCAAACAGCTTTGCCATGCTTGCAGCGGCGGTAAAGTTTTCACCTCTGTCCTTCATGGCTGCCGCGTTGAAGGTAAGAAGCCTAGCCGCCTCAACCTGGGTTGCCATGTCCGCGATCATCCAGCTAATGCCCTGAAACTGGGCTATGGGTTTGTTGAACTGGACCCTTTCTCGGGCATAGGAGATGGCTGCATCAAGACAGGCCTGAGACAACCCAACGGACTGGGAGGCGATGCCGATGCGGCCGCCGTCAAGGGATGTCATTGCCACAGTAAAACCGTCTCCCTCTTCTCCAAGCAGGTTTTCGGCAGGTACCCGGCAGTCCTCAAAGATAAGCTCCACGGTATCGGAGGCCAGAAGACCCATCTTGTCTTCTTCTTTACCCACATAAAATCCTGGTGTCCCTTTTTCCACGACAAAGGCGCTTATTCCCTTGTGTTTTCGGTCCCGGTTTGTATAGGCGGTCACCACCGTGAGGTTGGAGTTTTTTCCAGTGGATATGAATATCTTGTTTCCGTTCAGAACATAGCTGTCCCCGTCTCTTACAGCACGGGTTCTCTGGCCGGCGGGATCGGACCCCGCTCCAGGTTCGGTTATGGCAAAGGAACCTATAAGTTCCCCTGTTGCAAGACGTTTGAGATAGTGGCCCTTCAGATAATCGGAGCCGAAGAGATATATGGGTCCGCAGGCAACCGAGTTGTGAACCGACATCACCACCGCGACGGAGGCGTCCGCATAGGCGATCTCCTGCATGGCCACCGAATAGCTAACGGTATCAACCCCTGCTCCGTTGTATTCGGGCGGGACATTCATTCCCATGAGACCTAGTTCCCCCATGTTTTTT
>QZIK01000085.1 GCA_003599015.1 Desulfobacteraceae bacterium | reverse complement strand
ATGCCTCTATATACTCCCGCCATAATAAGCGTCACGCCGATCAACAGCCCCAGACCGATGCCTGTAAAAACGAATTTTCCCCAGGCATGGAGGATGTCCCTTCCGGCCAGACTTATCATGGCTCCACTCCGGGCAGCTTATCAAGGACATGAATACGGCTGCGGGTGTTTAAGGCTTTAACGCTATATATAACCACCCGGTCACCTGCCTTAAGCCCTTCGTTTACCAGCACATTTCCATCCAAATCAGAAACACCCAGGCTGACAGGCGTGAAACGCAACTCTTCATCTGTTATCTTCCAAACGCCTAACCTTCCTCCTATGCGTTGAATAGCTGCATTTGGAATAACAGGTCCCTCAGGTAGCGCCGGTAATTCAACAGTAACCTCTGCCAGTTCTCCGACTGGAGGCAAAGGGTTCGGCAATCGGTTAAATACTACTTTGGCCAGAATCTCTTCAGTTACGACGTCCGCCAAAGGCTCTACCCTCAAGACTCGCCCTGACTGCGATCCACCTGCCTGTGACCGCAATGTGATCCGTGAAGGAAGACCGGCTGCGAGCCCTCGCGCACGAATCTGATCAAACCGTGTATTGATCCAAAGTGTAGAGGGGTCAATAAGTTCAACGACAGCCTGACCTGCAACCACCGTGGTGCCCGGATCAGCATCACGCGTAACAACCAACCCCTCAACCGGCGCAATCAGATACAAATTACTGCGTTGCGCCACCAAAGCTTCCCTTTCGGCACGCACACGGGCAAGCTCCTCACGTGCCGCAGTCAGCCCTGCCTCAGTAACAAATAGGTCCTGTTGTTTTGCGGATACCACCTCCTCACTCGTGATACCCGATTTAAGCAACTGTTCATAACGCTGCAGCTGTGTTTGTGCATAGTTCTTTCGCGCCTGAGCCTCGCTTAGTTGAGCAGTTGCCCTTTTCAGGGCGGCATCCTGTGCCCGAATGCGATCATCAAGATCCACCGGGTCCATTTCACCAAGCACCTGCTCCGCCTTTACATAATCACCTACATGAACATCCAGTCTTTTGACCCGTCCGGCAAAAGTCGGACCGATCTTGTAGGTGTATCGAGCCTCAACAGTACCAATTCCGAACAGTGCCGGGGAAATGCTTTTGTTTTCGACCGTTGCCATCATCACAGGCACAGGGGCAAGCGGTCCGGAACGCAAGGCAACATATATAAAAAGGGCAATAAGAGGCACAAGGACAGCCATTAGAGCCAGTGTACGCTTTTGAACGGGCAGCTTTTTCATGATTCGCTCCTGATACCCCTTTGATAGATGGCAAAGACCCTTGTTGCATCTCTGCGGATGCGGCTTACATCTCCGGCCAGCAACGATTGCATTACCAACCCCTGGATGGTACCGATAAACAGCGTGGCAGATGCCTCAACGTCAAGTCGGGCATCGAGCTCGCCACACTGTTTTCCTTGTTCAAACAACCGGGTAAGCCTCTCTCCGTAACGACGAATGAGCGTTTGCACCATTCGCTTATGAACGGTCTCTTGAGCTCTTTGTAATTCGCAAAACAGCATACGTGGAATGCCAGGATGCTCTATGATAAAGTCCACGTTGGCCATGAACATGCTTTCAAGTGCCTCAAGGGGAGTCGAATCTGGGTGTACGGCTTTTTCTAGCCTTGACATCAGCCGTTCAGCCACCCATTCCATCACCGCTTGAATAATGGCATCTTTGTTTGGGAAGTGGCGAAAAAGGGCACCCTGGGTCAGTCCCATCCGTTTAGCTATGGCTGCCGTGGTGATATCGCTAGGGTTTTGCTCCCCAGCCAGCTCGATCACAGCCTCAACAGTCACCGCACGCCTCTCTTCGGCCGGAAGGTATTTGATAAAGGAATTCATACGGGCCTCCATAAAGATAGTAATTAATTACTATCTTTATCCATACATAAGATGTTGTCAACATT
Organism: Desulfobacteraceae bacterium; assembly: GCA_003599015.1. Taxonomy (GTDB): domain Bacteria; phylum Desulfobacterota; class DSM-4660; order Desulfatiglandales; family Desulfatiglandaceae; genus CG2-30-51-40. Next base: position 23,611 of record QZIK01000085.1, on the reverse strand, counting down.
TTTTATATCTCTTTGACATGGTTGTTTTTTTTTGATCTATAGAAAAGTATTGATTTAGATATGACTTCCTTAAATAATGTAGGCTAATGTGGTGTTTTTTATAAATGGCACCGGAACATTATCTGTACCCCTGAAGAAAGAACTATAATCAAATGCTTCCTGTTTTAACAATTATCCTTTCACTAATCTCACTGGCGTTACTAATCCTTGTTCTGATAAAGGTATTTAAACCTGACAACTCAGTACTCCTCTCCCGTCTTGATGCCTTTGAAAAGGCCCATGAACGAACCGAGGATACCATCAGAAAGGAGCTTTCGCTCAGCAGAGAGGAACTGAGAAAAACCGCCAGGGAGCAGAGACAAGAACTCATAGAGGTATTCGAAACCTTCGCCAGGGCAAGCTTTGAAAGGCTTGATTTTGTGCGCACCGAGTCTGCATCGGGAGCAAAACAGCTTCGAGAAGAGGTTGTGACTACGCTCATGGGCCTCTCGGAAACCATCAGACAGACTATTGGTGAGTTGGCAGCAGTACAGAAGGACCAGCTGGAGACCATGTCCGGAGCTGTTTTGAAACTTTCAGACAAAAACGACGTCAAATTTGAAGAACTCAGGTGCACGGTGGAGGCCAGACTCCAGAACATACAGATGGACAACGCAAGGCAGCTTGAACAGATGCGCCAGACAGTGGATGAAAAACTTCAGGGAACTTTGGAGAAACGTCTAGGGGAGTCTTTCAAGCAGGTGAGTGAACGGCTGGAGCAGGTGCACAAAGGGCTTGGGGAGATGCAGACCCTTGCAACCGGAGTTGGCGATCTCAAAAAGGTCCTCACAAATGTCAAGACCCGCGGCACCTGGGGTGAAGTGCAGCTGGGCGCGCTGCTTGAACAGGTTCTCAATTCGGATCAGTTTGCAATTAATGTTGCTACTAAAGATGGCGGAGAGCGGGTTGAATTCGCTGTCAAGCTTCCCGGCCAGAGTAGTGACAGGGATGAGATTGTCTGGCTTCCGATTGACGCCAAATTCCCAATAGAGGATTATCATCGCCTTTTGGAGGCTCAGGAGGCTGCCGATACGGGCGGGGTTGATGCTGCCGGCAGACAGCTTGAAAGCAGGGTAAAGATGTGCGCCAGGCTAATATGTGAAAAATATTTGAATCCTCCCAGGACAACAGACTTCGGCATTTTGTTTCTGCCCATAGAGGGCCTTTTTGCGGAAATCATCAGAAGAACAGGTTTAACAGAGTCCGTTCAAAGGGAGTCCCGGGTGGTAATAGCCGGACCCACCACGCTGTGGGCCATTTTGAGCAGCCTTCAGATGGGATTTCGAACCCTGGCAATTCAGAAAAGATCCAGCGAGGTATGGAATCTTCTTGCGGCAGTCAAGACCGAGTGGACAAAGTATGGAGATATTCTGGAGTCTGTGCAGAAAAAGTTGTCTCAAGCTTCCGAAACCTTAGAGAAAGCCAGGACGAGATCCCGTGCGGTCGGAAAAAGGCTGAGGGACGTGGAGGAACTGCCGGCAGGCGAAGCCGCCAAACTGCTTCCCGCAAATATTTCAGAAGATGAAACTTAAACTTTACTCTCAGGGTTAAGAAATTATTTTTCCAAGGTTTCAAAATATCTTAGAGGTCAAAAGGTGTATAAGGTTTAAGACCTCTTATGACATGGCTCATACCCCCCTTAACGTGTTCCCTTATGGCCTCCACTGCCTCAGCTACATCCTTCTTTCTTAAGGCCTTAAGTATGATGCGGTGTTCGGCGACAACCTGCTTGGCCCTGTCATCGCTGATGTACTGCTGGGGATACTTTAGGTAGAGTTGTTCATAAATATCCTTGAGCATTTTATAGATCACCTGATTTCGCGCAAAGGCAGCGATCTTGAGATGGAATTTGGCATCCAGAAGGATAAGGCCTCTATTGTGACGGCTATCATAAGCCTCCCTGTGAGTGCTGAAGGCCTGCTGAATCTCGTCCAGGCTAGTTGCATTCAGATTGGCAATAACAGAGGGAACGATGTATATTTCAAGTGCTTCCCTGGCATGAAACAACTGCTCCACCTCGGACTCGGTAATTTCCCCGACAAAGTATCCTTTATTGGGCATGTATTTAACAAGGCTTGAATTCTCCATGCGATTAAGCGCCTGAACAACCGGAGTCATGCTGACCCCCAGCCTTTTGGCAAGATCGTTATAGATAAGCTTTTGCCCAGGTGCGAGCTGGTTGCAGTAGATCATTTCCTTGATCTTCTGATATACTTCCTCAGTGGTTAATCCTTTTCTAACTACCAATGTATCCTCGCTAATTCCTATTCGCCTTACTGAAAAAAATAATTAACAATACATTTTTTACAATACACCTCAAGGCGTTATTTTGTAAATGAGGCCGGAAGGGGATCACAGCCTTTAGTGGACATCAATTCATAGAGGACCGCCGTCCCCTGACCTCCACCGACACACATGGCCGCAATCCCGTAGCGCGCATTTCGGCGTCTCATTTCGTGAATCAACGTTACGGTGATCCTGGCTCCGGTAGCTCCGATAGGATGCCCTAGTGACAGCCCGCTTCCGTTCACATTTACCTTCTCCCTGCTGAGGCCAAGCTCCCTGTAGCATGCAAGAGCCTGAGCAGCGAAGGCTTCGTTTATCTCAACAAGCTCAATATCATCCAGGGTAAGTCCAGTGCGACTTAAAACCTTATGAATCGCCGGCACAGGTCCGAGTCCCATGAAGGCCGGTTCAACTCCGGCCGAAGCGGTTGCAGCAACTCTTACCATGGGTTCCAGTCCTACTGCTTCGGCCTTTTCAAGCGACATCATGACGAGGGCTGCCGCGCCGTCGGTGATGGGAGAGGAAGTTGCTGCCGTAACCGTGCCTCCTTTTCCGAAGAGAGCCGGAAGCCTGGCCATCTTTTCCCTATCAGGCTGCTTTATAGTCTCATCCATCTTGAACAGAACGGGTTCTCCTCCAGGGACTTTTGGATTCTGAAGGGGGTAAGGAATAATCTCTTCCGAAAACCGATCGGCCTTCCATGCCTCAACAGCCCGGATATGGCTTTCCAGCGCGAGTTCCTCCTGTTCATCCCTGGATATACAGTAGCGTTCCGCAATGTTTTCGGCTGTTTCGCCCATATTGTGCTGTCCAAACTGCGGCGGAGCGGTAGCCCTTCCAAGGACCCGGGGCACAATAGGCTCCCTCGGAAATCCCACCGCAGGCTTTTCAATAAACCACGGCTGCCTTGTCATGCTCTCCACGCCACCGGCGATAATGAGATCCGCATCCCCGCAACGTATTGCCTGGGATGCAAAGGCAATGGCTTGAAGACTCGACGAGCAGTTCCTGTCAAGGGTGACACCCGGGATTTCAACGGGAAGACCGGCATGAAGCAGGCAAAGCCTCGAAAAACAAAGATAAGCGCCCATGACGTTTCCGAGAATGACGTCCTCTATTTCTTCAGGGCGTATCCCGCTTCTTTCAACCAGCTTCCTTATAAGGTGGGAACCGAATATCTCTGCAGGCACCATGCACAAAGCTCCTCCTGCGCCGCCTCTGGCGGAGGGCAGGCGGGCACCATCCACAATGACCGCATCCCTTTTTTTCATCTTCCAACTCCATAAATTTCCCTTAACTCCCTCTTCAACACCTTTCCCGCCGCGTTTCTGGGAAGCTCTTCCGCAAAGAAGATCCCACCTCTGGGGAGCTTGTAACCGGCAAGCTTTCCTCTGAGAAATTCCATTATATGTACGAATTCAGGCCGCTCGGCATCCCTTTTGAGCACTATCACCGCAACCGGGGTCTCTCCCCACTCCGGGTCCGGCCGTCCTATGACAGCAGCCTCAAGGACACAGGGGTGACTATCGAGCGCCGCTTCTATCTCCTTTGGATACACATTGAAGCCGCCGCTTATTATCATGTCTTTTTTACGGTCAACTATATAGATATATCCATCTTCATCTATATATCCCATATCGCCCGTATGGTACCAGCCGTTGCGCAGGACCTCCTCGGTCTCCAGGGGTTTCCTCCAGTATCCCTTCATTATGTTTGTACCCCGGATCACGATTTCTCCCACCTCTCCGGTTGAAAGCTCACTGTCCTCATCATCGAAGATCCTCACCTCCGCGTTAATGCTCTCCTTACCTATGGAATGAAGGCGTTTTTCTTTCAGGGGAGAACCGTCAAGAATATGATCTTCGTTGGGCAGGAATGAAATATATCCTGAAGAAGTCTCTGTCGCGCCGCATGCCCCCATGAAACGCCAGCCGAAGCGCTCAATGGCGATCTTCAGAGTCTCAACCGGCATCGGAGCGGAACCGTAACAGACGGTCTTCATACTGGAGAGATCAAAGCGATCTATTTCCGAGGACTGAAGCAGCTTAAGCAGCATGGCCGGCACAATGAATGCGGTCGTAACCCTTTCCCGCTCGATAGCTCCAAGATATTGATCAGGATCAAAGCGGTTTATTAAGACAGTGGTGTTTCCCCTGTAAGCGCTTGAGAAAAGGGTTGCCACACCCGCAGCCTGATAAATCGGGGCTGCAACAAGGGCCACATCCTCCGGTCTGGTTCTGCGGGATATGGCAGAGGCCTGAGCAGATGAAAAGAGGTTTTTATGGGTCCACATAACCCCTTTTGGTTTTCCAGTCGTACCGCTGGTATAAATCAGCATGGCAATATCTTCATCCGTGGCCTCCGTCTCGATCCGATCCCCGGAAAACCCATTGATCAGAGACTCATAAGCCCTGTAAAGGTGAGAACCGCTCCCGATTATGAAAACATTTTCTCCATATGAGGCGTTCCCGGCTGATACGAGTTTTGGCAGGTAATTACTTCCTGTGATTACAAATTTAGGCTCCGCGTCTTTTACTATCTCGTTTATTTCAGGAACCGCCAGGCGAATATTGACAGGAACGGCAATGCCCCCCGCCTTCATGGCTCCCCAGAAAATCTCCGCATTCTCAATGGCGTTGTGGTTCAGCACTGCCACCCTTTCGCCGGCTTTGAGCCCTGCATGTTTTAATCCCCTGGCAAGGGAATTGGTACGGGAGTTAAAGGTCTTGAATGTACAGCGCCTGCTCTCATCCACCAGATATGTTTTATCGGAAAAGATCTTTGCGTTTTTCTCCGGCACATAGGAGAACAACATCTGATTTACGAGGGTCATGAATTACACCTCCCGCAGGAAGATTCCTTCCATGTCTCTCTGAGTATTGCCTTCAGCACCTTACCGGCAGATGATCTGGGAAGCTTTTGTACAAATTGGACAGACTTTGGCTTTTTAAAACTTGCTATCCTTGTCCTGCAATAATCTATCACTTCTTCTTCAGCAAGATCAGCTCCCTCTTTGGGTACAACTACGGCATGGACTTTCTGGCCCCATATCGGATCGGGAACTCCAATAACCGCCGCCTCCAGTATCCTCGGGTGGCTGTAAAGGATCTCTTCAATCTCCCTGGAGTAGATATTCTCGCCTCCTGATATGATCATATCCTTTTTTCGATCAACTATTGTAAGAAATCCTTCTTCATCAATCACTCCCAGGTCTCCGGTATGGAGCCACCCTCCCCTGAGGGCCTCTTCGGTCGCCTCAGGATCTTTGTGATACCCCTCCATGACATTCGGGCCCCTGACCAGAATCTCTCCCACCTTTCCCTGAGGCAGTTCCATGCCGTTTTCATCAGCAATTCGGATCTCGGTGTTAACAAAGGGTTTGCCCACGGATTCAAGTTTTCTCAATACGTCTGCCGGCTTGAGTGTAGTTATTGTCGCTATGGTTTCGGTCATCCCGTAGGTCTCTCCCAGTCCGGCATTTGGAAACAGGCTTAAAAGCTTTCTTTTGGTCTCCAGAGGCATTGTCTCGGAGCCTGAGCCCAGGGAACGCACAGAAGAGGTGTCATATTTCTTGAGGTCCGGAATCTGAAGAATGAAGTTCCATACAGTGGGCGGAAACACCAATCTGTTGACTTTTTCGCGAGCCACCCTCTCCATCACTTCACCAGGATCGAACTGCTTCATTGTCACAAATGTGCAACCCAGATAAAGCCCCGTAATAAATATTCCAAAGGCCGCGGCATGGTATAAGGGAAAGATCAGAGCCAGCCTGTACTCCGGCTTGTAGTCCACGTCGCTCGCCGCGCTCGCCGCCGCCCAGGCACAATTTCTATGTGAAAGAAGAACCCCTTTTGGTTTTCCCGTCGTTCCTGCAGTATATAAGATACAGGCAATGTCCCTCTCCAGGACCGGGATCAATGGATCATCGCCTGTAAAATTATTCATTATTTGATCAAGGCTCAGGAATTCATTCGAGTCTTTTTCTCCGAACACAATCCACTGCTTTACATGAGTGCAGGCAGGCTGCATCTCACGGATTATCTTTATAAAGTCACGGGGGAATAAAACCGCGGTTGCCTCCGAGTGGTTCACGATGTAGCTGAGCTCCCCTGGGGAAAATCGAGCATTAAGCGGAACCACAACAGCGCCCAGCTTCATTATTGCCGCATAGGTCTCCAATACCTCATTTCCATTAAGAAAAAGCGTTGCCACTTTATCTTCTTTGCCTATGCCGAGCCTTCTTAAGGCCGATGCCCGATTGTTGGAGTTGAAATCCCAGTCATGGTATGTCCATCTCCCCAGCTCAGAGACAATCGCTTCCTTGGACGGGAACTTGGAAGCGGCCCTGCGCAGAAGATAAGGGATCGTCATTTCCACTGTGAAAGTCTCCCTGCTCAGTACTGCCGGGTTTAATATTTTTGAATAACCAAAATTATCACTCTCTTAGAAGCTCCCTGGCGATGATGAGCTTCTGGATCTCCGAGGTTCCTCCTCCGATCTCAACCAGCTTTGCGTCCCTCATGTAACGCTGCACCGGGTATTCCCTCATGTAGCCGTAACCGCCGAAAATCTGAATGGCGTCCAATGCCACTTTTGTTGCCATGATGGAGGCGTAATATTTGGCTATGGAGGCCTCTCTGGTCAACCTGACACCCTTGTCCACCAGGGGACAGAGTGCATATGTGTACTGGCGTGTTATTTCCAGTCGGGTGGACATCTCGGCCAGCATGTTTTGCACCAATTGAAAAGAAGCTATTGGTTTTCCGAACTGAACTCTTTCCTTTGCATATTTTACAGCGGATTCGACGCATGCCTGTGCTATTCCAATGCTGGTTACGGCCCCCAGGATGCGTTCTTCATCAAGGGTCTCAAACATAATCTGAAATCCATTGCCTTCCGATCCCAAGATGTTTTCTGCAGAGACCATGACGTTGTCCATGAATACTTCGCCTGTCGGTGAGCATCTCATCCCAAGCTTTTTAAAGGGCTTGCCCGTTGACAGACCATCCATCCCTCTTTCCAGAATGAAAAGGGTGCCTCCCTTTCCCCCTGCAGTGGATGGCTGCCTGGTAACAACGAGAAAGTATTGGGCTATGGGAGCATTGGTTATGAAGGTCTTTGACCCGTTAAGCCTGAAGTAGTCTCCTTCATTGCGGCAGGTCGTCTTGATGGAAAGGGCGTCCGATCCGGCCTCCGGCTCTGTGAGGCAAAAGGCCGCCAGGGCTTCCCCATTAATAACCGGAGGTATATAACGTTTCCGCTGCTTCTCTGTGCCGTACTTGGAGATAAAATAGCAGAAATTAGTGGTACACATGTTGACAGACATCCCGAACCCGGCGGCAACCCTGCAGAATTCCTCCTTGATCAAAGCCTGGGTAAGCAGATCCGCGCCTCCGCCGCCATACTCGACCGGTGTGGTTGAACCGATGAATCCGTTTTCGCCTGCTTTCCTGTAGGCCTCCATGGGGAACCGTTCCTCTTCATCTATCTCTTCGGCAATAGGACCCAGTTCCTTATCTGAAAACTTCCTTGCGGTATCCCGAGCCATGCGATGTTCCTCGGAAAGCAGTGTATCAAGCAGTAATCTCATCTCAGGCAATACCCCTAATCTTTTTCCTTTAGGCTCCTCTTTTTAAGAAGAACGGTTGTTGTTCCGGTCTGGACTATCTCTTTCTTTTGATTGCGCAGTTCCTTTTCAAAGGTTATCACGCCCCTGTCAGGCTTGGCAGCTTCGCGCATCTCCTTTACCCGCTGAACCACATGGACCGTATCTCCGATCCTGATTGGAATATGGAACTGCCATGTCATCCCCAGAAATGCAAGCAGGGTCCCTTCCATAATTCCAAGCATTTGAGAAAGCCCTGAATGGACAACGATGCCCAACATGCCATGGGCGATCCTCTCTCCGAAAACGGTTTTTCTCGCAAATTCCACATCGGTATGCAGCGGATTTGTGTCCCATGAAAAGGCGGCGAAGTTGACCACATCCGTCTCCGTGATTGTCCGGGATTTGGTCACAAACTCATCCCCAACATGATAATCATCAAAATACAAGGCCGTCATATCTCTCTTTTCACTTTCAAAAGGATGTTACAGCTCATTTAATTTTCCAGCCAAAGGCATCCGGGGGGCTAGTGCGTTCATATTCCTGCAACCTGTTCCCGTCCGTATTGTTCCCTCAAGACCCTCTTGAGGACCTTCCCTCCGAAGCTTCCCTTTGGAAGCTCTTTGACAAAAACTACTGAAGTAGGTTTTTTATGAGGAGACAGGTTTCTGCGGCAGTGCTCTATGACCGCTTCTTCAGTCAGAAAGCACCCTTCCCTGGGAACAACTACTGCCCTTATGGACTCACCCCATTTGGGATGCGGAACCCCTATGATTGCCGCTTCAGAGATATCAGGATGCAGGGAAAGAATCTCTTCAACCTCACGGCAATACACGTTGATTCCACCAGTCTTGATCATGTCCTTCAGACGATCCACCATGTATAGATATCCAAGATCATCGTACCTGCCAACATCGCCTGTGTGGAGCCATCCTCCCCTCAGGGTTCTTGCCGTCTCATCCGGGTTGTTGTAGTAGCCCTTGAAAACGGTGGGGCCCTTGACAATGATCTCTCCTTCCTTGCCTTCAGGGAGATCCCGGTCCCTCTCATCTACGATCCGCACTTCAGTACACATGAAAGGCCTTCCTACGCTGCCCCATTCGCTGGGTTTATCCCATGGCTTAAGGACTGACACAGCCGGGGATGCCTCTGTGAGGCCGTAGTAACCGTAGCATGCAGCCCCGGGAAAAAGTGATGCTCCGATTTCTTCTTTCAGATTGGGATGCAAAAATCCCTGCGCGCACAGCCATCTCTTGATGGATGATGTATCTCTTCTGCGATTCTTGTTTGCCTCAAGAAGCATCCTGAAGATGGTGGGATTACCTATTATGAAGGTTGTCCGTTCCCTTTCAACTACATCAAGATACCGGTCCGGATCAAAGCGGGAGCTTCCTATAAAGGTCCCCCCAGCATACATGAATGCAATAAATCTGCTCAGAGCCGCCGAGTGATACATCTGCATGGTGTAATATATCTTTTCATCCGGGGCGGGGCTGTGATTTTCCGTTGTCACGCAGATTGTATTCCAGAGAAGGTTCTTGTGGGTAAGGATTGCGCCTTTTGGCAGGCCGGTCGTACCGCCCGTGAAAAGTATGAACGCCTCGTCCTCCTCGACGAGATCTGCGCTTGTCTCTATCTCGGTGCCTGCTTTCAGCAGTTCCTCATAATCGGATGAAAATCCCGGAGCATTTCCGCCGAACGCTATGAATCTTTTAATATGAGGAAGACGGCTTCGCAACTCCTCGGCTTTACCCGACATGGACGTGTGAAATATAAGAGCCTCGCAGTCAGTGGATTCAATCTGGAAAACATTGTCATCAACTGTTCCCCGCGCATCCAGAGGGACCGTAACGATCCCCTGCTTAAGATTTCCGAGATAGACCTCCATGAGGGGAATACAGTTGTTGGAAAGGGTTGCAATGTGCTGCCCCTTCCTGAAGCCTGTTCCTGCAAGGGCACTGGCCCAGCGGCAAACGCGGCGATTGAGTGATTCATAACTCGAACTTCCACTTTCATCCATACAGGCGATTTTTTTGGGAAATTTGCGCGCCGAACGGCTGAAAGCATCCCCCAGGGTCATTTCCATGAAAACCTCCCGTAAAGCAGATCCTCTACCTTTTATTTAGAAGGGGAAGTGTGTCTCGTGCCTCTTCCACTGAAGCCGCTTCCATGCCCAGTTCCCTTATAATCCGCACCGCCTTCTCAACAAGTTCCGCGTTGCTTTTTGCAAGGACTCCTTTGGAGAGAAACACGTTGTCCTCAAATCCCACGCGCAGGTTCCCCCCCAGCATGGCGCCGGTGATACCAAGGGGAATCTGGTGGCGTCCGATTCCAATAACCTGCCATGTGCATCCGGCAGGGGTGCTTTCAACCAGGGCCAGAAGATTTTTTATGCTGGGCGGTATTCCACCCATAACGCCTAAAACAAAGCTGAATTGATATGGCGGATCAAGAATCCCGCCTTGCCTTATCCAGTAATCCACATTCTGGAGCATGGAGAGGTCATAGATCTCAAACTCAGGCATGACATTTATTTCTTTCATTCTGCGGGCATAGAGCTCCATCACATCGGGGGTGTTTGAGAAAAGCTTGCGGCCGAAATTCATTGAGCCGGAGTTGAGAGATGCTGAATCTGGAAGTAGTTCAAGCACCGGCCGCACCCTCTCCTCAGGACTGAGCCCCAGAGTCGTAGCCCCGCCTCCGGTCGTTATTTGAGTGATTATTGGACAGGCGCTCCTCACCGCAGCAAGGTAGTCGCGATACACTTTGATATCCGAGGTGGGTTCACCTGTTACTGGATTCCTGGCATGAAGATGAACCACAGATGCTCCTGCCTCATAGGATCTCCTGGTCTCTAGAGCCACCTCTTCCGCAGTTATGGGAAGGGCGGGATTATCCTTTCTTGTTGGAATGCTCCCAGTCGGCGCGACGGTTATTATGACTTTTCTACTCATCCTGTTTCTCTCCATCCAATCAAAATTCCTATCAGCAACCTGTTGCACTAACGGTCCGCTAAAAAGAGGCACAGCCTTCGTTGCACTCACTCGACAGGCCGGAAATAGAAATCCGTGATAGATCCGGTCCGCTCTTCACGAAAAACCGCTTTAACCCTTGTCCCCACTTTCACTCTGGACACATCTTCAACCTCCATGTTGGTCATCATGAGGCTGTCGGTTCCGTCAAGCTGGACATAGGCACAGATGAAGGGAACCTTTTTAATGAATGCGCTCGTTGTATAGTACTGCACAGTACATGCCTTGATTACTCCATTCCCTTCAAGGGGAACCCACTCTGTCTGCCGGTAACAAAGGTGGCAATTCGCTCGAGGCGGACAATAAACCTTCCCGCATTTTATGCACTTTGCACCGAAGATTTTTTTATTTTCGCGCAGTTCCCTGAAAAACCGGGACTGTTGGCCGAGACTGTATTTAAAGAAAATCTCCATTTTGTCGGGTATCTCAAGAGGCGCTTCCATGGGATTTTTTCCGGACAGTTCTGCCTCATAATCTCTTCTGAGATACTCTTTGGGGATTTTGAATTTTTCATGGTAATAGCTATACCACTGTTCTATTTCATGATCTTTCATCACCTATCCTCCCTTTCCAGAACCAGGCATACCGTCCATGTGCAAAGGGTTCCGCCGATGCTCTGCACCAGTCCCCTCCTGGCATTTTTCTGCTGCCGTTCTCCGGCCTCGCCCCGCAGGTGCAGAGCAATTTCATAAGTCTGCATGATCCCTGTTGCCCCCACTGCGTGACCGCAGCCTATCAGCCCGCCGCTGAGATTGACGGGCAATTGACCTTCCGGCATCACGGTTCCCTCATCAATGAGACGTCCCCCGTCACCCTCCTCGCAGAAAAAGCAATCCTCGTATGCCATTATCTCCGTTCCGGTAAAGGCGTCATGTAGCTCGGCCAGATCCAGTTCCTCGATGGGATCTTTGATTCCGGCCATATCATAGGCCTTCTTTGCCGCGACACGGGAAGACTCGAATGTATAGATATTGGGCCTGTTACCAGGGATAACGTAATCCACAGAGGCTCCAAGTCCTGATATCCAGACCGGCTTGTCTGTTATCTGCCTGGCCACCCTCTCAGAGGCCAGGATGACAGCAGAGGAGCCTTCCGTATAAAGGCAGTTGTCATAAAACTTGAAAGGCTCCACAATCTTTCTTGACTTGAGCACGTCCTCAACTGTGATTATCTGAGGCGACTGGGCCACAGGGTTTTTGGTCGCATTGAAATGGTTTTTGACCGATACCTTTGCCATCTGCTCTTCGGTGGGGTTGCCGTATTTTTCCATGTGGGCAATAACAGCAAGTGCAAATCCGGATGCTGCTGTTCTTCCCGCAGGATTATCGTAGGTCATGTCGGCGGTGTATAGGATGGCCCTTAGGACTTCAGGCGTCGTGATGCCCATCTCGTAGTTGTAACAGTCATTGCATTTCTCGACGCCCAGGACAAGGCAGATATCATATAAGCCGCTTGCGACTTCGCTGTATCCGATCCTGAGGGCTGCTCCTCCGGTTGCACCGCCGGAATTGACCCTCACCATCGGCTTCAATCCGAGCCCTATATAATCATGAACAAAGGCATCGGGCTGGTATTGCCGCTGAAAAAAGTCGTTATAGATGCCGTATACAGCGCAACCAATTTCTTCTCTGCCTATACCGGCATCCTCCATTGCCATTTTCGCCGCGTCATAGGCAAGCTCATAGTAGGTTTTATCAATCCATCTTGCTTTGAATTTGGTTGTACCCATTCCCACAATTGCAACTTTTCTCATAAAATCTCCTGAATAATTATTTAGCCATCATAGCGTAGGGCAGATAGAGCACGATCTGCGGAAAAAACGTACAGATCAAAAGGCAAAGCGCCTGAAGTAATACAAAAGGGACAATCGAACGGTATATGTCCGTCATATTAATGCTGGGAGGAACAACGGCCTTCATGATAAAGAGATTGAATCCGAAAGGAGGAGTTATGTAGGCCATCTCCATATTGATCGTAAAGATCACCCCGAACCAGACAGGATCGAATCCCAGTTGTTTTATAAGGGGGATGAACACAGGAGTGGTCAGCATGATTATGCCCGCAGGATCCAGGAACATGCCGAGGATAAAATACATTATCTGCATGCAAAAAAAGATCACCCACTTCGACAGTCCAAGCCCCAGAATCATATCCTGGATCATCTTTGAGACCCCTGCATATGCAAGGACATGGGTGAAGGCCACCGCTCCGGTCACAATCCATATGACCATGGCATTGAGCCCAAGGGTTGAAAGCAGTGCTGATTTAAAGTTCTGGAAGGATAGCCTTCGATGAAGGAGTGAACAGATCAGTGCCCCCAGCGCGCCTATTCCGGCAGCCTCTGTGGGCGTAGCGGCTCCGGAGTAAATAACCCCGAGAACAAGAACCACAAGCAGGCCCGGCAGTATCACCGCTTTGACGGATCGCATTTTTTGTCCGAGAGAATATCTTTCCTGGGTTGGAGGTCCCAGACTTGGATTCAGGGTGCACCGGATGAGAACGTAACAGCAAAAGATAAGAGCCAGCAGGATTCCAGGCAGAATTCCGCCTATGAATAGCTGCCCGATCGAGGCCTCGGCCATGGCCCCGTAAATGATCATTATAATGCTGGGTGGAATCAGGATGCCAAGGGCGCCTCCCGCAGAAATGCAGCCAACAGCCATGCTCTTGTCGTATCCCCTTTTGAGCATAGATGGAAGAGCAATAAGCCCCATACTTATAGTCGCCACAGAACTTATGCCTGCCATGGCCGCAAAAACGGCACAGATCACTACCGTTCCCGCAGCAAGTCCTCCAGGTATAGGGCCCATCCATTTGTGAACCATTTCATATAGGTCATCGGCCAGCCCGGAGTATCTGAGTATGTTGGCCATAAGGAGGAAGAGAGGAACGGCAAGCAGAAGATAACTGGTTCCCTCTGCATATGCCGTATTGGCAATCATGTAAAGGCCCTTCCAACCCCAGACATATAGAGTTCCAAGGACAGCCAGACCGCCAAGGGCAAATGAAACCGGCAACCCGGCTACCAAAAAACCCACCAGAGCAAGTCCAATAATTACAGTCAAAATGCCCGTATCCATGTTATGCCTCGTCAGGCCGCAGATTTTTCGCGGGCTACTTCGTCAATACCGGTTGTAAGGGTCAATATGCATCTGACCATGCGAGCCAATGCCTGCAATAAAATCAGCAGGGCTCCAATCGGAACCATGATAAGGGAAGGGAAAAGCGGCATTTCCATGATGCTCATGGACTTTTTGCCTTTAATGAGGGCATCCATGGCATTTTCCCCTCCGAACCACAGGAGGGTTAAAGCAAAGAGGATTACCAGCCACCAGGTTGCAAGTTCCGCTATAGAGCGCCTTTTGGGAGAGAAAAAGCGGTAGATTATATCAACTCTTACATGCTGATCTATCAGCAGGGCATAGCCGCCTCCCAGCATGCTCATAACGCAAAGCAGATACTGGTTTATCTCGCCTGACCAGTCTGATGGAGAATTCAAGAGATATCTGCAAATAACCTCGTAGCTGACAAGGAGCATCAAAACCACGGAGATATAGCAGAAAATATTGGCCGTCCAAAAATTAAGGCTGTCAACAAACAGGCAGGACTTTCTCCAGAAGCCTTTTTTTATATTTTCCATGAGGATTCCTCAAACGGGGGAGACGGGATGCGATTTTCAATTCCGCCTTCCCCCTGGCTTACAAGGTTAAAGGGCGCCTTTTCCCTTGAGGTATTTCCTGTACATTTCAACTATCTCCTTGCACAGTGGAGTGGTTTCCGCAACGCTGTCCCAGATTGGGGCGCATGCCTTCTTGAGGTATTCAACATCGCTGCCGGGTAGTGTCACAACCTTGATTCCCTTTTGTTTGGCAAATTCCAGGGCCTCCTTGTCCCATTGATCACTCCCCTTTGCGGAAGCAAGCATGGTCTCCAGGCCTGCCTTCTCTACAGCAGCCTGAAGATCAGGAGGAAGTGATTTCCAGAAATCAAGATTTAAGTAAACCCCTGAAATCGATGGGGTGTGGAATCCCGGGAGCACTATGTGACTCACAACCTCATGCAGTTTATATGTATCTATGGTATAGAACGGGTAAATAACGCCGTCCACCGTACCCCTTTGAAGAGTGGTGTAGATCTCTGTCGCCGGCAGGGAAACAGCTGCCGACCCCATGAGTTTGACAAGAGATCCATCCAGACCTGTTGCCCGCATTTTCTTTCCTTTGAAGTCCTCCATTGTCTTCACAGGAAATTTTGTCATGGCTCCCATGGTTGCCGAATACATGGGGAACAGGTAATGGACGTTATGCCGAACATTGGCCTTGCGCATCAGATCAAGGTACCCGGCCTTGAGATATATGTCCACGGAGTCCGAGGTTGTCGGCCAGTTGAAGGGCAGCCACTCGGTCTTTCCCTCCGGCACGATTCCTCCGTAATAAATGAGGCAGCTATAGGTCCCCTCTATAGTACCTTTTGAAACAGCGTCATAGGCTTCGGTAAGTCCCACAACCTGTCCGGGCCAGAAAAGCTCCACCTTTACCTTGCCTTTTGTATATTCTTCCGCCTTCTTTGCGAATTCCTTGAGCAACACCGGTCCATGACTTCCCTCGGGGTAAACGCTCTGAATCCTGAGCTTAAAATTACCCGCCTCCAAAGGACCTGATCCAATCATGCACAGGAACCCTACCAACAGCCCAACCAAAACCAGTCTTCTTTTCATCCCTTTTTTCCTCCTTTTTTAAAAAGCATTGTTAGGTCCCACACCATCCAATCGGGACAGGCTGTTAGGGCGCCTATACTTAGAAAATCTTGAAAAGCTCCCTAATTCTACCAGGCCCGGTTCGGTCAGAATTTGAAAGCACGATAAGGCCAGAGATCTTTTCACGGCCCTGGCTCCTTCAGATTTATCTTTTTAATTATTGAGAGAAAAGCTCCCGGCTCAGCTGAGGTTGCCGTTTCAAAAAGATCCATAATTTGTTCCTCTTGGTCGGGCAGACTCAAATCATTCATTATATGTGACTGGACGGACCATAGTGATTTATGATTAAATTGTCAATATGAAAATTTAATGAAATCTTCAATTGATCAGACCCCGCCGTCAGAACATTTATCAAGGCCACACTTAACTTCGTGCAATTCTGAACCTGACAATCAAGGCTTGATACTGGAATTACAATTCCAGGTTTAAAATTCAAAACACGTAACTGTGCCCCTTTTGCTTCAGGCAAGCTTCTCAATCCTGCATCAAGCTGATATCTGCCTGTTATCATTAGTTATAAACATTCAGAAAAACCCTGGCAAAGACGCTGTATCCCTTAATTGCTGGCATGCCTTTTGTACTCTTAGTAACAAGCGACACCTATATCCAAGGAAGGAGGAGATATTGAGTATAATTTAATTGCAATAAATAAGATAAGTTACACTATAAAATCATGAACAAGGAGGAATAAAATGAGAAAGATTGGACTTTTGTCATTTGTTATCTGTTTTCTTTTGGCGTTACCCGTCCCACTATTCGCCCAGACAGAGTCTCCCCCAGCTGAACCACCTCCTCAACCTGATGAATCCGTCATATTTACTACCGAAAACGGCGATTTTGTCACTCACTTTTGGAAGGAGAAGTACTTTGGCGGAGGCGACGGCAAGCCCGGCAACGTACTTATGGCCGTAGGCAAAGGATTTATTTTCCAAAATGCGGTCCTTACAAAAGTAGAGACTGGAACGGTTCCCATCCCATACACTGAGGGGGGATCCCAGTCGGGATATGTAACCACCTACGAGGGAGGCCAGCTGGTATTAAACCCCAGGGGGCCGTGGAAAGATATAATCATTCTAAGGGATGTCACGGCAACAAATATGTCCGGCAGAGATGGAGAAGGGTACCTTTTCTTCACACTCACGTTTTCCGGTGAAGATCTAAAATCTGGCGCCTTTGTGGATGTAACCGCCTGGTTTTATGCCAATGATGAAAATTATGAAAAACAGGTTACCAGGAAAGGAAAACCTGTTTTCCAGAGAGGTTATGGTTTTGATGCAGAAATCGAAATAACTTATCCTGCGGAGAATTAATACATATTATTGGCGGATCAGATTCAGGGCGGCCTCTCCGCGCCAAAGCTTCTTTAGAGCTCAACCCGGAGCGGCCAACCTGGTCTTTTGAACAGGGTTAGTTCCCGGCCTCTTCAATAATCTTCTTCAACCCCTTGATAATCGTTACAGGCACAGGACCCGATTTGGCATAGAGCCTTAAAAGGCTTTCAGAAACCTTTACCTTTTCTTCAACCTGTTTCCAACCTATCCCTTTTGAGTCAATTTGATTCATCAGTTGAACCAGTTCTGCAGATTCCATTTTATGCCTCCCTATTTTTTTTCAGGCGGATTCAGATCAGGAGGGTATATGTATTTAGGATCCATTTCATAGGTCCAAGGCAACCCCCACCACTGCCATCCATAATGCCTTCTGTGATCAAATCCAAAGATCTTGTTTCTTTTTGCAAGCTGCCTGTAAAACTTATGTTTGTTGGGGTCGGAATGAAAAGGAAATTCAGGCCCCTCAAATCCGTCCTCCACGGAGTAAATACTCTTGAAACCTTCAGCCATGAGATCTTTTGCGGCAAGGAGGCTCCTGGTTCCGTCGCGGCAGATTAGAAGGAGGTTGTCAGTTTTCTTGAAGACCTTGGCAATCTCAGTAACAAAAGCTTTGTTCTTGGCTGTAAGCTTGTAGCCGTAAATCTCATCTACCTTTCCAAACTCCTGGGTCAAAAACATGTAAGGAAAAAGGTATGCACCCAAAGGGTGTCCGACAAACTGATATTCCGCCCTGGTCCTTACATCTATGAGGTATGTATCGGGCACTGTATTGAGCATATCATATGCCTCAATGCTGACTATTTTCTTGGGCTCCTGTGCCTGCAAGGTCGAAGGAATCACCAAGAAAGCAATTAAGGCAAATATTACGTAACCTGATAATGTCCTATCTTTCATAAAGTTTGCCTCAAACATGGCTGTGAAAGGAAACGCTACTCCCACGGTGTTTTTTAATAGTCCGGGATTGTGGCCTTTGTCAATCAAAAAGGTGGCAATAAGGCATATGCAGCTTGACAGGCGGCAAGTGAGTCTCTAATAATCTGCCCTTACATCTAAATGGGCGGACAACCGGCTGGTTGTAAAAGAAAACCGATGGCTTAGTTGTGACAGGCCGCCCTGGGAAAAACCCAATCACCAGAGAAGGGAGATTTGAGCAACATGACAGCAAGCAAGGTTTATTTTATGGACATGAGAGCCAGCTACCAGAACAGCCTCATGTCCAAGCTTTCAAAGGTTATGGATGCCGGAGGAATCTCAGAGGTCATTTCAGAGCGAGATCTTGTGGCCATTAAACTCCACTTTGGCGAAAAGGGAAACACTGCCTTCATCCGACCCATATTTCTGGCTCAGGTGGTGGACAAGGTAAAGGCCCATGGCGGATCACCCTTCCTGACCGACGCCAACACCCTTTATGCCGGCACAAGAGGAAACAGTGTTTCCCACCTTGTTACTGCCGTTGAAAATGGCTTTGCTTATTCTGTGGTAAAAGCTCCTCTTATAATAGCAGACGGTCTCAGGGGGGCCGCCTTTGAGGCGGTGGATGTCAACCTTGACCTGGTAAAGGTTGCTTACATAGGCAAAGAGATACACGATGCGGACGCTATAATCGGGGTTGCCCATTTCAAAGGCCATGAGGTAACAGGCTTTGGGGGTACCATCAAAAACATAGGGATGGGTTGCGCATCAAGAAAGGGTAAAATGGACCAGCATTCGGGGCTTTCACCCAAGGTGCGCGGAAAAAAATGTATAGGATGCGGGCTCTGCTCGGAACATTGCGCCCATAAGGCCATCTCCCTCAAGGATGAAAAGGCTGTAATTGACCCTGCACTCTGCGTGGGATGCGCCGAATGCATACTCATCTGCCCGCAGGGAGCCATTGATGCCCAGTGGGACAGTGATTCTCCCAGACTTCAAAAAAAGATGGTCGAATACACGGCGGCGGTCCTTAATAAGAAAAAAGGAAAAGCCCTTTTCATCAATTTCATTACCTCAGTATCTCCGGCCTGTGACTGCTACGGCCACAGCGATGCCCCGATAGTAAGGGATATAGGGATTGTTCTTTCAAAGGACCCTGTTGCAATTGATCAGGCATCAGCGGACCTTGTAAACGGGCAGCATGCACTTGAAGGATCATGCCTTACAACAGGCAAAGGTCCTGGCGAAGACAAATTCAAGGCCGTCTATCCGCGCATCGACTGGAGCGTCCAACTGGATTATGCCCAGGAACTGGGTCTTGGAAGCCGCACCTATGATATTGTTTCCATTACAAAATGATCATAGCGTGGGTAAAAAAGGAAAAACTTTTACAGGATCACATAAGAAAGCTGAAGAGATCTAATCAATAGATTTCCTTATTGAAACATATCAGGCGTCCTGATATGATTATATTCTTAAAGGATTGCTATTACTGATCGAGGCAACGCTAGGAGAAGCAGATGGAAATTTCAATCACAAAAGCACAAGGGCATTCGTTGAAACCAAAACCGGCTGATGAATCCAAACTGGGATTCGGGGACATCATGACCGACCACATGTTCCTCATGGACTATGAGACAGGAAAGGGATGGTTTTCACCCAGGATCGTCCCGTACGGCAATCTATCCATAAGCCCTGCGGCCATGGGTATCCATTACGGGCAGGAAATATTTGAAGGGCTTAAGGCTTACAGGGGAAAGAACGGAGGCATTTATCTTTTTCGCGCAAGAGAAAATTTTGTAAGGCTCAATAACTCCGCGCAAAGGCTCTGCATGCCTCAGGTGGATATGGGCCTTGTAATGGATGGGTTAAAAAAGCTCATTCTCCTGGACAGGGATTGGGTACCCAAAAGCAAAGGAACATCGCTTTACATAAGGCCCACAATGATTGCCACAGAGCCTCACCTCGGGGTAAGGCCTTCTAATGCATATATTTTCTTTATAATCATAGGCCCGGTTGGAGCTTACTACAAAGAGGGCCTTAATCCTGTAAAAATATATGTGGAGAGCCGATATGTGAGGGCTGCAGTGGGAGGGACCGGGGAGGCAAAAACGGCCGCAAATTACGCTGCAAGTCTTCTTGCTGCAGAGGAAGCAAAGAAAAAAGGATTCACGCAGGTCCTCTGGCTTGATGCAGCCAATCACAGGTACGTTGAAGAAGTGGGGACCATGAACATGTTTTTCTTTATAAAAGATGAACTTATAACGGCCCCGCTTAACGGAAGCATCCTTCCTGGGGTGACTAGAGACTCGGTTATGAAGATCGCCGCAGACTGGGGCCTAAAGGTGTCGGAGCGGTCCCTGCCCATTGATGAGGTGATAGATGCCGCCAAAAGCGGAACCCTCAAGGAGGCCTTTGGAACCGGAACGGCAGCCGTAATATCCCCGGTTGGCCAGATCACCTTTAAGGAAAAAGACTACATAGTGGCAGGAGGAAAGATGGGGGAACTCTCCCAAAGGCTCTACGATGAGATCACCTCCATCCAGTACGGTCTAACGCCTGATACCCGCGGATGGGTTGAACGCATAGGCGAATAAAACAGGAGAGTCCTCAGGGCCATGATCCCAACCATTAAATGGGAAGGCAGCCACATTCTGATGATAGACCAGCGCAAACTGCCTGCAAAGGTAAGTTGGTACCGCTGTAGAACATATAGAGACGTCATCGGAGCCATAAAAAAGATGGTCATCCGTGGTGCTCCTGCCATTGGAATAGCTGCTGCAATGGGTCTGAGCCTCGGGGCCTCATCCATAAGGGCGGGGAATTTTGTCTCCTTCAAAAAAAGGTTTGATAATATAGCCGGGGAGATGCTTCTTGCCAGACCAACTGCAGTCAATCTCAGATGGGCTGTGGACAGAATGCGCGCCGTACTGGAGACATCAGCAAAAAGTCCCGTCATAGCGATCAAGGAAGCACTAAGAAACGAATCTGAAAGTATCCTTACAGAAGACATTGAGATTAACCACAGGATCGGCATTAACGGTGCAGCCATCATACCCGATGAAGCCGCGATCCTGACCCACTGCAATGCAGGCTCCCTGGCTACGGGCGGCTATGGAACGGCACTTGGAGTGATAAGGGCTGGCCATGAAATGGGGAAAAAAATTAAGGTCTTTGCGGATGAGACCAGGCCATGGCTCCAGGGGCTCAGACTTACCGCCTTTGAGCTGATTGAAGAGGGCATCCCTGTTACTGTTATAGTTGACAGTGCGGCAGGATCCCTCATGCGCCGCAAAATGATAGACATCGTAATAACAGGAGCGGACAGGATTGCTTCCAACGGGGATACGGCCAACAAAATAGGTACCTATTCCCTGGCGGTGCTTGCCCGCGAGAACAACGTCCCCTTTTATGTGGCCGCTCCCCTTTCAACCATCGACATGTCCGTCAAGGACGGGGATCGGATACCAGTTGAAGAAAGGGGATCAGATGAGATATGCATTATCCGGGGACGGCATCTTGGCCCCAGGGACGTACCCGCATGCAATCCCGCATTCGACATAACACCGGCAAGATACCTCTCAGGCATCATCACGGAAAAGGGGGTAATCCTGCCTCCTTTTAAGGGCACCATAAAAAAGGCTTTTTCATCTCAGCAGGCATGAGATGGCTTTCGATGGAAAGGCTCTGTAAAAGAGATCTTCAGGATATTTCTTGTCCTGTTCGTCAAACGGAACCTGTTGTCTATCCTCATCCCGCACACCCAGGCTATCCTGTTGCCACAGGCAAGGATAGGCACAAGGGCTCTTTGACTGCGGGGCACCTTGCAGTCAATAAAGAACTCCTTTAGTTTTTTTGAGCGGTCCATTCCCAGCGGAAAAAAACGGTCTCCCGGCCGGAAACTCCTTAAGTTAAGAGGAAACTGGACAAGCTCGGCATCAAGATGTGCCACCCATAAAGAGCTGTTCCAACCCTGCGGCAAGGGGCCTTTTGTTTCTTCAACAATGATCTCCTTTGGAGGGTTTTCAATAAGATATCTGCCGGGCCCGTTTATAATTAGGTCAGGCAAAGTTGATGGCTTTCCCGGGCATCTTTCCACTATAAGACAAGCATATTCCCTTCGAACCGTTATACCCTCCGGCAATCTCAGAACCGCATTGGGTTTTATGCCTGCGATCAGTCTTTCAATCGCTTCTATATGGACTGTCCCTATCCTCAGAAGGTCACCTTTGAGAAACTTGATTGCATGCCTGATAAGCCTCCCTCTGACGGAAGGGTGAAGCGGCCCGAGGTCTCCGACGTCAAAAATCGATCCGCCGCCGGGGATGTCTTTCCTCATTTTTTTAAAAAAAACCGCCGCCTCTCCGGAGAGATACTTCTCATCTTCCCTGACGATGCCTGCAAGTCTTGCAAGAGAGGAAACAAGCTGAGGCTGGATTTGTTCAAGTGCCGGCATCAGCTCAAGACGAAGCCTGTTTCGCAGATACAGAGGCGACCTGTTTGATGAATCAATCATGTAAGGAAGATCTTTGGCCTTGAGATACATCAAAATTTCCTCCCGCTTTATTTCCAAAAGCGGTCTTATTATGTGGTCATCCCTTACAGGATCAATGCCGGCAAGCCCCTGGGGACCGGCTCCCCGTAAAAGCCTCATGAGCACGGTCTCGGCTTGGTCATTCATGTTGTGACCAACGGCTATCGTCGCCCCACCCCGTTTTTTGCAGGTCCTTTCAAAAAATTCATATCTTGCCTTTCTTGCCTGATCCTCAAGAGAGCCCATGCCATGTCCAACTCCTTCCGTCCATTCCTCCATATGGCAGGGAATGCCGTATTTCTCGGACAGCCATTTCACGAACCGTGTCTCCTCCTCATCCTCACCGGGCCTGAGGAGATGATTGAAATGTGAGATAACCAGTTTGATCTCAAGGACTTGGCTCAGGCTGACTAACACATCCAAAAGACATACGGAATCAGGTCCTCCGGAGACCGCCACAATGACGGTGTCTCCCTTTTTAACCATCCTGTGGCGTTGGATTGCCCTCTCTGCCTTATTTATCAACTGAGCCGTCACGCGCGGCATTTCCTTTTCCATAATTATTCCATATAATTTGTTGTTAAGTTATGGATCATATCAGGCCGGCTTCAGGATCTCAACCGGATACGGAAAAAAAAAGGGAGGAGGAGGTCCGGGCTTTTTCACTCAGTATCGGCAATGGTTGTTTTTCAGGGTGCTCATAAGCGCGTGACACGAAACAGCTTAACATCTGCGGGAGGGATATTTTTTATTGACGAGTCGCTTTCCGGGGTTATAGTGATGTGATTTAAAAATCCAGAGGGCTAATCTTTAATGAGTGATTGCATTTTTAATGAAAAAATGGGTGGAAACCTTGCCAGCCTCTTTGAACCCTCCTCTGTTGCAGTGGTTGGTGCATCCGACAATCCGGAAAAACTGGGCTTCCATGTAATGAAAAGCCTCACTCTCGGAGGTTACAGGGGAAGAATCATCCCCATTAATCCGCGTGCCCTGGAGATCATGGGAATCCAATCCTTTCAGTCCCTTTCCTCCTGCCCGGACCGGATAGATCTTGCTATAATAGTGGTCCCTGCCCGGCATGTCCCATCTGTTTTTCAGGAATGCGGAGCCAAGGGA
>QZIK01000046.1 GCA_003599015.1 Desulfobacteraceae bacterium | reverse complement strand
CATAGCTTGTCTTTACCTTGAACAGCTCTTCCTTAATGATGCCTAGTACCATCTGGGGACTTTCCAGAATGTCTTTGAATCGTGCTATGTCCTTTGTAAGCTCTTGGTATTCTGACTCTATTTTTTCCCGCTCCAGCCCGGTGAGTCGCTGGAGCCTCATGTCAAGAATTGCCTGGGCCTGCAGCTCAGAGAGGTCAAATGTTGAAATGAGCTTGCTCCTGGCCTCCCTTGGATCGGATGATCCTCTTATCAGCTCGATCACTTCATCAAGAAAGTCAAGGGCTCGCTTGAGCCCTTCGAGGATGTGGGCTCTTTCTTCTGCCTTTCCAAGATCATAGATAGTTCTGCGAACTATTATCTCCCTTCGGTGGGAAATGAAATGATCCAGTATCCCCTTGAGGGTGAGCACCTGAGGCCTTCCATGCACAATAGCCAGGAGTATTATTCCGAAAGATGTCTCCATCTGGGTGAACTTATAGAGGCGGTTTAAAATAACGGGAGCCTTGCCGTCCTTTTTAACGTCAATTACAATTCTCATTCCCTCTCGGTCGGACTCATCCCTTATGTCCCCAACATCTTCTATTGTCTTTTCTTTTACCAATTCCGCTATTTTTTCTAGCAGCTTGGTTTTGTTAACTTGATAGGGTATCTCAGATATTATGATCCTTTCCCTCTGCTGGGAGGTTATCTCCACAAAAGCCCTGGCGCGAACCCGTATAATACCTCTCCCTGTTTCATAGGCCTCCTTTATTCCCTTAGTGCCGAGTATGAATCCGGCTGTTGGGAAATCAGGGCCTTTTATTATCCCTGTCAACTCCTTACCGCTGCAGGAAGGGTTATCAATCAGGTAAACTATTGCATCGCATACCTCTGAAAGATTGTGTGGAGGTATATTGGTTGCCATTCCCACAGCAATCCCTGCTGAGCCGTTTACCAGAAGATTTGGAATGGTTGTCGGCAGTACAACGGGCTCCTGAAGTGAACCATCATAGTTTGGAACAAAATTGACCGTTTCTTTTTCGATATCCGAAAGAAAGTCCTGCGCCAGCTGAGTCATTCTCACTTCGGTATATCGCATTGCGGCAGGCGGATCTCCGTCTATAGAACCGAAATTGCCCTGCCCGTCGATTAGAGGATATCGCATGGAGAAGTCCTGAGCCATCCTGACAATGGTATCGTATACCGCTACATCTCCATGGGGGTGGTATTTGCCTATTACATCACCAACAATCCTGGCGGATTTTTTATAAGGCCTGTTGTGATAGTTTTTAAGATCATGCATCCCATAAAGGACACGCCTGTGAACAGGCTTGAGTCCGTCTCGAATATCAGGAAGGGCTCTTCCCACTATTACGCTCATGGCATATTCGAGATAGGATTTTTTCATCTCATCTTCAATGCTGACACTTTTGATCCTGAGTTCAGTAGTCATAAAAAGCTCCAGCCCTAAATATCAAGCTCTGTCACATTAAGGGCATTGTTCTGGATGAATTCCCTTCTGGGTTCCACCTTGTCACCCATAAGTATCGTGAATGTATCGTCGGCCTCCAGCTCGTCTTCCACCTTTATCTGAATAAGGGCCCTTTTTGCCGGATCCATCGTAGTCGTCCAAAGCTGTTCGGGATTCATCTCTCCCAAACCCTTATATCGCTGGATAACCAAACCTTTCTTTGCCTTTTCCATAAGAGCATTCAAAAACTCTTCCGGATCTTTGTATGCTGTTTCACCATCTCCTTCAATTGCATATGGTCCTTTGCCATAGAAGTCCTCGCAAAGCTTATAAGACTCAGCCAGTTGCCTTAATTCATGGGACAGAAAAAAATCCATACTGAGGAAAAAACTGCGTCCCCCGTCAAAGCGGTCCGACAAAACAAGATTAACGTATTTACCTGATTCATCTTTTTTGCTTCCATGGCTTGTAAAGCCTTCCTTCTCCATTTCACCGAGAAATTTATCCATCAGAGCTGGATCATGGAAGTCTCCCTTTATCTTTACTCTTTGTGCAGCAAGTAACTTGACGAGGCGCCTGCTGTAACCCATCCGGGTGATCCCATCAACCTGGTCGTAGTAAGAAATAAGATTCCATAGAACATCGCCAAGTCTGTCCCCTGAGATCTCCTCCCCTGTTCCTAGACTTACTTTTTCCTTATCCTTCAATCTGTTGATGAGAACCGTCTTTAATCCATCGTCGTCTTTTATGTATTGCTCGCCCCTCCCGTCAGCTATCCTGTATAGGGGAGGCTGCGCCACATAGAGATGCCCTCTCTCAATAAGCGGCTGCATCTGACGGAAGAAAAAGGTGAGAAGCAGGGTCCTGATATGGGAACCATCCACATCCGCATCAGTCATTATTATCACCCTGTGATACCTTAGACCGTTCAGATTAAAATCCTCATCAATACCGGTGCCCAGGGCAGCTATCATGACTCTTATCTCCTCGCTTGAAAGCATCTTGTCGAAGCGGGCCTTTTCCACATTAAGTATCTTTCCTTTGAGAGGAAGGATAGCTTGGAATTTTCTGTCTCTGGCCTGCTTGGCAGAACCTCCGGCCGAATCCCCCTCCACCAGAAAGATCTCGCTTCCGACAGGATCCCTTTCCTGACAGTCAGCCAGTTTCCCGGGCAAGGACTGGTCCGATAAGACCCCCTTTCTTCTTGCCAGATCCCTCGCCCTTCTGGCTGCTTCTCTAGCCCGGGCGGCGTCAACTACCTTTGAAAGTATGTTTTTTATAACCGCAGGGTTTTCCTCAAAAAAGGTTCCAAGTCCCTCGTTTACAAGGTTTTCTACGAGTCCTTTAACATCCGTGTTGCCAAGTCTTGTTTTAGTCTGGCCTTCAAACTGCGGATTTGGCAGTTTCACGCTGATTACAGCTGTTAGACCTTCACGAACATCCTCTCCTGAAAGCTTCTCCTTAAAGGTCTTTGCCATTGGAGAGCTCTGAAGGTATTGGTTGATACTTCTTGTAAGGGCAGCCTTGAATCCTATAAGATGGCTCCCTCCCTCTCTGGTGTTGATGTTGTTTGCAAACGTATAGATGTTTTCCTTGTATGAAGTGTTGTACTGGAATGCCACTTCAATCGCCACAGCACTTCTTTCCCCGCTTATATAGATGGGTTTTTCGTGAAGGATATCCTTGTTTTTGTTCAACCACTCAACAAAGGAAATAATTCCTCCTTGGTAGGAAAACTCCTTTTCTCTGCCTGACGCCTCCTCTGAGATTCTTATCTTTACCTCTCTGTTGAGAAAAGCCAGTTCCCTCATCCGTCTTGAGAGTAAATCAAAATCAAAGTCTGTAATTTCAAAGATCAAAGGGTCCGGTCGAAACCATACCTTTGTCCCTGTCCTTTGGGTGTTACCTCTCAACTCCAATGGTCCTCTGGTCTCTCCCCTTTCGTATCTCTGGGCATAAATATTGCCTCTTCTGTAAACCTCCACCTCCAGAAATTCCGAAAGTGCGTTCACAACCGACACCCCGACTCCATGGAGACCACCCGACACACTGTAAGTTTTATTGTCAAACTTGCCCCCCGCATGAAGTTTGGTCATAACAACCTCGAGGGCAGATACATGTTCAGTTTCGTGGGTCTCCACGGGAATGCCGCGCCCGTTGTCAATCACCACAACGCTTTTGTCCTTTAACAGACAAACCTCTATTTCGTTACAGTATCCTGCTAGGGCCTCATCAATACTGTTGTCCACAACCTCGTAGACAAGGTGATGTAAACCTTCGCTGCCTGTATTACCGATATACATTGAGGGTCTTTTCCTTACACCTGATAGACCCTCAAGAACCTTTATATTAGAAGCATCGTAGCTTCCTGAATCTTCCCTTTTCATCCTAAAGCCTCATTGGCATAATAAGCCCTGTGAATCCATTGTCCGCCTCGCCGGTAATGATGCAAGGCTTGGTACTATCTACAAACCCCAAGACAACTGTTTCGCTGACCAGTGGTTGGAGAGCTTCAATGAAGTAACGAGGATTGAACCCTACTTCCAGTTTTTCCCCTCCATATATCACTTTCATATTTTCTTGAGCTTCCCCTAAATCCGGATTAGTAGAAAATACCTCCATTATGTCCT
This sequence comes from Desulfobacteraceae bacterium, assembly GCA_003599015.1. Lineage (GTDB taxonomy): Bacteria > Desulfobacterota > DSM-4660 > Desulfatiglandales > Desulfatiglandaceae > CG2-30-51-40. Next base: position 21,851 of record QZIK01000046.1, on the reverse strand, counting down.
TTTCAAGTGTTATTCTTACAGCCCTGTATCTATCATCACAAAGGATCACCATTCTCTTCATGGCCTCTAGGAGCGATGATCGTTTTACCTCTATCTTGGTTATATCTTCTGACTTGGGCATTACTCCCTTATAGTCAGGGAATCTGCTGTCGAGAAGACGGATCACTAGATTAGCTCCATCTGTCTTTGCCTGAAATAATTTTTTTTGGATTCCCAGTTTAATAACCTCTGCTTCAGCGGCAAGCTTGCCCAACTCTACCATTCCTTTCTTTGGAACCATTATTCCGTCGGCAATCCCAAGTTCATCTGCATTAGAAAATAAACTCTCCACCAGAGACAAACGATGTCCATCCGTCGCTACCATGGTCAGAATCGGACGTCCACTTTGGGCTTCAACACTCGTGTGGAGGAATACTCCTGATAATTTAAATCCGGCCTCCTCTGTAGTAACAGCGTATATAATTTTACTTATCATCTCACTGAGAAGCTGGCCTTTAACTGCAACCTCATTTAGTTCCGTCAGTTCAACCAGCTGCGGGAAGTCATCCGGTGACAAGAAACCAAGTTCAAAACGGGCTACACCATCCGAGATTATAACCCTCCTATTGGGATTTTCTTTCAAATTAATTTCCTCTTTCCGGGTTTCTTTTAAAATCTCAAAGAACTTCCTGCCTGGAAGGGTAATACTGCCTTCTTCAATTACCTTGGCAGGGAATTTCTGTTGAAATCCCAGCTCCAGATCTGTTGCGGACACATTTACTATGCCTTCGGATGCATTCAAGAGTACCGTTGACAGGATAGGCATATTGCTTTTTTTTTCAATTATTCCCTGAACCCTGCCCATGGCTTTTAACATCTCTTCTTTTCTTACAGATACCTCCATGGTCTCCTCCATAGTTCTTTATTCTGATGCTGGTTTTTTTCTTAATTATATAACTAAATAATAATAAAGCCATAGGCTTAAATGTTAAAAACTTAAATATGACTTTGATATTACTATTTAATTATTAAAACGGTTTTCCATGCTCAGCGACGAGATTCAGAAGTGGTACTGCTCCCTGAGATCAGTCTCGTTAAATTAACTATATCATCTCTGGTATCTTTTTTAAATGAAATTTCATTTTTAATCTTTTCTACGGAATAGGATATCGTAGATTTGTCCCTATTTGAGAAAAATTTACCTATTTTGCTGTAAGATCCTCCACCAAGAGTTCTGCTAAGATACATGGCAATATGCCGTGGATAAGAGATGGATTTATTCCTACGTTTGGAAGTTAACTCTTCGTATGAAACATGGAAATATCTGCAGATCTTATCTATGATTTGCTCCATGTCGGTTGCTTTTAATTTACTGTTCTCCTCATCTATAATCATTTTGGCGGAGGTAAAATCCATAGGTATTCTCCCCATGGAACAAAGCGTTTCAAGGCGCACAAGGCAGCGAATGCTTGTCTTTATGTCATTGGAAGCCTCAGCCAATGCCTCCATCACGCTCTCCGGAATCCTGTTTCCCCCTGAAGCCCTGTTTTTCAAAATCTTTAATCTCGTTTCCATATCGTGATTCATTATCTCACAGACCAGTCCCCCCTCCAAGCGGGACTTGAGCCTTGGATCCATTTCCTGAATGTCTCTCGGAGGTATCTTTCCTGCAAAAACCATCTGAACTCCTCCCTGATGAAGCTTGTCGAATATATTAATAAGTCTTTGCTGTGCTTTTTTATTTCCTCCTAATACCTCAATATCATCTATTATAAATGCCTCCAAATCGTGTTGATCGTAAGGTATTGTTGATTTATAATTTTTTTTGAAATCTTTCGCGGACAGATAAGCAGGCCTCGCCATGACGTTCTTTGAGATAATATAATTTCCTATAGCGTTTAATAGATGTGTCTTGCCGGCAGAGTGTTTACAAAAAATATACAATGGATTATAGATATCGCCTTGAGCTGATGCTGCAGCTACTGATACAGTTAACGCAAGTTTATTGGTCTTTGAAGATATGAAAGACGAAAATGTAAGAGATGGGTTTATATTAGAAAAAAAACTTTTCTTCTTATAAAATAACCTATCTCGAGTCCTTGATGTTGAGGTCTTTTTTTTGACAGATTCAAAAGAAACCCTTATTTGGTTTATTGATCCTGACGCTTCATTAAGATATTTTTCAAGTGTCTTGAGGTATCTCTCAGTAACCCACTCTGCTACAAACTTGTTGGGAGCCTGGATAAGGGCAATATTGTCCTTTAGTTCTCCAAGGACAAGCACACTGATCCACAAGGAATATTCCTTTTCGGATATTACAGGCCGTATGCCTTCAAGCGCCTTTTCCCAGATGCCGCGTAGCTCCTTCATTGATTCACAAGTAAGAGGTTGATCGGTTTTTAACATACCAGAATATTAGGAGAATTGTTCAATAAGTGCAACCGAAAATAACAGGAGGAAAAGTATGCCGTATTCAATAGCCCTGGCAGGCAAAGGTGGAACCGGAAAAACAACAACCGCGGGAATGCTGGTAAAATACCTGGTGGAAAAAGGCAAGGTTCCTGTCCTGGCAGTTGATGCAGACGCCAATTCAAACTTCAATGAAGTCCTTGGTCTGGAAGTAGCAGAAACACTTGGACAGGCAAGGGAAGAAATGAAAAAGGGCGTTGCTTCTGGAATGACAAAGGACGTGTTTATGCAGATGAAGCTGCAGGAAGCGGTGGTAGAGGGTGAAGGATTTGATCTAGTGGTAATGGGTAGGCCGGAGGGAGCCGGATGCTATTGCGCAGCGAATACCTTGCTGACTCAATACCTTGACAAGCTTATAGGGAACTACCCATTCATAGTAATTGACAATGAAGCCGGAATGGAGCACTTGAGCCGGCTCACCACCAACAATGTTGATATTCTTTTGGTCGTGTCCGATCCGACGAGAAGAGGGATTCAGGCGGCAGCAAGAATCTTTGAACTTGCATCCGAACTAAGGCTCTCCATAGGAAGTAAATATTTAATAATCAATCAGGCCAAGGAGGGAAGTGAAGAGCCAATAGCTAATGCAGTTAATGAGTTTGGAATAGAAATGGCAGGAATGATTCCTGACGATCCGGTTGTCAGGCAATTCGATCTTGAGGGTAAACCGACACTTAAGCTCAATAATGAAAGTAGCGCCGTTCGGGGAGCTTACGGGATCTTTGACAAAATTATCAGGTAAAAAACTATTCAATATATTGTAATGGTTTTATCAGTTACACAACATATTGAGAATATCCTAACGTTACTAAATTACGTCAGAAATCCCTTGACAAGAAGTAACCCATCATTTAGGTTACCACCCTGTAATAGGGTATCAAGTGGATATATCTGTATCCTGATTTGTAATATTTTTCACAATGCGTTTCTGGTGTTTGGTTACTCAGCGGGTTTCGTCTTGAGACGCAGCCTGTGAACTCAAAACAACTAATCCAAAAAGGAGGGAGAGACATTGGCCTTTCAAATTCCCACACAGCCCTATTCCGGTAAGATCGGGGCTACCACGATTGGCGTAGGTAAGAATGCCGTGACGCTGGGGGGAGAGGAATCATATCCTTTCCATCTTTTTGAGGGAAGTTGCCCTAATCCCCCAAGGATTGCCATGGAGATATGGGACTACGACCCTTCAAATGAATGGCCGGCTGCCGCGGTTGAGCCTTTCAGGGATGTAATAACATCGCCTGAGGCCTGGGCAAAGAAATGTGCAGACGTATACGGAGCTGATATCATTGTCCTTCAGTTAAAGAGCACGGATCCCAATGGACTTAACAGGTCTGCAGACGATGCGGCAAAGATTGCAAAGAAAGTCGTTGATGCGGTTAGTGTTCCGGTTATTGTTTGGGGAACGGCGAACACCCAGAAGGACGAAGAGGTTTTGAAAAAGATTGCAGAGGTGTGCCAGGGAAAAAACCTCGGTCTGGCGCCGGTAGAAGAAGGCGACCATAAGGGGGTAGGCGCTGCTGCACTGGGTTACGGTCACTGTATAGTAGCTTCATCCCCAATTGATGTAAATCTTGCCAAACAGTTGAACATACTGCTCGGCAACCTCGGAGTTAAGGCCAACAAAATCTTAATAGATCCAACAACAGGCGGTTTGGGTTACGGCCTTGAGTATTCCTACTCAGTTATGGAGCGAATCAGGATGGCGGCCCTTACTCAGGAGGACGACAAGCTTCAGATGCCTCTCATCTGCAATATCGGAAACGAGATATGGAAATGCAAGGAGGCAGGCTTGTCTATTGATGACGCACCAACGCTGGGCGATTCAGAAAAAAGAGCCGTTACTATGGAATCGGTCGCTGGGGCCTGCTATCTAATGGCCGGTGCGGATGTGGTGACATTGCGGCATCCTGAAAGCGTTCGTATGGTGCGCAGTTTCATCCAGTTGATGATAAGCGGAGGTATGGCCTTAGACGTAAAGGGAATCCAGAAAGCACTTACCGGCAAGGAAATTGACATTGCGGCTATTTCTCCTGCTCCTAACCTGGATTTCGGTGGACAACAGCCGGCAGCGGCCAAGGCAAGGCCGGCAGCCGCAGAGACTCCAAAGGCTGAAAAGCCCAAAGCCGAGGCACCCAAGGCAGCAGCCCCAGTCAAAAAACAGGTAGTAGAGGCAAAGCCTGCCGCAGATGCCGCGGATAAGGCACGAGCAGAGGCAGAAGCCAAAGCCAAGGCAGAGGCTGAGGCTGAAGCAAAGGCAAAGGCAGAGGCTGAAGTCAAAGCAAAAGCCGAAGCAGAGGCAAAAGCAAAAGCCGAAGCGGAGTCTAAGGCAAAGGCAGAGGCTGAAGCAAAGGCAAAAGCCGAACAGAAAAAGAAGGCAGAAGCCGAAGCAAAGGCCAGGGAGGCTGAAGAACTTGCGGCCCTAAAACGGAAGAGGGCGGCAGAGAAAAAGGCTCAGACTTTGCAGACAAAGGATGCTGCAGAATCTGTGTCAAAGGTAAAGGAAGTTACTGTGGTGGATAAGCTGGAGATGATGGTTGCCCGCTTTCGGAAGCATTCATAAATTATAAAACCTCTTAAGAAGGGAGGAGTTGAATTATGTCAAAGTTGGTAGCATTTGCTGCAATTCAAGGTGCCTACAATATCGTTTCAAAGGCGGAGGGAAAATACAAGAAAGCCCTGGAAACCTATGGCGGGAGCCAGAAACTTGAATTTCCCAACACAGCCTATTTTCTTCCCATTATCTATTCCCTGACCGGAATCAAGATAACGGATCTTGACTCGGCCAGAAAGCCATTGGAATTTGCGAGAAAACTTCTGCCGCCACACCTAAAGAAAGATTGCCACATACCTTACCTTGGACCACTACTGGATGCAGGTATGGCCGCACTGTTTGCGGAGGAAATAGTGGAAGCTATCCGCTATGTTGAGGATCCTGATTTTTATCAGCCTTCGGTTGAGGATCCAGACGTTGATAACGGCAAGATATGGCTTGGTGCGGCCGATGATACTATCATGCGTAAGCGCGGTGTCGAGTTCGTTGACGGTACGGCCCCAGGATTTGCTGCCATCGTAGGTGCGGCGCCGGATTCTGCTACGGCCAAGAAACTTGCAGAAGAGTATCAGTTGAAAACAATATACGTGTTCATGTGTGCCAACCAGAATGGGACAACCTTCGCGGAACAGCTAATTGAGCAGAAGGTCCAGATAGGCTGGAACACCCGCCTTGTACCCTTTGGTCCTGACATATCAGCAGCGGTATTCGCACTTGGTTTCGCAAACAGGGCAGGCATGGCCTTCGGAGGAATTCAGCCTGGCGATTACAAAAAGATGCTGGCTTATCAGAAAGACAGGGTTTTTGCTTTTGTTAACGCCCTTGGAGAGGTTAATGCGGAATGGGCCGCAAATGCAGCCGGATGCGTTAACTGGGGGTTCCCAACCCTTGCAGACACGGATATTCCCGAAATCTTGCCCACAGGCGTATGTACTTACGAACACGTAGTCGCCAATGTACCCCACAATGAACTCAGCCAGAAATCCATCGAGGTAAGAGGCCTCAAGGTAAGCATTGCCAAGATTGATATACCCCTTGCATATGGTCCGGCCTTTGAGGGTGAGCGGGTAAGGAAGGATGACCTCTACCTGGAGATGGGAGGCGGCAAGACCCAGTGCACGGAATTGTGCAAGATGGCAGACATGAATGAAATTGAGGACGGAAAGGTACAGGTAATAGGTCCGGACCTTAAGGACGTCAAGAAGGGTTCAAGGCTTCCTCTCGGCATTTATGTCCAGGTAGCAGGGCGCAAGATGCAGCCTGACTTTGAGCCGATCCTCGAGCGCCAGATCCACCATCTGATCAACTATGCCCAGGGCATAATGCACATAGGACAGAGAGACATCGCATGGATAAGAGTTGGCCAGCAGGCAGTGGAAAAGGGCTTTAGCCTTAAAGACATCGGAACAATACTGCACGCCAAGTTTCATCAGGACTTCGCAAACATCCTGGACAAGGTTCAGGTGACTCTGTATACCAACAAGGACGACGTAGACAAACTCACGGCCAGGGCCAGGACCGAGTACAGGATGCGCGATGAGCGCGTTGAGAAGATGACCGATGAAACGGTAGAGACCTATTACTCCTGCACCCTTTGCCAGTCCTTTGCTCCCAGCCATGTATGCGTGATAAGCCCTGAACGGACGGGCCTTTGCGGAGCATACAACTGGATGGATTGCAAGGCCTCTTTCGAAATCAATCCCACAGGGCCCAATCAGCCGGTCCAGAAGGGGGAGTGTCTGGATACCAAGCTGGGGCAGTGGAAAGGCGTAAACGATTTTGTCTTTAAGGCCTCCAGACAAACTATTGATCACTATAATTTTTACAGTGTGGTCTATGATCCCATGACCACCTGTGGATGCTGTGAGTGTATATGTGCTGTTCTTCCAGGTTGCAACGGGGTTATGACAGTCCACAGAGACTACCTTGGTGAGACCCCTTCTGGCATGAAGTTTACGACCCTGGCCGGTGTCATGGGCGGTGGTCAGTCTTCCCCGGGCTTTGTAGGCCACTCCAAGTTCAACATTACCCAGAGAAAATTTATAGTCGGTGACGGCGGACTTCTCCGTATGGTCTGGATGCCTAAATCCCTTAAGGAGGAATTGAGGGAGCGACTAATAAGAAGAGGAGAGGAACTGGGCGTTCCGGATCTTATCGACAGGATCGCCGATGAGACGGTGGGCACCACAGAGGAAGAGATCATGGCATTTTTGAAGGAAAAGAACCATCCGGCAATTACGATGGATCCAATTGTCGGGTAATGTTCACGTAGGTCTGAAGAACAACCTTAAACAGAGGTAATTGCGTTCTGACTAATACGAGGAGTAAGAAATGGGTTTAACTGGAATTCAGATTTTTAAGTTGTTGCCGAAGACGAACTGCGGAGAATGCGGTGTTCCTACCTGCCTTGCCTTTGCCATGAATCTGGCCTCCGGCAAGGCGGAACTGGAAGCGTGTCCCTATGTGTCTGAAGAGGCTAAAGAGAAACTCGCCGAGGCATCCGCCCCTCCCATAAGACCGGTTGCCATTGGAGCAGGCGTTAGGGCCTTCAAGACCGGCGGTGAGACGGTCATGTTCAGGCACGAGAAGACGTTTTATAATCCCACAGCCTTAGCTGCGCTGATAACATCGGATATTGGAGAAGCGGAGCTCGAAAAGAGGCTTGTGACATGGAATGCCCTTCAATATGAAAGGGTGGGTCTCAATCTGAGGCCTGAGCTTGTTGCTCTCAAAGATGTTACCGGTGATGCAGCCGGTTTTGCTTCACTGGCGAAAAAGATAGCTCTTGAGAGCGAATTCGGATTGATTCTGATGGCAAGCAATGTGGATGTCATGAAGGCAGGCGTGGAGGCGAGTTCTGTCAAACGCCCTCTGCTCTATGCAGCAACGGCAGACAACGCTGATGCAATGGGTGCCCTCGCCAAGGAAAAGGGGCTTCCCCTCGCTGTAAAAGCCGATACGATAGATGGCCTCATGGCACTTACCAGCAAGCTTACCGGCATGGGGCTGAAGGATCTGGTTCTTGATCCGGGCGCAAGAGAACCCAAAAAGGTCTTCGAGAATCAGGTAGCCATTCGAAGGGCGGCACTAAAGGCAGGCAACAGGGCTCTTGGTTTTCCTGTTATAGCGTTTGCCTGCGAAATGGCATCTAATCTTGATATGGAAACGGTTCTGGGAGCTATGTTGATAGCCAAGTATGCCGGGATAGTCGTATTCTCTGATTTCAGGGGGGAAAATCTGTTCCCGTTGCTGCTTGAAAGACTCAATATATTCACAGACCCGCAGAGACCTATGACGGTAACTCAGGGCATTTATGAAATCGGCGCACCCAACGAAAATTCTCCGGTTCTGATAACCACCAACTTTTCACTTACCTACTTTATAGTAAGCGGGGAGATTGAGGGAAGCAGGGTTCCAAGCTGGCTACTTATCATGGACACGGAAGGACTTTCTGTTATGACTGCTTGGGCTGCAGGTAAGTTCTCGGGTGATGCTGTTGCGTCTTTTGTCAAGAAAAGCGGTATCGCAGACAAGATAGCCCACAAAAGGATCGTCATCCCGGGATACGCTGCATCCATAAGCGGAGATATGGAAGAGGAACTTCCCGGATGGGAGGTCATCATAGGTCCGCGGGACGCATCCCTTATACCCAAGTTCCTGAAGGATATGGTGAAGTAGGTCCAAAATAGAAAATACAGACAGGGAGTTTTATCATGCTACTGATAGGCGAGAATCTGAACGTTATCAACAAGGTTATTGGAAAGGCCTTTAAGGAAAAAGATCCAAGGCCGATTGCCGAGGAGGCCGTACGCCAAAAGCAAAAGAAGATGGACTGGATAGACATCAACCTGGGACCAGCAAGAAAGGGTGGGCCGGAGCTGATGGAATTCGTGGTGAAAACCGTCCAGGAGACTATAGGAGATTCCATACCACTTTGCCTTGACACCTCGAACATTGAGGCCATGGAGGCAGGGCTTGCGGTTCATAAGGGTAAGGCAATCATCAACTCGATTATGTGCAGGCCGGAGCGATACGAAAAGATGATACCGCTTGCCGTAAAATATAAGGCCAATATGATTGCCCTTATGTGGGGACCGGAAGGGCTTCCCAGGGATGAAAATGAAAGGGCTGCTCTGGCAGTGGAGCTTCTTTATGCTGCCAATGAAGCAGGGGTTCCTAATGAGGATATCTTTGTGGACGGCATAGTAACTCCCGTAAATATTCAACAACCCCAGTTGATGAGCCTTCTCGCCTTTCAGGAGATGCTGGCTGAAATAGCACCCGGCGCGAAATCCACCTGCGGGCTTTCGAACATCTCAAACGGAGTTCCTGATGAGCTTAGGCCGATTCTCAACAGGACCTACATGGTCATGCTTGAGCGTAAAGGCATGTATTCCTGTATAGCTGACGCCTATGACGACGATCTTCACGCCATTGCCCGAGGGCAGAGACCCGACATTGTCCAGGTTATCCACAAGGTTATGGATAGTGAAGAAATAAACATGGGCTCTTTATCAAAGGAATTACAGGGTTACGTTAAGACCGCCAGGGTCATTCTGGGGCATTCACTGTTCTCTGATTCTTGGCTGGAGCTGTAAAGCAATAGAGTGGTTATTTCAGATTGGAAACATCCGGCCTCCTCTGCCTGGACTGGGGGGAGGCCTTTGATTTTTAGGACAAAAAAGAATTAATGGAGCATATGCATGAAAAATGGTAGAATAGCTGTGCCTTCTGTCAGTCCTGGCGGACTGGAAGGTGAAAGATCAGGCCACTTTGGGCACTGTGACGTGTTCACTCTTATAGACGTGGAGGAAGGCAAGATCAAGGGGGTTACTACCCTGCCCAACAGGAGTCACGTACAGGGAGGCTGCATGGTGCCTGTTAATCTTTTGGCTCAACAAAAAGTCGCCGCACTGGTAGTGGGCGGGATAGGTATGAGGCCTCTTATGGGGTTCAGACAGGCCGGTATCTCGGTTTATCACGACGCGGAAAGGCTAAAGATCAGGCCTGTCGTTGAGGACCTTATTGCCGGCAAGCTCCCTCTCATAGGAGATGACCAGGTCTGCGGCGGCGGACATCACTAATAAAGGCTATATAGAGGTTTTCCTATGGGAAATGATCAGCCGACCGGCGATGTATACAGGATGCTTTCCGAATCGGGTTACTCCGACAAAGCCATCCGCTACTTTCAGGAAAAGGAGAATATAGGTATCCTGCAGGATGCAGATCAGATTACGGATCTGACCGGGCCCTGCGGTGATACTATGAAGATTTCCTTGAGCATTGAGGGAGATCTTATTGAAGACGCCAAGATACAGGTCCTGGGTTGTCCTGGTGCTGTCGCATCCGGGTGTGCCCTCATCAATATCGCAAAGGGAAAGACAATAGAGGAGGCGGGGAAGATAGACCTTGATGCCCTTTACAGGGAACTTGAAAAACTTCCAGACAAAAAAGTCCACTGTGCACGCCTGGCTATAAAAACGTTGCAGAAGGCCCTTCAGGAATATGAGGTAAAGAGATTAGGTGCAGGTAATGCAGAGACTAATTAGAGGAATGAGATGAAGATTGCCGTCAGCGCAACAGGAAAGGATCTTGAAGCCGAGGTGGATCCTCGCTTTGGAAGGGCACGGCATATAGTGATAGTTGACTCTCAGACCCTTTCCTTTGAAATTATTGACAACAGTCAAAACCTTAACGCACTCAAGGGCGCTGGCATACAGACCGCCTCTGCGGTCGCCGGGAGCGGAGCAGAGGTTCTCCTTACAGGGCATTGCGGGCCCAACGCCTTCAAGGTACTCAAGGCTGCCGGCATTCTTGTGGCCAACAATGCCATGGGAACCGTGAGAGAAGCAGTTGCTTCTTACCTTGCCGGGAAACTTCCAGTTGCCGATGAGCCCGACGTCGAGGGCCAGTGGTAGGAGTGTAAAATGCCCATTTTTGAGTTTCAGTGCGATAGCTGCGGCCATATAATGGAGATGCTTCTTTCCGCTAATGAAACAGATCTTGCTGTGTGCCCCGGATGTGGGAGCAGACATCTCAAGAAGCTCCTATCCGTGCCGGCTCCACAAGCTTCTGGAGGAAGGATGCCGGCAAAGGCTTCCGAGAGATGTTGCGGGACAGCAGGACCGCCGAATACATGCAGCGGTCCGGGCAGCTGCTGCGGCAGGAGATAGCCATTCAGCTTAAGCGGGATAGCAGGGTTTTTTCCGATCAATCAGGCTTGCGCAACGGCGAGCGGCGGAATTAAGTATTTTCAGGCCGTGCCAAAGGAGCCTCCGTGACCAAATTGGTGGCCAGGTGGTTGAAGATCTACGAAGACGAGATAAACGTCTTTCTGTGGGCCAGCCTTCTCTACTTTCTGATTAGAATCTCTGACATTATTTTAAGCAATTTTGCGGAAACAGCGTTCCTCAAACGCTACGGGGTTCAGTATCTACCCGTAGTTTACATGATCAACGCAGTATCCACCTTTTTTGTAATGGGTTTCATAACAGGCCTTATGGCAAGGCTTCCCGGCAGCCGCGTGCTTACCGGCATGCTAATTGTGACAGGGACCTCTATAGCCTGCTTCCGTTTCATAATACCCCTCGATCTTGATGTTATCTATCCGGTTCTCTGGGTCCTTAAGGCCCAATATGAGGTGCTGCTGGGTCTGGTCTTCTGGAATCTCGCAAATGATATATTTAACACAAGGCAGTCGAAGCGGATCTTTCCGATCATAACGGCTGGAGGAGTCCTCGGCGCCATAGTGGCGAGCTTCGGGACTCCTGCCATAGTAAGGCTCATCTCCATTGATAACCTCATGTTTCTCTATCTTTTCCTGTCCTTGGGTGCTGCCGCCACTGTCTACGGGATGGGCAAACGCTTTCCAACGCTCCTCCTGAAGGAGGAGAGTGAAAAGAAGAGCAAGGGCCGTCCCAGTATCTTGGATGAATTCAAAAAGGTAGTTCCAATAATGAAGGAATCCATGCTCATCAAGATACTGATTATTCTAAGCCTTGTACCAAACATGGTCATACCGATCATTAACTATCAGTTTAATTTTGCGGCAGACCAGACCTTTGCCACCGAAGGAGGAATGATAAAGTTTTTCGGGTTCTTCCGTGGTTCCATGAATTTTATAAGTCTCATTATATTGCTATTTGTGGGGAGGATATACGGAAGGTGGGGACTCCCTGTTGCCCTGATGTTTCATCCATTTAACTATGTGATAGCCTTTCTGGGGTATCTATTTCATTTCAGTATCGTTACGGCAATGTATGCCCAGATTTCCACTACCGTTCTTAGAAATACCATAAACAATCCGGCACGATCCGTACTTGTGGGTCTGATCCCTCCTAATTTCCGTGCAGTTATAAGACCTTTTCTGAGAGGGACGGTGGTGAGAATAGGGATTCTTTCTGGTTCAGGGATCATAATGCTGATGGGATCATACTTCCATCCCAGATATCTCTCTGTTGTTGCCCTGATGCTGATGGCCTGGTGGCTTTATACCAACTTTATTCTAAAGAGAAACTATCCTAAGATTCTTCTGGACCTGATTTCAAAGAACGTCATTGACCTTAGATCCATGGAGGACAAGGCCCTTGGCCAGGTTTTCAGGGATAAAAAAATGCAATCCCAGCTAAAGGCCGCCTTCAGGGAATCCAAAGGCAATGACTGCCTCTGGTACGCAAGACTCCTTGCATCCCTAAAGATAGAGGGACTGGATAGAGAACTTCTTTCTGTCATGGAGCGACAGGATGAGGAGACAAGGATAGGGCTGCTTGAGCTGCTTTCGCCTTCTGCCGGAAATGAAGCCATCCCTGTATTTGAATCCATGAAGGACAGCAAAAAGCCTGCCCTTATGATAGCTATGCTCAAGGCAGGCCAGCGCATTTCACCGGATCTTTTCATGCAATTCAGTCGGTCGGTTCTTGCTGAAAGTGATTCTCCAATTGTGAAGGCTTACGCCATCGGCAACCTTTTCCCTACTGATCCAACGTCCTATAAGCAGATTATAGAGAACTGGCTGGCCTCTGATTCAAAACCGTTAAAGGAGGCCGGCATAATCGCAGCAGGGCGATCCGGCGATCAAGCATACGTTTCAGCTCTGTACGAAATCCTGGAGAAGGGATCAGAAACTGAACTGATACCTACAATAATCAGGGCCTTGAGAAAACTGGATGTACCGGATCTGCAGGCGCTTCTTTACTCATTTCTTTTCCATGAGGATGAGGAGGTCAGATTAGCTGCCCTTGAGAGTCTCAGTATTAAAGATGACAAAGACTTGAGGACGGTAATAGGACTTATGAACGATCCTTCGGAAAAGGTTGAGGATCTGGCTAAGGAAAAGTTAAAGACATCCTCTCATCAAAATCCGCAGGTCTTTGTGGAGGCGCTGACGAGCCCTCCAAGAAAGGTAAGAGAGGGGATTTTTGAGCTGCTTGAAACACTGAATATAAAAGATCTGGACGTGTTCCGATTTGCCAGGAGCCGTATAGAAAAGGCCTATCTTTGCGCAAGAGAAGCAGAGGCGGTCAGGCGCCTGCTTCCGGAGGGAAAGGAGCGCAATTTGCTTTCCGAACACCTTGAACAGGAAAGAAGGCTCCACACGGATACGGTTCTCAGGGTACTTGCAGCCCAGGACCGCAGCGGCCAGATGAGAATTATCTGGAGAGGAATTGCTTCGCCTGATTCACGCCAGAGGTCTAACGCATTGGAGGCCCTTGATGATTCCATGGATAATTCCCTGGCCAAAGTTTTGATGCCTCTGGTGGAAGAGGTGCCGGTTTCAGAGATCCTTTCAGTTGGAAAAAAGAACTTCCGCCTTCCACGTTTTGACAACGATATTTCAAGGCTGATCAAACATCTTCTGGAGGAAAATAACTGGGTGACCGTCAGCCTTTCCTTGTATTCTCTCGCAGGGTTGGATTTAAAAGGACAGTTGACTTCCGCCATCCAAGAAAAGGCTTTGGCTGAGAATCCCCGCATCCGCCTTTTGGCCGGCAGGATAGCTGCGAGGGAAGGATCAAAAGGTGACTTAAAGGAGGAAACCATGGGAGAAGAGCTCAGTGTTCCGGACAAGATTATACTGCTTAAAGGAATCCATATCTTTGAGGGACTTGCCATAAGTGAGCTTGCTGCAATTGCAACCGTTACAGAGGAGATGACGGTCCCGGCAGGTGAAACGGTCATAAGGGAGGGTGAACCTGGAGACAGTATGTACCTTGTTGTTAAAGGAGAGGTTTCTGTCACAAAAGCAAAGGCCGGTGGAGAAGAGCTGGAACTTGATCGCATCAAGGGTGGAGACTATTTTGGGGAAATGGCCCTTTTTGATGAAGCGCCCAGATCGGCGACAATAAGGACTTTGCAGGATTCAAGGTTTCTCGCACTCTACAAGAGGGAATTTACTGAAAGCGTAAGGGAGTACCCCCAGATTGCCCTTCAGATATGCAAGGTCCTCAGCCAGCGAATGAGGAATCTCCAGGGAAAGATTCAGAAATATGAGAAATGCTCGTAAAAACGCCAACTTCATGGTTTGTTCGGTCATTGTGGAATATGGCCGCCAGCCTCATGCCGTTTCTTAAGCCTAATGAGATCGCCTCTTGATTGTCAGTGCGGATCGTAACATATATCTTCTCACCGGGTGACCTGACCACAAGGCCTTTAAGGATTCTATCTGCTATGCCGATGCCTCTGTATTCAGGCCTTAAAAAGGTGTATCCCCTTTCCAGATATCCTCTTAGGTCCAGGCCTGTCTTTTCCATAAGATACCTTACATATTTCTCCTTGGGTCTTTTATGAGTGAGGGTTCCTACAACCCTGTCCCCCTCAACCGCATAGCCGATCATAAAGGCATCTGCCAGATTCTCTCTAATCCAGGAAAGTCCAACCTCTCCGCCGGACTCTATGAGCCTGCAGATCATATCCATGCTCTTTTGATCTATCTCGGACGGTTTTTTAAAGAAAAACTCCACGTTATCTCCAGCCTTAAAAACGTTGTTATCTTGAGGTTTTACCTTCCAGCGCCTGACGGTTTCAAGCCCGAAACGCGCCACATAAAGCAGGAGGTACTCCCTTATGCGCAGGTAGTACCATAATGGATTTCCATACATCTGCTCATTTCTGAAATAGTTTGCCCATTTCCAGAAGTTTTCAAAGGTTCCCCTGTCCATTCCTCCAGAGCAAATGAAAGGGTGGTCATAGGAGAATGGTGTCCTAGGACCATCAACCTCCGCTATCCCGAATGCGGAGGGATTACGAACAATGTAAGAGTGGCTGAGCAAGGAAAATCGAAACAGGATGGAGGAGTGTATGCGGTCCTGGTTGCGATCAAGGAAGGCAATGGTTTCCTTTGCCTCTTCAAGTGTCTCTGTTGGAAAACCAAGGATCATGGTGGCATGATTCCAAATGCCGGCATTGGAGGATGCAAGGAGAACCTTTCTGGATTCTTCAAGATCGGTTCCCTTGTTCATCAGTTTCAGTATGCGGGGGTGCCCGGTCTCAACTCCCCACCTCACCAGCCTGACCCCGGCACGGGCCATAATTTCTATGCGTCGTGCTGAAAACTGACCAACGGGCTTACACCAAAGGGAGATCTTGAGATCAAGATTTCGTTTCAGGATCTCCCTGGCAAATGCTTCCAGATATGGCGGGGTAAGGCAGTCATCATTGATGGTAAAACAGGACACGGAAAATCTTCTATGGACCTCCTCCAACTGTTCCGCGGCTTTTTGAGGTTGTATCGTGGCGAACCTGCGGGTGTCATAGCGTGAGCAGAATGTGCACTTTCCCCAGTAACAACCTTCGGAGAGACGGAAAGGAACAATGGGGGTGGGAGAAAGATATTCTTCAAGGGGCAGGTCAGAGAAATCAGGCGCGGGTATTTCAGAGATTGGTATGTGCTCCTCTCTGTCGCAGGCCACAACCGTTCCGTCCTCAGATCTTAGGAGATTTGGCACCTCATCCAAAGGGCCTCCCCTTGAAAGGCAGGCTATTAGATATTCAAGGGGTTTTTCTCCGCTACCCATAACAACGCTGTGGCAAAAGGAGTCGAAATAGCCGGGTTGGCGTTGAAGGGATTCCCCAAGTCGCAGCATGTGCCTTCCTCCAAGCGTGATATGGATATTAGGATAATGCTGCATGATGAATCTTGCCAGGGTTAGGCCTCCTGCCATCTGATTGCCTGTGGTGATTGAGATTCCAACAAGTTGAGGGTCACAATTTTCCAGCAGAACCGGTAGTCTTTCCTGATAGAAGGAAAGAAATGGGTTGGTGTCCTTATCTTCACAGTAAGCGAGCAGGGTATCAAAGTCTTTTATGTGAGGATTAGCAAAGGTATTGAAGGTAAAAGATGCAGGAAAAAAGGCCAGAGATGCAAGCCTCAGCAAGGCATAGAGTCCTTCCTGGGAGAAGATACATGTGTTCGGATTGTAAAAAGAACTTTCCCTTTTGAGGTTTGACACAAATTCCCCAACGCGGGCTATTTTATCGCACCATTCACCAGGGTTGGCAAGGAGGTGCTGCGCCGTTAACCTTACTCTCTCGCGTGTTTTGTCATAGAATCCGTCCCTGGCTTTTGCGGATGCCTTTTCCATAATTTGATTGAGGGTACCTTCCTTCAGGAGGTATCCCAGAAAAAACTCATGGCTTGCATCGTACTGCCTTATTGACAATCCTCTGCTGCGCAAGTAGGCTGACAGCAACGGAAGGGCCAGATAGGGCGTAACAGGGGTCCACACAGGCGGGAACACGAGCAGGGTCCTAAATGGGGTTTTAACAGGGGACAGGAGCATTTCTCGTAATAAGCGACTCCAAAAAGGGATTAACGCCTCGGCTCTTGCCAAACAATCCGCCAGGGCAAAGATGCATATTGGGATACTTAGCGCTAGAAGTCAACGGTATCATCCTAATCGAAGGCTTATGGAATCAGGCTCACGCCTTGGCCACGAGGTCACCCTGATTCATCCTGGCCATTGCCTCTCAAAGATCATTTCAGGGGTTAATGGATTCGGAGGAGGACTATTATCGGCCGGAATAAGGATACTTATACCGAGAATCGGGGCAACTATCAATGAATACGCCCTTAGTGCCGTACGCCACTTCCAGCAGGCCGGCATCAGGGTAATTAACGGATTTGAAAGCATTCTCCTTGCCAAGAACAAATTCTCCTGCCTGCAGACACTTGCCGCATTCGGCGTTCCTGTGCCGGATTCCTATCTGATAAGCAATGTAATTAATCTTAAGAAGGCTATTGATGCGCTTGGAGGTTATCCGGTTGTGGTAAAAACTCCCAACGGCAGACAGGGAGCAGGAATAATGCTGGTTAGAGACAGGGCAGGCGCTGAATTTGTAGCCACCAACCTCCCAGCACACAGCCATGGATTGATATTACAAAGGTTTATCCCTCCCGGGAGGAGGAGGGATGTGCGGGCATTTGTCATAGGAGAAAAAGTGGTTGGCGCCGTTGAACTTAAACCGCCCCAGGGCGACTTCAGGGCTAACGTTCATGTAGGAGGAAAAGCCTCCTCTCTGCATATAGATGGATACTTGGCTGACTTGGCTGTTAAAGCTACCAAGGCATTGGGGCTGGAGATATCCGGAACCGATATCATTATTGATGCAGACGGAAAGGCGGCCGTCATTGAGGTGAATTATTCCCCTGGGTTCAGAGGGCTTGAGGCCTGTACAGGGATTGATATTGCCTCCCAGATAGTAATACATGCAACAGGCAAGGAGGCATGAGAGACATGAAGATCGCCTTTTTAATGGATAGGCTTGAGTCCATTAATCCAATAAACGAAACTACCAGCCACCTCATGTATGAGTGCAATCAGAGGGGGCATACGGTGTTTTTCCTGGAGCCGCACGACGTCTATATCCGGAAGAATATAGTTGTGGCAAGGATGCGCAATATCACGGTGCCGCGCAATCTGTCCATGAAAAGATACTGGCGCTCCCTTATAGGATGCCTCAAAAAAGATGAATTGATATTTGAAACAGTTACAGAACTTGACGCCCTGTTTCTGAGAAAAAATCCTCCCCTCAACTACCAGACAATGGAATTCCTTGGCTCTGTGAGCGACAGGGTATTTATGATAAACAGTACCACAGGCCAGATCATAGGAAACAGCAAGCTCTACACCCTTAACTTCCCGGATATAATCCCTGAGACCCATGTGTCAAGGGATCCGGCACGGCTCAAAAAGATAATTGATGAATTCGGAGGAGCCATGGTGGTTAAGCCCTTACAGAGATACGGGGGGGAAGGCGTCATTAAGGTGAGCGTAAAGGATCGAGACAATCTGGTTTCATTGATTAATTATTATGTAAGGGCATATCAGCCTTACCCGGCCAGGGAACCCATAATGGTTCAGGAGTATCTGAATCATGTCCAGCGCGACGGGGATGTCAGGATTCTTCTATTGAATGGGGAGATCCTGGGCGCTATGAGAAGAAAACCCAGGAAAGGGGATTTCAGGACCAATATCCATGCAGGAGCAAAGGCTTTCAAACACGAGATTAGTTCAAAGGAAAAGGAGATATGCGCCTCCATAAAGGACCGTCTTGTAAAAGACGGCCTGTATTTTGTCGGAATTGACGTCATAGGAGACAAGCTGATCGAGGTTAATTGTGTAAGCCCTGGAGGGATTCCACGTATCAACAGACTGGATAAGGTAAAACTGGAAGTTAAGGTCATTGACTTTGTTGAAAAAAAGGTCAAAGAGATGAAAATAGCAAGAAGATGACCCATTTCTAAGAGGAGGTATTGGGGCGATGATCAGGGAGAGGATATGGACATTTTTTAGGAACTGTGCAGGTCTTTTTTGGCTGATTTATATTTTGGCAGCCGCTGTTTTCATCGCCCCTGTTCAAGGCGCTCCGCTTCTCAAGGTAGGTGTCCTGGAGGAGCCGAAAACCCTGAACATATGGCTGGCCAGCGATGCATGGTCCAGCCGTGTGCTTTCAGAGATATGTCAGCCTCTCTTTATCAGGGAGCCTGGAACTCTTTCTCTGGTGCCTTGGCTGGCGGAAAAGGAAGCCGTATATGATCCCTCCAATCTTTCATACACGGTTTATCTCAGGGAGGCAAAATGGTCGGACGGAACCCCTTTTACCTCCAGGGATGTGGCATTCACAGGGAAAATGATAAAGGACTTTAAAATTCCTCGTTTCCTTTCCAACTGGAACTTTGTAAAGGAGATTGCCACCCCTGACCCCAGGACAGTGGTATTTTACCTTGAAGAGTCCATGGCTACATTTCTTGCAAGGACGTTAACAACTCCCATTGTGCAGGAGAAGGAGTGGAGCTCAATTGCCGCTGAAGCGCTTAAGACGGAGAAGCCGCTTGTTACCCTTCTCAATCAGAAGGTGGAAAAACCGGTTGGTACTGGGCCTTTTATATTAAAGGAATGGAGGCAGGGGGCATATCTTTTTCTTGAAAAAAATCCTAATTTTTTCGGCCAGGGAAGAAATATTGCAGGCCGCGATCTGGGGCCTCTCATAGGAGGCATCATCTTTAAGAATTATGGAACCTCCGATGCAGCTATACTGGATCTTAAAAAAGGTTCAATTGATATGTTCTGGTGGGGGCTGCAGGCCGGCTATGTAGAAGATCTCAAGAAAGAAAAGGATATTCAGATTATAACGAACGAAAAAAGCGGTCTTTATTACATGGGATTCAATCTAAGGAAACCTCCTTTTAATGATCGGGCGCTGCGAAGGGCAGTTGCAAACCTGATAGATAAAGAGTTTATAATCGAAAGGATTCTGCAGGGTTATGGAGTTAAAATGCATACTTTGGTTCCGCCCGCAAACAGAATCTGGTGTTGTACGGATGTACCCAGGTACTGTGAGGGGCTGAGCAAGGAAGACAGGATAAGGACGGCGTTCACGATCTTAAAGGAGGCCGGCTATAAATGGGATGAGCCTCCTGTCGACGGCTCGGGCAAGGTTGTTAAGGGAAAAGGCATCCGGCTGCCGGACGGGAGCCCCATGCCCTCCTTTACCATTCTTACTCCTCCGGCAGACTATGATCCCCAGAGGGCCATGGTAGGCACGATGGCTCAGGAGTGGCTGAGGGAGTTTGGTATGCCTGTCAGTGCGAAACCCATGGCCTTTGGATCGCTGACCGAGCAGGTGAAGGGAAGGCGTGATTTTGATGCCTTTGTTCTGGGATATGGAAAGCTCTCCCTTGATCCTGACTATGTAAGGAACTTTTTTGTTTCCGCCAATGACAAACCCCAGGGATGGAACATGAGCGGGTACAGCAATCCCGAATTTGATCGCCTTGCAGAGCAGTCGGTAAAAGAGATGGACCAGGAGAAAAGGAGAAAGCTCATCTGGCAGATGCAGAGGATGATAATGGAAGATGTCCCCTATATTCCACTTTATAATCCGATACTTCTTGAGGCTGTGAGGACTGACCGGTTTGCCGGATGGGTATCCATGGTTGAAGGAATCGGAAACACATGGTCTTTTTGCGAATTGAAGCCGAGATAACTTATTAATCGGAGGGTATGAATTGACCAGATGAAAGGGCATAGTTAATCCAAAGAACAAGAAACCCTGATGGAACTGAGAAGATACATAACACGCAGGCTCATTCAGATCATTTTGATCTTTTTTGTCATCCTTACGGTGCTTTTCCTTCTTTTTCGGCTTGCTCCGGGAGATCCTGTATCCAGGATGATTGACCCTGCCATGAGCCCGGAGGATGCGGAGAACCTCATATCTCAGCTTGGACTCAGGGAGCCTATCTGGGTTCAATACCTGCTCTATCTGAAGAATTTTGTGACCGGAGATTTCGGCTATTCTTTCCATTATGGAAGACCTGTAATAACGGTAATCTGGGATAAGCTGCCGAATACGGTACTGCTGTTCACTACTTCCATTATTCTTGCAGCCATTGTGGGGATTTTTCTGGGAAAGATAGCGGCATGGCACAAGGGAAAGAAACTTGATCTCTGGATGACAATAGGAGCCCTTGTAACCCATACGGTCTTTCTTCCCTGGCTCGCTCTGATAATGATATGGGTTTTCTCCTATAAGCTTGGGTGGTTTCCAATAACCGGCATTATTTCAGAAGAGATATGGCTTGATCCTGATTCCGGCATCGTTGCCAAGGTCCTGGATGTGGCTCACCACATGGTGCTGCCTGTGGCAACACTTTTCTGTATCCATTTCGGCAGTTACCTTCTTATCATGAGGAGCAGCATGCTTGAGACACTCAAGGAGGATTACATTCTTACCGCCAGGGCCAAAGGTCTTAAGGAAAAGGTTATAAGGGACCGCCATGCAGCCCCCAATGCGGCTCTTCCTGTGGTCACAAGCGTCGGGTTAAGCCTTGCTTTTTCCATTAACGGCGGCGCCTTGACCGAGACGGTATTCACCTGGCCTGGGATCGGGAGGGAGCTGGTGTTCGCTGTCAGCCACAATGATTATCCTCTGGCCCAGGGATCGTTCCTGCTGATTGCCCTTGTGGTCTTGCTGGCCAATATGATTGTGGACATATTATACGCCTACCTGGATCCCCGGATCAGGTATTAAGAGGGCATATGGAAAGCATCGAAAAAAGTCCACACAAAGACATCCGCCATCACTTCCATTGGATTGACCACTTTTTTGAAGGATGGTCCGTGTTCTGGGAGAATCCCCTGGGCAAGATAGGAATGGCTTTGCTGGGATTGTTTTCCCTTATGGCCGCAGGAAGCTTTATCCCTCCCATGATAGATCCCATATATCATCCCATGACCGGTGTGGACCCGGAGATCTCATCATCCGTCGGGCCAAGCCTCAGGCACTGGCTGGGCACTGACTTTATGGGCAGGGACATAATGAGTCAGCTTCTGGCGGGGGCAAGGGTTGC
>QZIK01000141.1 GCA_003599015.1 Desulfobacteraceae bacterium | reverse complement strand
AATATCCAAAAGAATCAGATCCGGTTTCTCCCTCTGAGCATGCCACTGTTATATTGTCTCCGGTCTTTATAATCTCATCGGCGTTTCCCGTTCCGATGACGCATGGGATGCCGAGCTCTCTGGAAACTATGGCGGCATGGCAGGTCCTTCCGCCTTTATTGGTGACGATGCCTGATGCGACCTTCATAATGGGTTCCCAGTCAGGGTCGGTCATGCTCGTCACAAGGACCTCTCCCGGCTTGAAACTTTGCATATCGGATGTTGCATGAATAACCTTTGCAGACCCCTGGCCAATCTTGGTGCCCACTGCGGTACCCGTCACTATTGCCTCTCCTTTTTCCAGGAGATGGTAGTTCTCGTAAGTGTTCACGTCCCTCTGGGAATGAATGGTTTCAGGTCTTGCCTGAACCACGAACAGCTCGCCCGTCCCGGCTGAAACTCCGTCTCCATCCTTTGCCCATTCTATGTCCATGGGCTTGAAGTAACCTGCAGCCTTGCTGTAGTGCTCCTCTATAAGGCATGCCCATTCAGCGAGCTTAAGGATCTCATCGTCATCAAGCACATAGCGGTGTCTCTCCTGGTAGGTGACAGGAACGTTCCTGACCCTGGCATCGTCCTGGAGGGAGTAAACCATCTTTATGTCTCTATCGCCCGCCTTCCTTCCTATGACTGCCTTTTTTCCCATACGTAGGGCAGGCTTGAACACATAATATTCATCAGGGTTGACCACTCCCTGAACCACGTTTTCACCCAGCCCGTATGCAGCAGTTATGAATACGGCGTCCTTGAACCCTGTCTCTGTGTCAATGGAAAACATAACCCCTGAGTAGGCTGAATCGCTCCTGACCATCTTCTGAACGGCGATTGAAAGGGATACTTCAAACTGCCCGAATCCTTTGTCGTGCCTGTATGATATCGCCCGATTCGTGAAAAGGCTTGCAAAGCACCTGCGGCAGGCATCCAGAACGGCCCGCTTTCCGCGTATATTAAGGAAGGTGTCCTGCTGCCCGGCAAAGCTCGCATCAGGAAGATCCTCAGCCGTTGCAGAGGATCGTATGGCTACATCCAGATTATCTTGTCCCCCCTGGCCGAACTGCTTTGCCAGTTTGTCGTAAGCTCCGTATATTGCATGGGTCAGGTCTGGAGGAAACTCTGCATGCACGATGATATCCCTTACCTCACGCCCTCTCCTTGCCAGATTCTCCATATTGTGGGTATCGAGATCCTTGAGGACCTTTTTTATCTCCTCCTCTATCCCTGCATATCTTAAAAAATAACGATATGCATAGCTTGTTATGGCAAAGCCATTGGGAACCTTTATTCCCTTTTCTACAAGCTTTTGATACATTTCTCCAAGAGAAGCATTTTTACCTCCGACTAGAGGGATATCCTCGATGCCTATTTCATTAAACCACAAAATAAATTTTTTTTCATTGCTAGTTGCCATCGATTGTCTCCTCATTATATTATCGGTGGTAAAAAGGCATTTATGTAAATTTTAGAAAATCACAGTTAAATATCTGTTTCTCGAAGTCTCTGAACCTTTACCATTAAGGCCATCCATTGTCAACTTGCAAATTACCTCTGGTTTGCGTTGGAAATCAATGTTATCAAGTATCTTAAGGTTTGAAACCACCTCTTTTCAAGATGGGTGGACCGTTCTGACTGAGAGGGAGGGGCTTATGATCGAAAATACAACCAAAATCCTTTATTTTGACCACAATGCCACAACCCCGGTCACGGCCGAGGCCGCCGCTGCCATGAAATCTTATCTTCAAGACAACTTTGGTAATCCTTCAAGCGCATATCCCATTGGAAAAAGGGCAAGGGAGGCAATTGAAAAGGCAAGAGAGCAAACCTCATCCCTCTTGAGGTGCCTGCCGGAAGAAATCTGCTTTACAAGCGGAGGAAGCGAATCCAACAATATGGTATTGAAAGGATCGGTGGACTTCAGGCGGCCTGAAAGGTTCCATATCATAACCTCTGCGGTGGAGCATCCGGCAATCCTTAATCCTCTATTATACTTAATGGATTTGGGGGTCGAGGTGACCATAGCACCCGTTGACCGCTATGGGAGAGTTGACCCTGACTATATACGCATGGCTATTAAACCTTCAACGGGGCTTATATCAATAATGCTGGCCAATAACGAGACAGGAACCCTTCAACCCGTAAAGGAAATAGCCTTGATGGCCGGGGAACGCGGCATCCCTGTCCACACTGACGCAGCACAGGCGGTAGGGAAGATACCGGTTGATGTTGAAGACCTGAGAGTTGACTTTCTGACTGTTGCCGGGCATAAGCTCTATGGTCCAAAGGGGGTTGGAGCGCTTTACATAAGAAAGGGAAGGAGACTTAACCCACTTATCCACGGCGCAGGACAGGAAATGGGAAGAAGGGCAGGCACGGAAAGCACCGGCCTTTTGGCAGGGCTTGGGGCCGCTTGCTCAAGGGCGGAAAAAACCCTTTATCAAGACATGAAAATGATGGCTAAGCTTAGAGACCGGCTTCAAGAACATTTAAGCGGTGAGATAGAGGACCTTGTTATAAACGGCCATCCTGTGGAGCGACTCCCCAATACCCTGCATGTGTCTGTTCCAGGACTTGAAGGCTCAAAAATCCTGGCCGGCATCCCTGGGCTTATGGCCTCAACGGGTGCAGCATGCCATGACCGCTCCGTAAAACTATCACACGTGCTGGCAGCCATGGGCATTCCAGCCCCAATCGGAATGGGGGCTATTCGCCTTACCCTTGGTAGAAACACCACTAAAGATGAGGTGGACGAGGCAGCAGGCCTCCTGACAGCTCAGATAAAGAGGATGCGAAATGAAAGAAAAAATCAATGAAAGACCGGCTCTTCTAATAATTGACATGGTGAAGGATAATTTTGAAGAGGATAAGCACCTCCCCATAACTTATCACGCAAAAAAGATCATACCGCCCCTCAACGCCCTCATAAGAACATTCAGAAAAAAAGAATGGCCGGTAGTCTTCTCAACGGATGCATTCCTGCCTGAGGATTTCATCTTCACCGGCCGCATGAAGCCCCATTCCCTGGCAGGAACCAAAGGAGCAGAGGTGGTGGACGAACTGGACATGCAAAGCGGCGATCTATGGCTTTCAAAGCCAAGGTTTTCGGCTTTTTTCCGAACCGATCTGGCAACCTGGCTCAAAGACAGGAGAGTCACTCTCTGCGCTGTAGCAGGGATTGCAACCAATTTCTGCGTCCTGACAACTGTCATGGACGCGCTGTGCCACGATTTCAAAGCAGTGCTTCTTTCAGACTGCTCGGCCGCATTCTCAGAGGAAATACACGAACAGGTCCTCTCGATCTATCGGAAAAACCCCCTCTACCCTTTGATGAAGGTCGAAACCTCAACGGAATTTATCAGGGCCTTGCAGACGAAAGATGATGCACCTTTCCGAAAGCTATCCCGGCAGTGACCCCTTAAAAGCGGTGAAAAATCTTCTTTTCCTGATCATAAAAAATGCCGCTAGACCTCCAAGAAAAGCCGCGAACAGCACAAAGCTCGGCCAAGGCCCAACAGAGGAAACCATGTAACCGGCTCCTATGATGGGTATGAGAAAAGCCTTTGCAATGAATCGGAGGACATTGCTTTCGGATATCGCCCTGGCTATGGGAGGAGACCAGGCGGAATAAAACCTTATGAAACTTCTCCCGACAGAAGAAAAACGCAGATATCTGTCTCTTAGGTTCCTTAATACCTCCACATGGGGATCAAGAACCGACCCAAATGCTGCAGTAGCCACAAAGCATCCGCTCCCTCCTGAGTCGCCTGAGCCTCCTGATACAGGAATTGCAGGATCTGTGGCAACAGGGACCGTGGTTGTCTGGAGATACTGGGTATAGGGGAAAAACATATATTTTCCACCATCATAGGCAAGACCTGCGCTAAAATCGAGAGGATGTTCAAATCTTGAAAACTGCACCTTTTCCGCAAAGGTATTGATCCCTTCCCAGTCCTGAAAAAGGGTTGATTCACAGTTATATATCTGGGTATATGTCTTTCCCCCTGGACCTCCCTGATAGTAGCCAAAAGGGGTGATATCATAGCCTGCTTTTTCATAAACATATTCAACCAAACCAACGCATGTAAAATCCCCAGAGTCAGGACCTGTCTGTTTGTGAAAGGTAAGGTCATACCATTTTCCTACCTGCTCCTTGGCCACCAGGATAAGCTGGTCCTTGCGCTCAGCCGGCCATTTTGCCTTGTCATCGTAATCCATGGGCACCTTGGCGCCCATAAATTTTGCACCAGCAGATAAATCATCCTGGGGAATAAAATTCTCAGAGGTTGTCTCTATAACTCCCTCCCTTACTGCATGGATGATTTTCCCATCACCTATGTAAAGTCCGGCATGGCCTGATTTAAGTTCACCAAACACGGCTTTAATAACCGAGCAGGGAATCACAAGGTCTGCTGTCCTTCCGTATATTATATCCCCTTTGCTGGAGTGATAGAAAATTGCCCCCTTTTCATACCCATAACCTTGAGCCGTAACAGCCAGAAATAAGACATAGCAGACGAGCATTAAAGGGTATCTCATGGCTTTACTCCTTTCACGGCTTCTCTGACCATTATTGAAACATCCTCCCTGGCCGCCTTAAGGGCAGACTCCGCACCTGGCATCAGGAAGTCGAACTTGAGCAGACTCAGCGCTGCATTAAGCCGAACAACAGCCTCAGGGTCGCTTATAAGAAGCCCGGCAAGACATCCCTGGGAAACATCGCTGTTGTAGCTCCCTAAGGCCCTTGCCCCCTCAGCCCTCACCAGCCTGTCTGTCTCTTTTTCAAGGTGTTGCATGATAATTTCAACAGCATCTCCCAGACCCAGGTTGCCCAAGGCCTGAAGCGACTTAAATCGGATCATGGCATCACCATCAGAAAGAGCATCTTTAAGGATTACAATAGCTCCATGTTCCTTCATATTCCCCAGGGTCATAAGTATTGTGTAGCGAAGATTGCTGCCTGCTCCAGGCTCCCTGTATACCTCTTCAAGGGCCTTCAGCGCCTCTGCTGTATCCGCCTTTACCTCTCCAAGAGCTCTGGCCGCGCAGGCCCGTAGTCCCTGTTCTTCGGCCCTGTCCAAAAGGATAGCTATCAGCGGCCCTGATGCATCCCTTTCACCATAAGTCCCAAGCCGCTGGATTGCCGCTATTCTTTCGTCGGTATCCCTTGTGTAATCAACGGCAGTTGCCGCATCTTTCTTGGCCTGAGGCTCCTCTGCCGCAACATCTGATATCTCTGCCTTGCCCAATATCAAGATAGCAATAAACACAATGAATATAAGAGGTATTTTCATGGGAATTCCCCTTAAAAAAATAAAAAATTATATAAATACGTCAGGAAAAGAGGTTAATATTAAGTTATAAGTTCAATTAAAACTCAAAAATTATTTGTGAGTCATTACTGCTATCAATTGGGTAGAATAGTTTACTTTTCAGTAGCAAGCCATTTAGGGGGCAACCGGGACTGTCCCTTAATCTCTAAGGAATCAATTACCATTAAGGTTCCCGTACCATGAGCAATCAGTGCGCCATCCCCGTTTTCTATGAAGGCCTCTCCAAGACAGATGGTTTTACCTACCTTAATGCTCCTTCCCCTCGCCAACAGCCTTCCGCTCTTTACAGGAGCCAGATAGTTGATCTTGATCTCGACGGTAGTGAGTCCCGCAGATCTTTCCACTGCTGCATATACGGCCCAATAAACTGCCGCGTCCATTACGGATGCACAAACGCCGCCATGGACTATACCATAGGGTTGAAGGTGTTTTTCCTGTACCTGTATTTCCAGTATTGATTCGCCTCTTCCAAGGCCTTTTAATTCCATGGAAAGGAGCTTGAAAAATGGGCAGTTATTTACTGTTTCGGAAATAGCTGCAACGTGGTCAGGATTTAGTTCAGGCATTATCTTTATCCGCCAAACCTTTTAAGTCAGCCAGCGCTTTCGGCGCTTGTAGTGCTTGACATCACGATAACTCTTCTTTTTTCCAACTTCAGTGAGACCCAGATAAAATTCCTTGACGTCTGCGTTTTCCCTTAGTTTCTCAACAGTGTCGTCAAGAACAATGCGACCGTTTTCCATCACATAGCCGTGATCTGCAATGGACAGGGCAAGTCTTGCATTCTGCTCTACCAGGAGAATGCTCACCCCCTCTTCTTTGTTGATCCGCTGGATGATTCTGAAGATCTCCCCAACCAGAAGAGGGGACAGCCCCATGGACGGCTCATCAAGAAGCATCAGACTGGGTGTGGACATAAGCCCCCTGCCTATTACAAGCATCTGCTGCTCGCCGCCGCTTATGTAACCTGCCAGAACACTTTTTCTTTCCTTCAGACGGGGAAAAAACGAATAGACAATCTCTATGTCCTTTTTCATTTTTCCCCTGTTCCTATTGGTATGACCTCCTGCGATTAGGTTTTCCTCAACTGTGAGTTCGTCAAATACCCTTCTTCCCTCCATAACCTGGAATATGCCCATGCGGACTATTTCCTCAGGGTATTTACGGTCAATCCGTTCGCCTTTGAATACTATCTCTCCGTCCGTCACTTCACCATCCTCAGACTTCAATAGCCCTGAGACAGCCTTAAGGGTCGTAGTTTTTCCGGCGCCGTTATTTCCCAGGACAGTTACTATCTGGCCCCTGTCAACCTTGAGGGACATTCCCTTCAACACCAGAATTACATTGTGGTATATGACTTCAATATTGTTGACAATAAGAAAAGGTTCCATTTTCAAGCTCCAAGCCGCGAATATGCCAGGTCTTCCTCTCCGAGATAGGCCTTTATTACCTTTTCATTATGTCTTATGGCATCTGGTTTTCCCTCGGCTATCTTTGTGCCAAAATCAAGCACGCAGACCCGGTCGGATATATCCATCACGACCCCCATGTCATGCTCTATCAGCACGATCGTAACGCCCCATTCCTGGTTTATATCCAGGATGAAACGGGCTATATCTTCAGTCTCCTCCAGGTTCATTCCGGTTGCGGGCTCATCAAGCAACAGGACTTTAGGGTTCATGGCAAGTGCCCTTGCCATCTCCACCCTCTTTTGAAGGCCATAAGGAAGTGCATGAACAACCTTTTTGCGAATCTGTTCTATCTCAAGGAGATCTATTATCTTTTCCTCTATATGCTTTCTTAGTGCAGTCTCCTCCCGCCTCGTCTTTCCGAAATATATTCCCCCGGACAATGATCCTGACTTCAAATGGATATGGGCACCCAGCTTAATATTATCCAAAACCGTCATGTGGGCAAAAAGCTCAACATTCTGGAATGTTCTGGCAATTCCCAGCTCAGCAATGGCGCTGGTCTTGATCCTTGTGATATTCCGGCCTTCAAAAAATATCCTTCCCCTTTGCGGATGATAAAAACGGTTGATACAGTTAAGAAGGCATGTTTTGCCTGCCCCGTTGGGGCCTATTATGGAGAAAATCTCTCCTTTTTTTACGCCCGTGCTTACTCCATTAAGGGCCTTCAACCCCCCAAAGGAAAGATGTATATCTTCAACCCAAAGCTGATAATCGTTTTCTTCCGCCATCTGCCGGTCCTATTCCGCCTGGCCCACTTCCTTTATTGTGACGTGGGTCTTCATCCTGAATTCCTTGCCGTCCCTGTAACGTATCTCGGCCTCAACCTCCAGTTTTTCTCTGGCGCCGTAAAGGGCAACTATAAGATCTTTATAGCGCTCAGCCACGAATTTCCTTCGCACCTTGCGGGTTCTGGTGAGCTCATCGTCGTCAGGATCCAACTGCTTGTAAAGCAGTACAAACCTTCTTATTCTCGCAACCTTGGGGAGCGACTCATTTGTGGTTTCAACTTCCTCAGCTATCAGATCATAGACTTCATCTTTCTGGGAGAGATCTGTGAAGGTGGTATAGGGAAGTTTGTTTTCTTCCGCCCATTTGCCAACATTGGCCATGTCTATGGCTATCATGGCAGTGATAAAGGGTCTGTCCTGTCCGACTACAACCGCATCCATTATATAAGGGCTGAATTTCAATTTGTTTTCTATGAGCTGAGGCGAGAACTTGCTGCCGTCGGCAAGCTTCATAACATCGCTCATCCTGTCTATGATGATAATGTGACCATCATCATCAATGATAGCGGCATCCCCTGAGTGAAACCATCCATCAGCCAGGGCAGCGGCAGTAGCCTCAGGATTCTTGTAATAGCCCTTGAAAATGGTATCTCCCCTTGAAAGGAGCTCACCGGAATCGGAGACCTTGAATTCAAGTCCGGGAAGCGGAACTCCAACTGTATCCAGTCTAATATCCTCAAGCCTGTGCACCACCGAGGCCGCTGTCTGCTCGGTCATCCCGTATGCCTGCTTTATATTGACCCCAAGGGCTTGAAACAGTTTGAATATCTCAGGGCCGAGTGGAGCCCCACCTGTATAGACATGCTTGAGTCTGGTGAGGCCGAAATAATTCTTGAGAGGTCTGAAAAGAAAAATATAAGCCAGCTTATTTGCTATTTTCAGCCCAATTGAAGGTTCTTCGGAAGTGAGCCTGAAGTCGGCCATTTTATAACCCACAGGGAGAAATAACTTGTAAGCCAGCCTCTTTATCCATACCGCATCCCTTATCTTCACCTGTATCTCGGAGCAAATCCTTTCCCATATCCTTGGAGGGGCCAGCATTATGTGGGGGCCTATCTCTCGAATATTCTCCTGTACTGTCTCAACCTTCTCGGGGAAATTGACGGCAAAGGCCTTGAAAATGGCCCAGTAGACCCCGAATTCCTGCTCTCCTATCCACGGCAATGGAAGGAAGGACACATATTCAAAATCCTCGGAGGCATTATCCACAAGATTCTGGGCCGTAGCTACGCTTATCATGTTCCTGTGGGTTATCATGCTTCCCTTGGGAAGTCCTGTTGTTCCGGAGGTATAATTGATCATTCCCACATCATCAAGTGTAACGGTATCAAGTATCCTATCGAAAAGACCAGGCTCCTTCTCGGCATTCTGCCTCCCCATGGACTGGATATCGTTGAAATAGGCTAAAGCCGGGTCATTGTAATGGCGCATCCCTTTGGGATCATCCACAATGATCTTGACCACATGGGGTATCTTTTCCTTTATTGCAAGCGCCTTATCGGCCTGTTCCTGGTCTCCGGCCACTACAAACGTGGAATCCGAGTGGTTGATTATGTATTCTACCTGCTCAAGATGGCTGTCGGGATATACCCCCACAATGGCGCCGCCGAGGCTCTGGGCAGCCAGCTCGGAGTAAAGCCCCTCCGGCCTGTTGTCTCCCATGTAACAAAGCTTATGACCCCGCCCGAATCCCATCTGGTGCAGCCCCAGGGCAAAGGACTTCACATTCTCAAAGTAACCCTTCCAGGTGACCGACTGCCATATCCCGAACTCTTTTTCTCTTATGGCCACCCGGCTGTCACCATATCTCTCGGCGTTCATCTTAAGGACCGCCGGCAGGGACTTATATTGAGTCATTTTGAAAACCCGTTTTTTTAAATAATTTTTTTTGCAGGCGGCATACGCCGCCCGCCTGCGTTATCGTTTTCAAAAATCTCAGAGCCTCTATCTACCTTATCTCCATGCACTCGGAGACAGGCTCAAAAATACCTTTCTCCGCATTACCCTTAAAAACCCTTCCATAAGGAATTTTGTTATTAACCACAGAATAAGGACGGCACATCATGCCTCCGCTGTCTACATCCTTAAGGGACTGAAGCGCCTTGACAAGACCATCGCCGTTTAACTGGCCAGCCTTATCGGCCCTCTTAAGGCACTCAACAAAGACCTGGCCGGTAAAAAAACCCTGCATATAGGAAGTAGGCCTGTATTTCATGTCCGGATAGTGTTTTTCATTCCACTTTCTGAGTTTCTTTATTATAGGATTGTCCGTCTCCCACCAGAAAGCATATGGCATAACACCCATGTAATCATTAGCCAGCGGGCCCAGCTTCTCCAGGACTATCTTGTCTGTACCCCAGTGTGTGCCCATAAACTTGGCCTTGAGCCCGTAGTCCTTGGCCTGTTTAATTATTTCAGGTACTGGAGAAAGCACAAAACCCTGGAATATAATGTATTCAGCATTTTTTCGCTTGAGGTTAAGCACCTGCGATGCTATATCAACCGCTCCAACCTTTGCGACCTCTTCAGTCACGAGGTCAAGTCCCAGTTTTTTACACATCTCTCGTCCGTAAGGTACCGGGTCTTTGCCGAATTCAGTATCACTGTAAAAAAAAGCCACTTTTGCCCCTGGCTTTTCCTTTGCTATGTATTTCAAAAGGATGCCGAACATGTCACCATAAGTCGGGCCGGGCACAAAAACATATGGGTTCACTGCCGGATCTGCAAGCTCCCCGGAAAATGACGTCGAGCTGTAGAATACCTTGTAACGGTCTTTGATCTCCGGGGCCATAGCCTTCCCCAGCCCTGTACTTTCTCCATACATGATTATCGGATTGTCACGGGTCATGATGCGTTTAAAGGCAGCCACGGCCACATCCGTATTGTATGTCCCATCCTCCATTATGTATTTAATCTTTTTCCCTCCAATGCCGCCTTCTTCATTAGCCATTGCAAGGGCGTCCGCAAGGCCGTCATTTATGTGTACTCCTGCAAAGGCAAATCTGCCGGTAATGGGTTGGACCGCTCCCACCTTGATCTCACCCTGAGCTGCAACAGGCATCGGCATAGCAATTAACAGTGAAAGCAAACCAATAAAACAAATAAAAATAATACATCGAGACCAATTCTTCATTATCCTTACCTCCGGACCGATTAAACAATAATCCCATCAGCAAAGTGGCACCCGGAAAGGGCGCTGCCTCATCACCACATTAGACTTCCTTTCCCCCAACTTCTGGTTGGAGATACTCCTGTCCGCTCTTTCATCACCCCCTTCTGCCTTTTCATAAATGTTACACTCATAACCACGCAGGAACACCAGACCCCCGTATTCCAAACGGAAAAATCCCCCGGATGCCAATGATCAACTAGGGCGTCATTTTGCCCAAGTCTCCCCAAAAAAGACTTCAGTACGAAAAAGGCCAAAGCAGGAAAAAGGCCTTTATACGGCGCCAGATCTCCGCAAGTCCTCTTGGTTCGAAGATAAGGAAGATTACTATCAGCGAACCGAACACCACCTCTTTAAGAGGAATGAACAGTTTGCTTGCTGTCGGGAATACTTCTCTAAGACTTCCTGTGAGCACGTTCAAAAGTTCTGGAATCAAGGTCATAAAAACAGCTCCGAATATGGAGCCCAATATGCTCCCTAATCCCCCGACAATGACCATGGCCAGGTATTGTATGGAGAGATGAAACGGAAAATGCTCCGGCGTGACAATCCTCAAAAAGCACACCCAGAGACCGCCGGCTACTCCGGCATAAAAAGAAGAAACGGCAAAGGCGGTTAGTTTGTACCGAAACAGGCTTATTCCCATTATCTCAGCGGCCAGATCTCTATCCCTTATAGCTACAAAGGCCCGCCCCACCTTGCTCCTTACAAGATTCCTGCCGTAAACAACTGCCAGTAGCGCGAATACAAGGGTGAGGTAGTAATAGCTCCTCTCATTATCAAATGCGAAGGAGCCGATCCTGGGGGGAGGAACGTTTATGCCACGAATCCCCTTTGTGAGGGATTCCCAGTGGATAAATATGAACTCGAAAATAAACTGCGATGCCAACGTAGCCATACAAAGGTAAAGACCTTTTACCCTCAAGGATGGAATTCCAATTATGAGACCGGCCAAGGCAGCCACAATTCCACCGCATGGAAGGGCAAACCAGAACGGCATTTCAAGGCGTGTCATAAGTATGGCGCAGGTATATCCTCCCACGCCGACAAATGCGGCGTGCCCCAGGGAGATCTGCCCTGTAAAACCTGTCAGCAGATTGAGTCCAACAGAGGCTATGACAGCAAAGCCGATCATATTTGCAAAATATAGCACATAGGAATTCGCGAAGAGAGGAAACAGGAGAAGAAAGATTAGGAAGGCCGCAAGCCAACACTTTACAAAAAGAGATTGAAAGATCTCCTCGTCCTTTACATAGCTTTCTTTAAAATCCGCACAACGCATAGGCAGCCCAGGCT
This sequence comes from Desulfobacteraceae bacterium, assembly GCA_003599015.1. Lineage (GTDB taxonomy): Bacteria > Desulfobacterota > DSM-4660 > Desulfatiglandales > Desulfatiglandaceae > CG2-30-51-40. The sequence goes on along the minus strand of QZIK01000141.1, from coordinate 14,347 downwards.
CCCCTTCCTCTAGACCCTTTCTATGGTTTCTTTGCCGAAAAGTCCGTAAGGTCTTATCATAAGGATCAGGACGAGAATAAAAAATGGTGCGACGGCTTTAACCCCGCCTCCAAAAACAGGATCAAGGTAAAGTCCGGCGAGATTTTCCAGTATGCCTATAATAAACCCTCCCACTATTGCGCCCGTAATACTGTCGAGACCTCCAAGGATTATAACCGCCAGAACCTTGAGACCAATATCGCCCATGTAAATGCTGATACCGCTCATGTTTCCTATGACGATACCCCCTACAAAGGCAGCCAGGGCCCCAAAGCTCCAGGAAAGGGCAAAAATGCGCCTTACACTTATTCCCATGGAAAGAGCCGCCTGCTGGTCGTTTGCCGTTGCGCGCATGGAGACACCCGTACGGGAAAACTTGAAAAATAACAAGAAGAAAGCCATCCCCGCCACTGCAAATATAAAACCCCACAAAAGACCAGACGGAACCACTGCAAAACCAAGATCCAGCGGATCGGGAGGAAAGATCTCAGGGAAAGAACGATACTCCGGCGACCATATCATATGAGTAAGCCCCTGCATGGCTATAGCCAGTCCTATAGTCACCATGACCACTGAAATGATAGGCTCCCCGATAAGCTGCCTCAGTATCATCCGTTCCAGGATTATGCCCAGAAGGACTGAGCACACAAGTGTAGCCAGCAGGGCTGCCCAGAAGGGGAATTTCAAAGCAGTAATAAATGTAAAGCAGATAAAGGCGCCCAGGGTCATGAAAGACCCGGTGGCGAGGTTGACGATGCTTGTTGCCTTATAGATCAGGACAAATCCGAGGGCGATAAGGCCGTATACCCCTCCTGTGGCAATCCCTGTGATAATTATCTGAATCAAAATATCCATGGGGCACCCTCCGAGTTGGGCAGCATCAGGTTGCCTGATTTACCTTTAGAGTGCTATCTCTGTCAAGGTAAAAACACGTTGTGATCAAGAATTAGAAAATTAGAAAAGCCCGCCTTGGGTCTCAGCATCCTCTCTCCGCGGCCTCAACCCCAGGTGCAGATATGCCCTTCTTGTTGCAACTCTGCCCTGAGGGGTCCTTTTTATATAGCCTTGCTGTATTAAAAAGGGCTCATAGACGTCTTCCAGAGTATCCTTCTGTTCACTTACGGCTGCCGAAAGGCTGTTTAATCCTATAGGACCTCCCTGAAATTTTTCTATTATGGTGATCATGATATGTCTGTCCATCTTATCGAGGCCTTCCTTATCTACCTCCAGCAGACTTAAAGCTCTGTCCGCCAATTCCCGGTTTATGACGCCGTCGGCTTCGACTTCCGCGAAATCCCTTACCCTTCTTAGCAGCCTATTGGCAACTCGAGGAGTGCCTCTGGCCCTCTTGGCTATTTCCATGGCCCCCTCTTCGGTTATTGATATTGATAACAAGGCGGCAGATCTGGCAATTATCTCCTTTAAGTCCCCTGGATCATAAAACTCCAGGCGCATAACCACGCCGAAACGGTCCCTCAGCGGAGGAGTAAGGAGCCCCGCCCTCGTGGTCGCCCCTACAAGGGTAAAGGGCTGGAGAGGTATCTTCATTGTCCTGGCCGACGGGCCCTGGCCTATGATTATATCCAGTTTATAGTCCTCCATAGCCGGATATAGAATCTCCTCAACCACGTGGTTAAGCCTATGAATTTCATCTATGAAAAGGACATCCATGGGATTGAGGCTGGTTAGTATCGCTGCCAGATCCCCGGCCTTCTCAATGACCGGGCCTGAGGTGCTCTTGATCCCAACTCCCAGCTCGTTTGCTATTATATTGGCAAGAGAGGTCTTGCCCAGTCCCGGGCTGCCGTGGAAAAGTACATGGTCCAGCGCCTCGCCCCTCGCTTTTGCAGCCTCTATGAAGACGCGCATGTTTCTTTTGATTTCATCCTGGCCTACATAGTCCTTCAGTGTCCGAGGCCTGAGGCTGTTGTCGGTGCATACCTCATCCACCGTGATCTTGGGGTCTATAACCCTATCGCTCATAAGACCCCCAAACCGGATTTAATCTTATCCTCCATGTCTAACTCAAAACCCTGCCCATATTTATATAATCCTAAGTGCTTCGCGTATAAGGGTTTCAAGCCCAGCGTCGCCCATACGGGCAATGGTCTTTTCCAGGGCATTCCTGGCCGCTTTGGAAGCATATCCAAGGTTGACAAGGGCCGAAAGGGCATCGTCCCTGACCGCCCCTTCAACCTTAGAAGCAGCGGTCTGACGATCATCCTCAGCATCTGAGATACGCCGGGCCTTTTCCCTCAATTCAAGGGCAATCCTTTCCGCGATCTTTCTTCCTATTCCGGGAATGGCCTGCAGTCTTGCGCTATCTCCCTTTGCGACGGCATCCAGAAGCTTATCAGGACCAATTCCTGAAAGTATGTTAATGGAAAGTCTGGGACCTATCCCGGACACGGAAGTCAGCATAAGAAATATCTGTTTCTCCAGAGGGGATTGAAAACCGAAAAGCACCAATGCATCTTCCCTTACATGTGTATGAATGAAAAGTCTCACCCTGCCGCCAACATCAGGAAGATTATAAAAAGTTGACAGAGGCACAACAACATCGTAGCCCACTCCGTTAACGTCCACGGTTACACCCTGGGGGGTTTTATGAAGCAGAATGCCGCTCAGATACCCTATCATGTTCTGGAAACCCTTCCTGCCTCATATTCATAGCGCACCCAGTTCAAATGGCATATTGCCACTGCCAGAGCGTCCGATGCATCAAGACTGGAGATGCTGTCCTGCCTTAAATGGCATTTGACCATGGACTGGACCTGTTCCTTTCCTGCACCGCCAAATCCTGCCACGGCCTTTTTTATCTCAAGAGGACTATACTCAAAAATTCGCAAACCGCATTCTACACCAGCAACAAGAACAGCACCCCTGGCATGCCCGAGCTTCAAGGAGCTCTTCGCGTTTTTGGAAAAGAAAACATCTTCTATGGCCATCTCCTGAGGCTCGAATCGCCTCATTATCTCCACCATCTTCCTATAGATCCCGTGGACCCTTTCGAAAAAAGGGACTTCACTGGACCATTTAACTTCTCCGGCCGCTATGCAGCCTAGAGTACCCCCCTTTTTTTCAATCAATCCATAACCGGTAGCACGTGAGCCTGGGTCAACCCCAAGTACAATCATCAGCCCAGGCCCTCCATAACTGAGTCGGGAATATCACAGTTTGCATAAACATTACTTACATCATCGTGATCTTCAAGCGCATCCACCAGGCTTACCATCTGCTGGGCCTTTTTGCCTTCGAGGGCTATGGTGTCCTGAGGTATTTTACTTACCTCACATGACACAAACGGAATCTTTGCCCGTTCCACTGCAGTCCTTATAATCTCAAGATCCGACGGAACGCATATCACCTCAAACTGATCGCCGGCATCCTTTACATCCTCGGCCCCCGCATCCAGGGCCACCGTAAGGAGCCGGTCCTCATCAACAGCCTTCTTTTCAATGGCTATAACACCTTTTTTCTTGAACCTATATGACACTGAACCAGGTTCACCTAACGTTCCGCCGTTCCTGTCAAATATATGTTTAAGATCAGCCACTGTTCTGTTTCTGTTGTCCGTAAGGCAATCCACAAGAACCGCCACTCCGCCAGGCCCGTAACCTTCGTAGGTTACCTCGTCATAGCTGACGCCTTCAAGCTCACCGGTACCTTTCTTAATGCCCCTTTCGATGTTTTCCTTGGGCATATTTTCGGCCCTGGCAGCAGCAATAGCGGACCTAAGACGCGGATTACCCGAAGGGTCTCCCCCGCCCATGCGGGCCGCAACCGTGATTTCCCTTATCAGTTTCGTGAAGATCTTTCCTCGCTTTGCGTCAGCAGCGCCCTTTTTGTGTTTGATCGAACTCCATTTTGAGTGACCTGACATTTTCCCCTCCTTGATCATTCCCTTTAAGGTTGCTCCGGCTCTCCTGCCGGATGGCATTCCCCGTTACCTGGCAAAACCTTTGACCGAACAGCCCCCAACCCTATCAAATAAACCTCCCTGCTTCTTTTTCTGGTCGCGGCCGGCCTAAGAAGTCTGGCGCCCCCAAACCTGCTTGAAACCAACGATCTGAACCTGCTCATGTCTTCTCCCTCAAATACCTTGCAGACAAAATATCCCTGCCCTCTCAACACTGCCTCAGCTATCTCAAATGCCTTAGCGGCAAGGTTCATTGATCGCGCCGAATCCGTATTCTTCACCCCTGTAGTAGAAGGTGCAAGATCGCTTAACACCACATCCACCTCACCCAATTCCTCTTTTAAAGAGATGGGTTCCACATCAAAAACATCAAGTCCCAGGAATCTAAAGTTGGGATAAAAAAACCCTTCAGGTGCAACCAGATCCAATCCAATTACAGTTCCCGAAGGTCCAACCTTTTTCAGCGCGTATTGAGACCACGAACCAGGATAGCAACCCAGATCCAGCACCCTGTCTCCCTTTCTGAGGATTCTGAATTTTGAGTCAATTTCCTTCAGCTTGTAAACAGATCTTGCCAGCCAGTTCTCCTCCCTGGCTTTTCGCGTGTAGTGGTCATCCCACCTGTTACTCCTTATTTTCATATGGTTAGCACATACTCACTCTTCCTTGCAAAGCAAATGTTGGAGAGGCCGGAGCTTCACTCCTTACTCACCCTCAGTCCCTTCTTATATATCTTCCCTGAACCGGTTCTTGGAAGGGCGTGGAGGAACTCAACCTCCTTTGGAGATTTGTAAGAGGCAAGATGGGCTTTACAAAAGGATATAATTTCCTGCTCTGTAGCATGCCTTCCTTCCTTGAGAACAACGCAGGCCTTTACCTTCTCCCCCCAGTGGGCGTCGGGCACTCCGATCACTGCTGCCTCCAGGATATCCGGGTGCATGTATAACACATTTTCAACCTCCGTTGAGTAAACATTTTCTCCCCCAGTAATGATCATGTCCTTCTTGCGGTCAACTATATTGACATAGCCCTCCATGTCCATCACCGCGAGATCTCCAGTATAGAGCCATCCATCCCTTATTGCCTTTTTCGTCTCCTCCGGAAGATTCCAGTAGCCCGGCGTTACGGTGTCGCCCTTCACTATGATCTCTCCAACCTGCTTACCATCAAGTGCCACATCATTGCCCAGATCATCCACAACCCTGAGACTCACATTGATGAATTCCCTTCCGGTCTTGGCCTTGAATCCGAGCTGCTGCCCCCATGGAAGATCCTTCAAGTGTTTTTTGAGAATGGACATTGTAAGATAGGGACTGGTCTCCGTCATTCCATAGGTCTGAATGTAGTCGGATTTAAATGCGTCTATTATCTTTCTTACAGTCTCAGGTGCTATGGGAGCACCTCCGCTCATTATAACCCTGAGGCTTGAATAGTCAAAAGAAGCAACCCTTGGATGATTGACCATCATGTTCAGCATGGTTGGGATAAGATTGGTTATTGTAATCTTCTCCTCCTGGATAAGCCTGAGAACAGTTTCAGGATCGAAAGATGGAACCACCACGTGCTTCCCACCTGCCCAGGTTATGGCAAAGGTAGCCCAGGCATCCGCGAGATGAAAAAGTGGGGCGACATGAAACCAGTTATCGCAGTCACAAATCCGCAGTTCCGCGATAGTGCCAAGGGCATGGCTCTTTACGTTACCGTGGGTCAACATAACTCCCTTGGGCCTCCCTGTTGTCCCGCTGGTATAATAAAGATGCGCAACATCTGCGTCACCCAAGGAAATCTCCTCCGGCATTTCTTCGGATGAACGGGCAAGTAAGGCTTCATAGCCTTCGCTTTCCCTGCACATTACCTGTGAAGGATCACCCTGGGTCCAGATTATTCTTTCCGTGGCTGGAAGAGGGGGAAGATCCTTTACCTTGTCCTCAAATGCCCTTTGAACAATCATGGCCGAGGAACCGCTGTCCTCCAGTATTGCTGCAAGTTCGCGCGGAGAAAGGCGGTAGTTAAGCGGCACCAGAATGAGTCCGAGATGTGCCGCCGCAAAATATGTCTCCAAGTAAACATGGCAGTTTTCATGAAGAATTGCCAATCTTTCTCCCCGCGAAAACCCGATGGAAGAAAGTCCGTTTGATAGCCTCCAGACCCTTTGTGCAAATTGTTCATAGGTCATTCGGACAGAACCGCATACCATAGCCTCATATTTAGGGTACAACTTAGCTGCTTTTGGCAATATGCAGTTTAAACCCATTATTTCACCCCCCTAACAAAGATAAATCAATAATCTAAGCTCAACGGCAATAAAGCCTAACCTTTAAGACATTAAGAGACTCATAAGATTAAGGCACCTCAAACCGGATAAAAACCGTGGATCTTTATCAAGGCCTGTGCTTTCTCCATCTTTCATGGGTAATTCCGAATTTCTTGATTTTATAGTTAAGAGCGCGGGGACTGATTCCTAGAAAAAGAGCAGCATCCTTTTGTATCCACAGGCTTTTATCGAGAGCTGATATTATTGCCTCTCTTTCCCTTGCCTCCAGTGTATGAGGAGTTATACCGCCGGGAATGCTTATCAGCGTGTGTTCCTTACTCACGGAATCATGCGCTGAGATTGGGGTTACGAGGGAACCTTCCTGATCTGCAACCATTATGCTTTCACGCCCTATGACATCGCCTTCCTCAAGTATCACAGCCCTTTCTATCATGTTGGAAAGCTGCCGTATGTTTCCAGGCCAGGTGTAAGCCTTTATCCACTCCATACATTCCATTGTAAACCCTGGTATCCTCTTTCTGAGAGCTGCGCAGACCTTCTCCAGGATCCAGTAGGAAAGAGGTTCCAGACACTGGGTCCTTTCCCGCAGAGGAGGCAGTCTCAGTGACAGCACGTTGATCCTGTAATAGAGATCATGGCGAAATTTACCGGCCTCTATCTGGTCTTTTAGATTTCTATTTGTGGCAACTATTACCCTGACATCGGAATGGATAGTTCTGTTGCCTCCGACTCGCTCAAAAGACCTGTCCTCTAGGACCCTCAAGAGTTTTGCCTGGATTGCCGGGCTTATCTCGCCGATTTCATCCAAAAATATTGTTCCGCCATGTGCCTGTTCAAACCGCCCCAGCCTCAGCTTGTTGGCGCCTGTGAAGGCCCCCTTCTCATGACCGAAGAGTTCGCTCTCGAGAAGGGTTTCCGGGATGTTTGCACAGTTAATATGGATAAAAGGTTTATCTCTTCTTCTGCTGTTAAAGTGGATCGTTCCTGAGAGAAAGCTCTTACCTGTGCCGGTCTCGCCTGTAAGGAGTATTGTTGAATCAGTCTGGGCAAATTTCTTGAGGGTGTTGATAACGGATTTCATCACAGGGCTGAAAGCGATTATTCGGCCAAAGTCATAAACAATATCCTGGGTGTGCCGCAGGTATTCAATCTCGTTTCGCAGACTTCTGTTCTCAAGTGCCTGCTGCACAGAATGGCGCAACTTTGCTGCAGAAAACGGCTTAACAAGAAAGTCAAATGCCCCCTGTTTTACTGCCTTTACAACAAGTTCTGTCTTATCCACCGCGCTTGTCATTATAACCGGCGTGGCAGGGATAGACGACCTTATCCATCTCAGGAGATCAAAATTCTCCTCTTTAGAGTCCTCCATGTCCAGGATAATAACGTGGAAATATTCACTCTTCAGGAGCTCAAAAAAATCCTTACCATTAGGCCAAATCGTCAATTGAAAATCTTCATCCAAGGCAGATGTAAGAACCTTTCTCCAGGCATCGCTCTTTTCCGATATAAACACCTTATTCATGGTCCCCCTCCCCTGTGCCTACTTGAAGTCCTCTTTTCTGATTCCATACTTGGTGAGGAGCTTATGGAGCTGCCTTGTAGTTATTCCTGCCGCCAAAGCAGACTTGCTCATCCGACCTGTCTGCTTGGACAAAAGGCTTTTTAGATATGCAATCTCAACGGCTTCCACCGCTTTTCTCCTCACTGTCGAGATCGGCAAAGATACATCAACCTGGGGAAGAACTGCCTTCCCTTCTCCGGCAAAGATCTCGCCGGGAAACCCATCAGGGGTAAGCATCGCCGAATTCTCAAGTATATATGCTCTCTCCATAAGGTTCTCAAGCTCCCTGATATTTCCCGGCCAGTTATAAAGTTCAAAGGCCTCCAGTACTCTGGGATCAATCTTAAATATGCCCTTAGAATACATCTTATTGAGATCTTTAAGAAAATACTCCGCAAGATGCGGCACGTCCTCCTTTCTTTCCCTGAGAGGAGGCACCTCTATGGGAAAAACGCAAAGACGGTAGTAGAGATCCTTTCTAAACAGACCCCCATCGCTCATGGCCTTCAGATCACTGTTGGTAGCTACTATAACCCTTACATCAGCCTCTATGGTCACTTCACCGCCTACCCGCTGGAAGGTCCGGTCCTGAAGTACCTGCAGCAGTTTGATCTGTGCTGAAGGAGTTATGGTACCTATTTCATCCAGGAAGATAGTTCCCTTGTTTGAGATCTCAAATTTTCCCAGTTTCCTCCTGTCGGCGCCAGTGAAGGCTCCTTTCTCGTGTCCGAACAGTTCGCTTTCGATAAGGCTGTCAGGGATAGCTCCGCAGTGAACGGTTATAAACTGCGCATTGGCCCTGTTGCTGTGCCGGTGTATAAGTTTCGCCAGCATGCCCTTGCCTGTGCCGGTTTCTCCTGTTATAAGAACATTAGTCTTTGTAGGAGCCACCGAGCGAACCTTCTCAAATACCTTCATCATAGCGGGGCTTTTTGTCTTTACTACCTCCAGTGAATCAACGTGCCAAAACCTATCCCTGAGGTAATTAAGCTCTGATTGCATCAAGCTGGCCTGATAAATGCTGTCAGTCATGAAACGCAGCTCATCTGCGTGAATGGGGTAAGTGATATAGTTGCTGGCCCCGGCCTTAACAGCCATAACAGCATCCCTGATTCTGTCCTGGGGACCCATCACCACTATTTCCACATTGGGCATAACCTGCCAGTATCGTTGAAGCGCCTGACCATAATTGGGCCTGCCGCTGGAGGCATCTTCTCCAGGCTCGAGAAATTCAAGATCAATGAAGAGGAAATCATAACGGGAGCGGGCAAATAGACTCGCGCACGTCTCCCTGTTCAAGGCTGTATCAACCTTATATTCTCCTCTAAAAGAAGCCTTGATTATCTGCGCTGCTGCAGGATCTCCTGTTGAAACAAGGATTGCTCTCATCTCTCGCACGGGCCTTCGGCTCCCTTTAGAAATTGGAGAGCTTTCTAAAGTCAAAACCTTCCTTCAAGATACTATCCTTTACCTGGGACACATCTTTTTTATCTGCCATCAGTTTGGTAATAGAACTGAATCCCTTAGTATCTCCAAGCATTATGCACCCTACAATACGGTTTTCTTCGAAAACGATCTTTTTGTAAACTCCTTCATCTACCCTGAGGACAGACTCACTACCTCCATCGGCATCTATATCTCCGGCAGATGCCAGATCAATTCCTGCAACCTTGAGAGTGTTGGCCATGGTGGTGCCTTTGTAATACTCGCTGCCGCCGGTCATATTGATTCCCGCAATCCGCCCCTGATCCAGGGCTGCCGGCCATATGCCATAGGTCACACCCTTGAACTCAACAACATCCCCGGCGGCAAAGATATTATCCCTGCTGGTCCTCATGGTCTCATCAACCTTGAGGCCTTTATCCGTATCCAGCCCAAGGGCTTTGGCAAGCCTCAGATCCGGACGTACCCCTGCTGAAATAATAACCATCCTTGCCTGAATCAGTTCTCCGCCCTCCAGGACCACCCCCTGAGCGGAGTCCTCCCCTGTTATGTGGCTGGTCTTAGCCCCCAACCTGAAGAAGAACCCCTTCTTTTCCATAATGTCTTGAAGTCTTGAAGCACCCTCAACGTCCAGTTGTCGGGGGAGAAGTCTTGGGAAGAACTCCACCACGGCAACCGAAAGTCCCAGTTTTCTGAGCGCATGTCCTGCTTCAAGTCCAAGGAGTCCTCCTCCAATAATGACGACTTCCTGGATATTGCCTGCCCAGGCCGATATCTCCTTTACATCTCTAAAGGACCTCAGGGTAAAGACACCGTTCTTGTCCGCACCTTTTATGGGGGGTACAAAGGATCGGCTGCCGGTTGCAACAAGAAGCTTATCAAAGGATATTCTCTCCCCGCCGGAGGTCACAAGACCGCTTCCATCACTGCCAACGCCTTCGACACGCACACCCAGCCTTAAATCAATCTTATTATCCTCATACCACTCCGCCTTTTTTGCGAGCAGCTCTTTTTCACCGATATCTCCGGCAAGGTATTCATTCAGCCTTATCCGCCAGTAGAAAGGTATTTCCTCATCGGAAATTATGCTTATTCTTACCTGCTTATCTCGTTTGCGGATATGCTCCGCCGCAGTAGTCCCCGCTGCCCCGTTTCCAACAATGACATAGTCGGCCATAGGTATTCTCCTTTATAAATGGAATTGTTGCAGTCGCTTCAGGCCCAAAGACGTTTCATTGTCTCATAGTTTCCATTAGTGCACAAATCATTTCATCTCTAAATCCGGCAACTCAACATAGACAACCGTACCACATAACAGTTTGAATCAAGGAGTATTTTGAACATAGAACACAAGGGCCATCCGCCCCCTAGCTACCTATTCCCCAGAGGGCATCTCTCAGCCCGCTCGCGCGTTCTATCCTTCTGGAAATTGCGGTCCTAACGATCTCCTCTTCAGCCCACAAAACAACACGCTTCCTGCCGCGGGTCAGTCCCGTATAAACCAACTCTCTGGTAAGAACAGGACTATCTCGTTCAGGAAGAATAAGAAGAACCTTGTTGAATTCCGATCCCTGGCTTTTATGAACGGTGGTGGCGAACGCCGTTTCATGGGAAGGGAGGCGATGTGGTGATATGGATCTAACCCCTCCTTCAGCAGAAGCAAAAAAGACCTTGAGTTCCCCCCTGCCTTCACCTCCAGAAAAAGCAATCCCCAAATCACCGTTGTAAAGCCTCAAAGAGTAATCGTTTCCTGTTACAAGGATGGGTCTTCCGCTATACCAGAGGCCTCCTGAGTCTATCAGTCTATCTTCCCAAAGGATCTCCTCCACAAGGGCGTTTACCTTTTCCACACCCTGCGGGCCCTTTCTCACAGCGCAAAGAATCCGAAATTCATCAAAGTATCTTAACATCTCCACTGGATCTTCACATCTCAGATAAGACGGCCAGGCATCGCGCACCAAGGATCTTATTGCATCCTTGAACGCCTTATTCTCGGGGACGGGCATCCAGTCCAGGGGCCCCTCCGACCTTGCGCTCTTAAGAGCTGCAATTGCATCTTCACCTCTCCCTTCCTTTACAGCAAGGCTCAAGGCGGCAATCGAACTTGCCGCGCCGAAGCGATAATTTTTTTCAAGCTCAATCATGCAGTCTCTAAGACCTGTTATTTTTTCTGTTATACCAAAACGTTGACTTTTAAGGTCTGTATTGAGAAACCGGTCCCCTGTCGTAATTTCGTATGAACTTGTTAATTCTTCAGAAAGACCCGTCAGATCCATGCCGTAACAGATATCCCCCAGTACCGCCCCCGCCTCCACAGATGCAAGCTGGTTTCTGTCCCCGAGAAGGACGAACCTGGCATGGGAAGGAAGAGCCTGGATGAGCTTTGACATTAGAGCAAGATCCACCATGCTGGCCTCATCTATAATAAGCATGTCAATTGAAAGTTTATTAGCGCTGTTGTAAAGGAAATAAGGAGATCCTGGGGCTGCCCCCAGAAGACGATGGATAGTGGATGCCTGCTTGGGTATCGCACTGATCACGGCTTCGGAAAATTCAGCAGAGCTGCCTCTTGCCGCATAGTGACCCATGAGATCTGCCATGGATTTCTGCATCCTGGCTGCAGCCTTTCCGGTAGGTGCAGCGAGAGCTATCCTGAAGCCCTTTCCCCCGAACAGCTCGACAGCCATTGGCAGCAAACCTGCCATTGTATGTGTCTTTCCGGTCCCAGGACCTCCTGATATTACGCAAAATTTTCGAGTGAGGGCTACAAAGGTTGCGACCTTCTGCAGATCTGTCTCTCCTTTTTCTCCTCCCGGAAAGCTGTTATTTAGACGCCGGCCCAACAATGCACTAGGCTTATCCTCACCCTTAACGGCCCTGTCGACAATCCCTTCAACAAGTTTCCGTTCATAATCCCAGTACCTGTATAGGTACAACCTTCCGGTCTCATCCAGGATCAGCGGCTTGAAATCGCCAGGTCTGCCGACAACCTGGCTTTTAATAAGCGTATCGGACCAATCTTTAAAATTCGGACACCTCTTCCCTCCTTCCCGGATGAACTCTTCAGAAAGACTGGCCAGGTCCACGCAGACATTTCCTTCCCTGGTGGAACGACTTGCCAGGGCCGCTGCCAGGTTAATCTCTCTTGATGGCCCGCCATTAAGTTCTTCCATGAAGCGGGCAAAATGCAGATCCAGGGGTGAAAAGAATGCCCTGTCTCTTATGTGTTTGGAATCATTGCCCCACATAGTCGCTCCACAAGCTCAAGGGGCGGTCTGCATCTATAAATACCCGATTCGGGATCCATTCGTGGATCCATGCCTCTCAGGAAAAGATAAAAGACATAACCGAAGTGTTTTTCGTACTCATAACCCGGAACCCTGAAACCAAGGAATTGGTGAAGGGCCGTTACATAAAGCAGATATTGAAGGTGATAGCAGTGCTCTGCCATTGTCCTTTCAAGTCCTTGCCGACCATATGCCCTAGGCCCTGCCCCAAGATAATTGCTCTTCCAGTCAATAATGTGATACTTTCCTTCAAAACAGAATATGAGATCTATGAATCCCCTCATAAAACCCTTGACACGATGAAACCCTAATTCCTTTATCCTGGAAGGAAGGTCATCCGGCAAGCCCTCTTCAAAATTAGCCCTGTTTAAGGCTGAACGGATTCCAGAACGCGTAAACGGGGATATGGTCTTTGCTAGGATTCCAGGGGAGATGTCATTAAGAGGGAAATAAAACTCCATTTCGCTTTTACGGCTATCCCGCCTGATTGCAGAAAGCCTCAGCCCACATACATCATCCAGCAGAGGCGCATCGAGAACCCGTTCGACCATAGCACACACTGTATCCCCCCAGAAATCCTGAAAGCCATGATCGAGAAGTTTTTGCCTCACAAGCGACTTTCTATTCTCCTCAGCCTCTGGTTGAAAATCCATGCTTTCAAAAAGATCATGTATGAAAATCCCGGCTGCCGGTCCACGTGGAAAGTCAAGAAACCCATATGCCTCTGAAGGATACGAACTGAATGAAAGACCTTGCAAAACTTGCTGAGCGGTCTGCTCTTCAGGGAGTTCGGTTACTAGTTGATTGTCTTCGTCTGTTGCAAGGCTTTTCCAATCCGCTGCTGCATGGTCCAGGTCTTTCGAATCGGCTCTTGAAGGCGCTCCGGCAAGATATGTAAAGCTTGCAATCCTGCTGTAATTATCAGCAACACCCCCAAAAGACCTGCATGAAAGGGATGATCTTCCCTTGGAATACGTAACGGAGAGGGTAGATCCTTCGGGCATGTCCTGGACCCTGATAGAGCCCTTGGCCCTTTTGCTCAGTGCCTTAAGCCGGCTGAAAAATGAGCTTCCGTCAAACTTTTCAACCTCTGCTTCCAGTCCATCGAGAAGGAGGTCGAGGGAGGATCTCGGGGTCAAGTCCTTGGAAGTCCAAACAAGATAGCAGCGATTGCATGCCCTTGTTACCGCCACATAGAGAAGCCGAAGCTCTTCAGCTACTGCCTCCTTTTCCGCCTTGAGTCTGTTTTCTTCAATTTGTTCAGAACCAAGATCCAAAATCAGTCTATGGTCCCCTTCGTGGAAAATTACGTGGCTATCCTTTTTTTTCCCCTGTGAAATTCCGTCCCACATAAAGGGGCAAAATACAACCGGATATTGAAGACCTTTGCTCCTGTGAACAGTGACTATCTGTACTGCTTTCTCATCACTTTCAAGGCGAAGTTGATATTCATCGCTTCTTGCTGTTTCGGACTGTCTCTTTTCCCCAAACCATTTTAGGAGCCCTTCAATTCCTCTTCCTCTTTCCAAGGATGCCCTTTGAAGAAGCTCAGCAATATGTAGCAGATTGGTAGCTCTTCGTTCTCCATACGACAATGCCGCAATCCGCTTAATGACTTGATGCTCCTCCAATATCCTGCGAAACATGGCCATAAAGCCTCGCGAAACCCAAACCTCGCGATAGTACTGGAAAGAGGCTGCCCAGCTATCCCATCTCTCTCCTGCCTCGTGATCCAGATCCTCTGCCTTTATGCCCATCATGTCTGTGGCAAGAGCAGCCTTAAGGATTCTCTGGTTGCCCGGTCTATTTACCGCCGCAAGGAC
>QZIK01000104.1 GCA_003599015.1 Desulfobacteraceae bacterium | reverse complement strand
ACCTGGCTGCAGAAATCGGAATAGTGCTTCTTTTCTTTATCCTGGGGCTGGAGTTCCCCCTGGAAAGGATGGTGGAGGTATCCAAGAGAGTTGCTCCGGCGGGATTAATGGATGTCCTAATAAACCTTGGGGGGGCGATGGGGCTTGGTATTCTCTTCGGGCTTGCTCCTATGTCTGCTTTTACTCTTGGGGCTGTTTGCTACGCTACAAGCTCTTCCATAACTGCAAAGATGCTGGAGGAACAGAAGAGACTCGCAAATCCTGAGGCTGAATTCATCCTTGCGTTACTTATCTTTGAAGATCTTATATCTCCCCTGCTTGTATCCTTTATTGCAGAGGCGGCAACCGGAGATGAAATGACAGCAGCAAGCGCAGGGCTTCTAATGGGCAAGATCCTTCTTCTTGTTGCAGGCGCCGTGGCCATGGGTCATTATGGATTCAAGAAACTTAATTCATTTATATCCCGGCACATTCAAAAGGAATTTATGCCTCTTCTGACAATTGGAGTAGCCTTGCTCTATGCAGGGATTGCCATGTCCATGGGACTTTCAGAGATTCTCGGTGCATTTCTTGCCGGTGTAATGCTTTCCGAATCAGGAAAATCGTCGGATCTTGAACACCTCATTCTCCCTGTAAGGGATGTTACCTTGCCGTTCTTTTTTTTCTGGTTCGGCACTACCATATCCCTTGGGGAAGGCATACCCATGGTCTGGCTTCTGATACTCGTGCTGATCTGGTCGGCTGCGGGAAAGATCCTTGTAGGATACGCCGGTGGGCTGATGTTTGGTTTGACTCCCAAGATTTCTTGCAGGGCCGGTTTTTCCCTTGTTTCGAGAGGAGAATTCTCGGCAATAATAGCAAGCCTTGCTCCTTCGCAGATGAGGGTCATCAGCGGAATCTTCATCCTGGCTTCCGCTTTTGTGGGGGTTTATCTTTTTCAAAAGGCACCGGCGGTTGCAAATTGGTATCATGAACGGATCGGGAAAAAGGTCGGCAAATGAATGCCTACATTCATCTCAGAAAAAAGTGCGATACCCGTCAAATTGAAAAATTGATGTTGCAGGCGGCCAGGATGCGATGGCAGATGCATATTCCGGGGCTACAAAGAGATCCTGGCATATCAAGGTCTTGTGCCTGCTATTGCCTTCCTGCAAATCATCCATGATCAAGATGGAAGGTGATTCCAGGGAGCATACCCTGACATCTTTTATCCCCTGAACAAGACCGATTCCCAGGGCCTTAAGACATGCCTCTTTTCTTACCCAGATCCGGTAGAAGACCTCCGTACGGCGATCCACTTCGGCATTTTTAACCATAAGGGCCTCGCAGCGGGAGAAAAACCTCTCGGAGAGATCAAGTGCCCTTAGAGATTTTTTTTTGAATTCAACATCGATTCCCAGGTCAATTAACATTCCTATTGCAATTATAAGCCACTCCCCTGAGTGGGAAAGACTGAAGGAGTGTGTTCTGCAATTCTTTTCCTTTGAGAGGGCGGGTTTTCCAGAGGGTCCGTAGTAAAGGTCAAGATTGCTGGGGTTGATTCCAGTATATCTTTCCAGAATCATTCTCAAAATCCCTCTTCCGATGGTGTAGGTCACACGTCGCGACGGGTTTTTGGCGCTCTGAAGTTTGCTTAACTCCCCCTGGGAGAGTATCTCCTCCAGAGACTTAAGACAGGAGATCCATTCTTTAATTCTCATCCTCCAGATATGTATTGAACCGCGTTGCAATTCGATACGGTCTGGGGGCTCCTTCCACTGGAAAATCGAAGGCTGATGAACGCTTAAGTCGCCTTGCATTGTACCTGCACCCTTTATTGTCAACCTGATAACCCACTTTGGCACAAGGTGTTAGTCAAGGCAAGTTTTTCAATTTAGCATTAAATAAATGCCAGGGCGTCATAGTCCTAAGGGAAGATGATCTTTATAAGGATATCTCTGACCTCCCTGGCGTCTGCCCTGCCGGACGTCAAACGCATGGCCTGGCCCACCAGGAAGTTGATTGTCTCCTTTTTGCCGCTGCGGACCGTATCCACAGCATCGGGGTTTTGTGCTATCACCTTTTGCACGACGCTTATGAGCGCCTCGATATCAGTTATAGGGGTCATGGACTTTTTTTCAATGATTTCAGTCGCAGCCCTTGAGGTTTGAAACATCTCTTTCAGTACCGCTCGTCCCATGGTCTCTGTCAGTTCACCATGTTCCATTAGTGAAACCAGTTCAGACAGTTTCTCAGGCGATACTGGGCTAGCGGAGATATCGAGCGCAGCTGTCTTAAGAAGTGAAAAAAGATCCCTGGTAATCCATCCGGCCAGTTTTTTTCTGTTTACGATCCTAGCCGATGCCCGCACAAAGTATTCGAAAAGCCTTCTGTCCTTTGCAATCAAACCCGCATCATCTTCTGAGAGGCCGTAGTCGCAGGTAAGCTCAGAGAGACGCCCTTGAATTAAATCAGGCATGTTGCGTCGTACTGAATCCAGAAAATCATTTCCAAGCGTTACCTCAACAAGGTCAGGATCAGGGAAATAGCGATAGTCAGGGGCATTTTCCTTTCCCCTCATCGGGATCGTTATTCTTCTTGCCTCATCGAAAAGTCGAGTCTCCTGGAAACAAGGGGCCCCTTTAATAGCTAATTCTATCTGCCTTTGTTTTTCGTATTCAATAGCCTCGTTAATAAATCTAAAAGAACCAATGTTCTTTATTTCAGTGCGCGGGCGAAAAGCCTTTTCACCATTCCTGCGAACCGAGACATTAACATCGCATCTGAATTGGCCTTTCTCAATGGCGCACTCGCTTATGCCTATGTCAATAAGGACCTGCCGGAGCCTTTCAAGATAGCGTCTTGCCTCGGTCGTCGAAGAAATCGGCTCTCTGTTATGGTCGGCTACTATTTCAAGAAGGGGAACTCCTGAGCGGTTAAAATCCACAAAGCTGTTTTCAGAACCTTCGAGGGAACCGGATGAATGAACGAGCTTGCCGGCGTCTTCCTCCAGGTGTATGCGCCTTATTCCAATCTTTCTCATGAGACCGCCGTCTCCTTCGATCTCAAGGAATCCATTTTCACAGAAAGGGGTTTCATATTGAGAGATCTGATATCCCTTCGGGAGATCCGGATAAAAGTAGTTTTTCCTGGCAAACCGGGATACTTCATTTATGGAGCAGTTGAGTGCCATACCTGCCCGTACAGCTAATTCAACAGCCTTTTTGTTAAGTGTTGGAAGGGTTCCCGGCTGGCCCGTGCATATCGGACAGATAAGGCTGTTGGCAGCTAAACCTGTTCCGATCCGGCAACCGCAAAAGAGCTTTGTGGCTGTAGCAAGCTCCACGTGGACTTCAAAACACACAATCAATTCCCAGTCCATCGGATCAACTCCCTGAATTTTTTTCATACACGTAACCAACCCTCAATATTGTCGCTTCATCAAAGGCCCTGCCTATTATCTGAAACCCCAAGGGTAGTCCGTCTGCTTTGCCGCAGGGGAGTGTAATGCCGGGCAGACCCGCCAGGTTCAATGCTACCGTGTAGATGTCGGCAAGATACATGGCAAGGGGGTCGTCTATTCGTTCTCCGATTTTAAAGGGAGGGGTCGGGGATACGGGAGTTAATATGCAGTCAACCTCGCGGAAGGCCTTCTCAAAATCCTCTCTTATCAGGGTCCTTACCTTTTGCGCCTTTGCATAATAGGCATCGTAGTATCCTGATGAAAGAACATAGGTCCCAAGCATTATCCTCCTTTTTACCTCTTTACCAAAGCCTCTGCTCCTTGTCTCCTCATACATGGAGGCAATATCCTTGCACGACTCATCTGCGCGGTACCCATATTTAACCCCGTCGTATCTGGCCAGATTGCTTCCTGCCTCGGCTGTGGCTATCAGATAATAACAACTTACGGCATAAGGGGTGTGGGGAAGCGAGATCTGTTTTATTTCGGCGCCTGAAGACCTGATAATTGATACCGCATTCATAACCGACCGTTCAATGCTGGGGTCAAGACCCTTTACAAAATATTCAGCAGGAAGCCCTATCTTAATCCCTTTTACTCCAGTCTGCAGGTTCTCGACAAGCTGCGGGGACGCCAAAGGAGCTGATGTGCTGTCTCTTTTATCATGACCGCAAAGCGACTCCATTACCATGGCGCAGTCTTCTACCGATCTGGTCAGGCATCCAACCTGATCAAGGGATGAGGCATATGCAACTATCCCGTATCTGGATATCCTGCCGTAGGTCGGCTTCATTCCCACCAGACCACAGAAAGCTGCTGGAAGTCTTATTGATCCGCCCGTGTCGGTCCCTATGGCGAATACCGCCTCACCCGCTGCAACGGCAGCCGCAGATCCACCGCTTGATCCACCAGCCACATAGTCTTTGTTTATTGGGTTTCTTGTGTGGCCGAAGGCGCTGTTTTCTGTGGATGAGCCCATACCGAATTCGTCCAGGTTTGTTTTTCCCATCAAAACAGTCATTGCCTTGCGTAGCCTTCGAACAACCGTGGCATCATATGCCGGTACATAGCCTTCCAGCATCCTGGAGGCGCAGGTTGTCCTTATACCTCTAGTGCAGATATTGTCCTTGATCGCCATGGGAATACCTGCAAGCGATGGCATGCCTTTTGTTGCTTGCAATGCCCTGTCCGCAATTGCTGCCTGTCTCAAGGCTATCCCTCCGGTCACCGTGATGAAGGCATTTAATTCCCTCTCTCTCTCCTCCATTCTGCGCAGGACAGAATTTGTAATTTCAACAGAACTGACTTCTTTTTTTCGCAGCATTCTCGAAAGCTCGGTTGCGGTTATTTCGCAAAGTTCCATCTGTCAGCCCTCCAGAATCCTGGGCACCTTGAAATATTTTCCCTCCAACGCAGGTCCGTGTTTAAGAATAGCACCGGCCCTGAAACTGTCTTCATGCTTGTCTTCTCTCCATACGTTTTTGAGAGGGAGAACATGACTCATTGGTTTTATGCTGTCTGTGTCCAGTTCCGAAATAGATGCCACGTAATTTAGAACCGAATTAAGATCCTTTCTGATTGCCTTTGCCTCCTCTTTAGTCAGTCTTAGTCTTGCCAGGGCGGCCACCTTGTTGACCTCTTCAAGGGATATTTTTTCAGAATCCGCCGCTATTGTCCTATCTTGCTCTTTTTCGTATTCAATCCCCGTATGTTCAAGCAGATTTTCTTCAGCAGACTTATCTAAAAGTCCTAGCTCCCTGAGCTGTTCACCGGAAACCCTTGAAGGGGCCTGCGTCATAGGACAGACAGCGCTTCTGTTCTTTGGAAAGGCTATTACATCACGAATTGAAGGGGCATTAAGCAGCATTGCAACCATTCTGTCCATTCCCAGGGCTATTCCGCCGTGGGGAGGCGCCCCTTGCTCCAGCGCCCTTAAAAAAAAGCCGAACTTCTCCCTGATCTCTTGCTCGTTAAGACCAAGCGCCTCAAAGATCTTCTTCTGAGTATCCATGTCGTGGATACGAATGCTTCCTCCGCCAAGCTCTTCTCCGTTTACCACAAGATCATAGGCCCTGGAATTGAGGTTAAGGAGCATCCTGAGGTTTTGTGGATCAAAATCAACCTGATCCGGCATGGTAAAAGGATGATGCTGGGAATAGAGTCTTCCCTCTTTTTCCTCGAAAAGCGGAAAGTTAGTTACCCAGAGAGGAGAAAAGTTGCCGGGCTTAATCAGCGAAAGCCTTTCTGCAAGATGAAGCCTCAGGCTGCAGAGCGCCTTGTTGACAACATCGGCAGATTCATCGGCAATCATCATTATCACATCGCCTTCCATTGCATTGAAGCAGTCAACAATCGATTCCTTTTCGCGCTCCGTGAAAAATTGTGCAATGTTGGATTGGAGCTGCCCGCCCACGAACTTCATCCATGTCATGCCCCTGGCCCCAAAGGACGGAACAATGTTAAGGGCGTATTCATTTTGAAGGACATTCTTACTAAGATTTCCAGCCTGACCTCTGGCACATATTCCTTTTATGACGCCCCCTCGTTCGATTATTGTCCTGAAGACTGAATATGAGGTTTCAGAAATAACCTTTGTCAAGTCTTCAAAAGTCATTGCAAATCTTGTGTCAGGCCGATCGGTCCCGTATTCATCAACGGCTGTCTTATAGCTCATGCGTGGAAACGGGACGGATAAGACTACGCCCGCAACGGAAGCTGCCCTTGCCATCAGTTCCTCAATGGTCCTGTAAATAAATTCCTCGTCTATGAAGGACATCTCCATATCCAGTTGAGTGAATTCAGGCTGCCTGTTGGGCCTTAGATCCTCATCCCTGAAACAACGCACTATCTGGTAGTAGCGGTCAAAGCCTGCCATCATAAGTAGTTGTTTGAAGAGTTGAGGCGACTGGGGAAGAGCGTAGAAACGGCCATGATGGATGCGACTCGGAACCAGATAGTCTCTTGCTCCTTCAGGGGTACTCTTTGTAAGAACAGGGGTCTCAATTTCCAGAAATCCAAGGGCGTTAAGATACTCCCTTATGACTGTTACAATCTTATGTCTTTTTATGAAAAGCTCTTTTAAAGAAGGTCTTCTAAGATCAAGATATCTGAAACGAAGCCTAAGGTCTTCATCAACCTTCCAGGCTCCCGCCTCTATCTCCTCACCCGCTATCATTGCTTTCTCTGATATGGGAAAAGGGAGCGTCCCTGATTTTGCATAGCAGATAAGTGAGTCCGCATAGACCTCAATGTCTCCAGTTGAAATAATAGGGTTTCTTCTGTCTTCATCCCTGAGAACAACATCTCCTTTTACACAGACGATATCCTCCTCCCGCAGGGAACATGCAGCTAAATGGGTGGCTTGATTCCTTGCCGGATCAAAAACAACCTGAACTATGCCGCTTATATCCCTTAAATGAATAAATATAAGGTTTCCATGATCGCGGATGGCGTCAACCCAGCCCATGAGGGTTAAGCTGGCTCCCAGAGGACAGGCTCCGACCTTACCGCAATATACACGCTTCCTCCACTCTACATCAGCCACCTGCATCCTCCCCAGTTTCTCCCATGACAGTTACGGGCGCTTCCAAAGTAAAAATTTATAAATTCTTCGAGGCATCCTTTTATTGCAAGGATCGGGCCTTTTCCATTCCTCAAGTTTCTTATAATTCCTATGTTCCAGGTTTTTCTTGGAGCTTGGCATTGGGAATTTTTTTTAAGTTCTTAGCCTCCAGGAAGAAAAGCAACATTCATGTCGGCTGACACTGGATATTACTACATAATTGTATATTCGAAGTGTACCGCAAGTTTCTCTTTGCTCGGTAAAAATTGAAAGCAAAAAATTGTTATATAATTATAGCAATAGGTTATATCTAAAAATTATAAAAACAGGAATCATGGCATGATGGTTGCTCATGTCCTAGATACAGGGACAGATATGAAACTGCCCGTGAGCATAACCCGGGCTTAAACTACTAAAACAATCTTTTATGGCAAGGAGGAGGCTATGGCAAATACAGTGAGTGGGAAAAAGATAGTGGATCTGATCAAGGAAGAAAAAGTAGAGGTTGTTGATCTTAGGTTCATGGATTTTCCAGGGATATGGCAGCATTTTTCAATACCTGCAAGAGAAGTAGATGAAGGAACCTTTGAGAACGGCCTTGGTTTTGATGGATCGAGCATCAGGGGCTGGCAGGCGATCAATGAGTCTGACATGCTTGTAAGACCGGTTCCTGAGACGGCTTTTATAGATCCGTTCTTTTCGGCCAAGACCCTTGTCATGATTTGTAATATCTGCGATCCGGTCACAGGTGAGGATTATACCAGAGATCCCAGAAATATTGCCAGAAAGGCTGAGAATTATCTCAAGAAGATAGGTGTTGCAGAAACCGCCTATTTTGGCCCTGAAGCGGAGTTTTTTATCTTTGATGACATAAGGTTCGATCAGAATGAGCATGAAGGCTACTATCATATTGATTCTATTGAAGGGCGCTGGAATGCAGGCAGGCAGGAGAATCCAAATCTGGGGTACAAACCCAGATATAAAGAGGGATATTTTCCGGTTCCTCCTACTGACAGCATGCAGGATCTGAGAAGCGAAATGATGCTAACCCTCGAAAAGATAGGCGTGAAGATCGAGGCTCAACACCATGAGGTAGCGACTGCCGGTCAGTCCGAGATTGATATGAGGTTCGGCTCCCTTGTTGAGATGGCTGACAATGTGTTGAAATACAAATACGTGATAAAGAATACTGCCAAAAAACACAACAAAACGGTTACCTTTATGCCTAAGCCTCTGTTCGGTGACAACGGTACAGGCATGCATGTGCATTTGTCTCTTTGGAAAGGCGGAGTTAACCTTTTTGCAGGTGACGGATATGCGGGGCTGTCTGATATGGCAATGTTCGCCATCGGAGGAATACTGGCTCACGCTCCTTCACTGCTGGCCTTCACAAGCCCGACAACCAACAGCTACAAGAGACTTGTGCCCGGCTTTGAAGCGCCCGTTAATCTTGCCTATTCACGGCGAAACAGAAGCGCTGCCGTAAGGATACCTCTATACTCCAGCTCGGCAAAGGCCAAGAGGATCGAATTCAGGTGCCCTGATCCCAGCTGCAACCCATATCTTGCCTTTGCCGCAATTCTCATGGCGGCAATGGATGGAATACAGAACAAGATCAACCCAGGCGATCCTCTGGACAAGGATATCTATGATCTTCCGCCAGAGGAACTCGCAAAGGTGCCTCACACACCCGGGTCTCTGAGGGAGGCGCTGAAAAACCTTGAAAAGGACAACGCCTATCTTCTTAAGGGCGATGTCTTTACATCGGATGTAATAGAGACATGGATATCATATAAGATCCAGAAAGAAGTTCTGGCCGTTGAGCTGAGACCTCATCCGTGGGAGTTCGCCCTTTACTATGACATCTGATTTCGGAGGCTTAAACGCTGCAACCCCCAGCCCTCCTTCGGGAGGGCTTTTTCTTCTTTGCGGAACTACTCAATGGCTATAAAATAATAGACTCTTTTCCGCTGGATGGAATGAGGGACAAACCGGGAGGTTAAAATTTTGAAGCCGGATGCAGAGTGGTTTTTGCAACAGTGCCCTGATCTGGATCCAGTTTTTGTAAGACAACATCTCAGGCTCCTGGGAGAGGAGTACTTTAACAGTTTCTCAAAAGAGGAGCAGATAGCCCATCTGAGGCAACTCGCACTGATTTCCACAGTGGATCCAGTTCGCATACTGACAGGACCATTAAAAGATAAATCCCTGGAATTTACTGTCCTGGCGTTTGATTACCCTTGGGAGTTCTCCCTTATTACTGGAATACTTGCAGGCTCGGGATTCAATATCCTTTCCGGGAAAGTGTTCACTTATATGAAGGCTGTTGACTCGTCAGGAGAAGGTTTTTTAAACGAATCCCCTGTCAGAAGAAGAATAATTGATCATTTCCATGGGACTGTTGATACCTCCAAGCCGATTGGGGTCTGGAAAGAGGAGATTTCAAGACATTTCAGCGAGGTTATCTCTCTTCTTGAACGGGGAGACATGGAATCGCTCAATCGGGCCCGACTCCAGGTCAACTCCATGGTAATCCGTCGCGTCACAGAAACGATGAGAAGCGCATCGCCGGTCTTTTATCCCGTGCGGATACAAATAGACAATGATTCATCTCCCTGCACGAAAATGAAGGTGATTTCGGAGGATACCCCGGCGTTTCTTTATTCGCTTTCAACTGCTCTATCCATTCACGGTATCATTATAGAACGTGTGATGATCCGCACTGAAGGAAGCCGTGCCGAGGATCAGATTGATCTTGTGGACAGCCTCCGCCGCAGGATTACCGACCCTGACATGATCAACAAACTTACCCTTTCTGTACTGCTTACCAAACAGTTCACATATGCTCTGGGGAACGCCCCCGATCCTTATGGTGCGCTTGTGAGGTTCGGCCAGATGATCGGGGACATTCTCTGCCTTCCAGAGAAAGAAAGGTGGATGGAACTCCTGACGAATCCTGAAAGTCTGAACGATCTTGCCAGGCTCCTTGGTGCAAGTGATTACCTTTGGGAAGATTTTATCCGCCTTCAATATGAGACGCTGCTTCCCCTCATTGGGTCTCATCTGGGAGGAAGATCCTTCAGCACCCCGCCGGACAGGATTGAAGCAAGACTGCAAAAAGCCCTTGACCGGTGTGCAGCTTTTGAGGAAAAAATCGAAGCGCTTAACGAATTTAAGGATCGGGAACTTTTTCTTATTGATCTGGACCAGATACTGAACCCTGGCTCTGATTTTCAAGTTCTTTCCATTAAACTTACGGCACTCGCGGAAAAAATAGTAGCGGCTGCCGCAGAGCTGGCGAAAACTAGCCTTGTGGAGCGTTTTGGGATCCCTCGCACTGTCGGTGGTATGGAGGCTAAATGGGCGGTTTTTGGGCTTGGAAAACTTGGAGGAAAGGCGCTTGGTTATGCATCGGATATTGAACTGCTCCTTATATACAGCGACAGCGGTTACTGCGACGGTGCGGAGAAGATAGATAATTCGGATTTTTTTGAACGCTTTGTCAGACAAATGGCCGGAATGATAAGGGCAAAGCGGGAGGGGATATTCAGCGTTGATCTTCGCCTGAGGCCATACGGCAACTCAGGGCCTCTTGCCGTAAGTCTTGACAGCTTTTGCCGATATTACGGTCCTGGAGGACCGGCTCACTCCTATGAGAGGCTTGCCCTTGTAAGATTAAGGGCGATAGCAGGCGATCCGGTACTGGGGGCAAGGATTGAGAGGCTGCGTGATGAAATAGTCTATGCAGGCAACTGCATAGATACGGATGAGCTGAGAGTTATCAGGGAAAAACAATATCAGCAGAAATCTGAAGGAAGCAGGCTGAACGCCAAGTTCAGCGCCGGCGGCCTCGTGGACCTTGAATACGGGGTACAGGCCCTGCAGGCAGCCTTTGGAAAGCAATTTCCTGGACTCAGGACACCAGTCCTGCACGAGGCACTTGAGATCCTTGATGAGGAAAGCATCCTTTCTCCGGAAGAGGCCGACGCCTTGAGGAGAAGCTATTTTTTCCTTCGCAGACTGATTAACGGCATAAGGATGCTTCGCGGTTCAGCACAGGATCTTTTTCTTCCTTCCATGGAGTCTCCTGAGTCAGAACATCTCGCAAGAAGAATGGGCTACAGGCAGGAGGGAGGGCTTGACCCAAAAGACCAGCTCAGGATTGACTTTGAAACCCGCACGGCAGAAGTAAGAGCCTTCGTGGAACGTCATTTCGGCAGGCAATACATTCCGTCTTCTAGACTGACGAGCATAGCCGACGTCATACTTTCGGATACTATCCCTAAGGAAATTTATTCCGGGATTCTCAAAGATTCAGGGTTTTCCAACCCTGAGAGGGCATATGTGAACCTGTCAGCTCTTGCCGGTGAAGGAAGCAGGAGGATAACCTTCGCAAAGCTTGCGGTTCTTGCATCCGATATTCTGAAACTCAAACCTGATCCTGATATGGCGCTGAATAACTGGGAACGGTTTATCCATTCCATCCCCAGCCCTGAGTTTCATTATGGCGTGATGTTATCCCAGCCTATGCGCCTTGAAATTATCTTGACTCTGTTTTCCTGGAGCCAGTTCCTTGCCGATACCCTTGTAAGGAACCCGGGGTTTCTTGACTGGATATCAATACCTGAGATACTTAACGAAAAGCGAGATAAGGAATTGCTTGAGCAGGAGTTGAATAGAGCCTTTCTCTCGAGTTTCCATCATGGGGACTGGTTAAACGAACTCAGGCGCATTCGAAGAAGAGAGATCCTCAGGGTGGGAACAAGGGATGTCTGTCTTAAAGCTCCTTTAGAAGAGGTCATGGAAGAGCTTTCTTTGGTGGCTGAGGCTTTTATAAGCTCAGCCCTTGAAGGGTGCTGGGATGATGTAACTTCTTATAAAGCCAAGGGAAAACCCTTAGAGGATTTCACTGCAAATGAAGAAGTCAAGAAAAGTTTTTGCATAATGGCAATGGGAAAGCTTGGTGGGCGGGAACTTAACTACAGTTCGGATGTCGATATTATAGGCTTCTATGATGACAGACAGGTTGCAGCTCAGATCCCATCAATAAGGGGTAGCATGTCCAAAATCATGGAGCGGCTCAATTCCGATCTCAGCCTGCATACAGAGGAAGGATATGCATACAGGGTTGATCTACGCTTGAGGCCTTTTGGAAACTCCGGGGATTTGGTTCCAGGCATGACGTCGCTTTTAAGATATTACCGCAACACGGCCTCTCCCTGGGAGATCCAGGCGCTATTGAAGGCAAGGCCTGTAGCCGGCAACAGGGATCTGGGATATGAATTATTGAAGGAGATATGGCCTGCCCTATTCACCCGCACAAGGCCGGAAATCGTTCTTGACACCATAAAGATGATGCGCGGCAAGAGCACGGAAGCAGCCAGGCGGAAAGGAGAGCTTTACAGAGACGTTAAAACAGGGCTGGGTGGAATCAGGGATATCGAATTCCTTGTCCAGGGGCTTCAGCTTATTTATGGTCTCGACAAGCCTTGGATTTACGAGGCCAACACATTGAGAGCACTGGATCTGCTCTCTGATGCATCATTGATACCGCCGCAGGATGCGCTTGCGCTAAGATCGGACTATATTTTTCTGAGAAGAATAGAGCATTGCCTGCAGATTATGGATGACAGGCAGATCCATTCAATACCTGCCGAACAAGCTGAGATCTTTTCCCTGGCAAAGAGAGTGCAAGGAGCCGGAACCAGTGCCGATGGCTTTCTGAAAGAGGTTGCAGGTTGTTTTTCAAGGATAAAAGATGCCTTTTATGAGCATTTATTACGCCTCGCCCCATGAAGAGAAAGGGTATAATATACACTTTTGTATGAATTTTTCTGCACTCTTTTAAGAAAATCTACATTTCTGTGGTATTTTGATCGGCTTACAGGTACAGCATAGCCCCGTCTGGAGCCATCCGGAGATTTTCGTGTTACGGCATGCTGTTTGCTTCATGGTAGACTACGGCAATTGACACCGCTAACCCAAAAGGGATACCCTTAAACAGGTTATTGGATACGCTCAAGTTTGAGAATGTGCCCAAAGGAGGAATTAAACATGGAGTTCAAGACCGCTGAAGATGTGAAGAGGTTGGTTAAAGAAAAAGACATAAGCTTTATACAGTTCTGGTTTACGGATGTTCTGGGTGTCCTGAAGAGCTTTGCTGTGACTCCCAGCGAATTGGAAGAAGGGATGACGGAAGGCATGGGCTTTGACGGCTCTTCGGTAGAGGGTTTTGCGCGCATCCAGGAAAGCGATATGATTGCCCGGCCTGATCCCACCACCTTCCAGATCGTCCCGTGGCGAAGTGGTGAGCGACCGGTGGCACGGATGTTTTGTGACATACTCAATCCGGACGGGACGGCCTATGAAGGGGACCCCCGCTATGTTTTAAAGAGGCTTCTTAAAAAAGTCTCTGACCACGGATACACCTTCTATGTAGGACCGGAACTGGAGTATTTTTATTTCAAAGACAACACGTGCACGGATGTGCTGGATACAGGAGGTTATTTTGATTCAAGACCATTGGATATGGGAGCCAATTTAAGGCGTGAAACCATATTCGCGCTTCAGTCAATGGGTATACAGGTGGAGTACAGCCATCATGAAGTCGCTCCCAGCCAGCATGAGATTGACCTTCGTTATGATGAGGCGTTGCGCATGGCCGACAAGACCATGACATATCGGATTGTTGTTAAGGAAATTGCCCGGAAAAACGGGGTATACGCCACTTTCATGCCCAAACCTATCTTTGGACAGAATGGAAGCGGGATGCATGTGCATCAGTCGCTTTTTCGTGGAGACCGAAACGCCTTTTACGATCCGTCGGACCGATTCAATCTTTCACAGCTTGCAAGGCATTACATAGCCGGCCTTTTAAGGCACGCCCCTGAGATTGCAGCGGTCACCAACCAGTGGGTTAACTCTTATAAAAGGCTTGTTCCAGGCTACGAGGCCCCTGTTTATGTATCCTGGGCAAGGAGAAATCGCTCAACAATGATAAGGGTTCCCATGTATAAACCTGGCAAGGAAAAGGCCACCAGAATAGAGTTCAGATCCCCTGATCCTGCCTGCAATCCATATCTGGCCTTTGCTGTGATGCTGGGGGCGGGTCTTGAAGGCGTTGAAAAAAAATACGAACTGCCTGATCCAATAGAGGAAGATATTTTTGAGATGAAGCCTGGGGAGAGAAAGGCGCATGGGATAACAGATCTTCCGGGTAATCTTTATGCCGCGATACTAGAAGCTGAGAAGAGCGAACTGGTTAAAAGGGTCCTTGGAGACCATGTTTTCAATAAATTTATAGAGAATAAAAAAATAGAATGGGACTTATATCGTACACATGTAAGTCGTTTTGAAATAGAAAGATATCTGGCGAAACTTTAGTCAGGCACATACCACCGGGGAGAATATTATGAAAGACGAAGCAATGTCCATTATCGGCCAGAGCCTTTTCGGTTTTCAGGCGGCCCTTAAACAGAGCGGTTCCAGTCTCGATGAATATCTTGACGAGTATTACTATCGAAAATGGATGGGAGATTCGCTTTATTCAGCCATGGCCCTCAGGACCACATTTGTTGCTGCGATGCACCAGTTTTTAGCGGATGAAGGCCTTTTCAATCTGGAGAGGGTTCAGTTAAGTCCGGTTACTGATCCCCTGGCCCATGATGTGGAATATGTCCCTAATATTCATTACAAAGGCCAGCTGTATGTAATGACCCACAGTATGATATATTCGAAATTCCTTTCCTGCCACAATCCCAAGATAAAGGGAATATTTGTGGACTCGCCCAATATAAGGCTGGAAATAGAAAGCCCTGACAGGTCCCAGCGCGGAAAGTATCTCATAGATTTCAGTCAGATGGATATAGAATTAAGAAGAAACAGAGGGATAGATCTGGAGAGGTATCTGAAGGAGCCCGCCAAGGTCAAGAAGATCCTCAGAGAAGACATGGAAAAGGGTATGGACCTTTTTGAGAGACTAATCATTCACGCATTTACAAGAATGGTTGAAAAAAACGAAGAGGACCTTAAAAGACTGGGAGTAGCACTTGAGGTTCCCAGGCAGCCATTTCCGCGCTTCAATTGTGATGAGGCCAAGAAGAAATTCGGCCGAGGATTTGAAATGCGACTGGGAGAGCAGACTAAAGCGCCTCTTTTCTGGATTACGGGTCTCCTCAGGGAAAACTATGACCTTGTCTATCCCTACCTGAGACCTGAAGGTAAGGTCCCTCTAACCGAGGTAAGCTCGGATATGATCTACAACTATGATATCTGCGCTAAAAGCATCATAAGGGATACCGGCAAGCAGACCCCCGCACTTGAGATATTATCAGGGGCAGTAAGGGAATGGCTTTTCGAGGCGATAGTTGAAAGGCTGCTGGACAATGGGATTATATCTGTGAGGCCTGTTATCTTTGAGGGTAACATAAAAAACATCAATGAACTAGGGGGCTATGGTCCTTTCCTTATGATGGCTGCCAGGAAAGACAGTGAAGGAAAGCCGACCTTTCCAGAGACCTATGGTGGAGGCATCGGGGTTGAGAGGGCCCTTTACGCCATATGCAGGGGACCTGTCCTGGATAAAATAGATGATATCACTTTTTTTGGAAAAAACCCCGACAGTCATCAGATTTACCTTTTTTAGTCCGGTAAGACTTTTTTGCTATCACTTTGTGATCTCAATGGGGATATGTTTGTTTAACTTTTTTTAATGGATCAGCGACACAATGAACAGATGCCTACCAAAGGCCCAAGGCCTTTATAACCCCGGATACGAACACGACGCCTGCGGTATAGGATTCGTAGTCAATATCAACGGCTCTCAAAGCCATGAAATAGTTGAATACGGAATAGAGGTTTTAAAAAACCTCGTTCACCGGGGAGCCATAGGAGGGGACCTTAAGACAGGAGACGGGGCAGGGATTCTTTTTCAGATCCCTGACGGTATGTTTCGCCGTGAGTCTGAAAACCTCGGATTTCAGCTGCCTCCTTCTGGAGGCTACGGTGTGGGAATGATGTTTATGCCCAGGGACGAGGATATCCGCCAGAGATGTCAGAGGCTCGTGGAAAGAACTGCAGTTGCAGAAGGACTTGATTTTCTTGGTTGGAGAAAGGTTCCTGTTGACATCGATGCTGTTGAAGGCCAGGCGAGGAATCAAAGACCGGATGTATTCCAGTGTTTCCTTGGGGGAAGGGGTCTCTCAAAATGGAACCTCGAGAGAAAACTCTATGTAACAAGAAGGCAGATGGAAAAGGGGGCTTCAGCGATCTGCACCGGCGAAGATTTTTTTTATGTACCGAGCATGTCCTCCCGGACTATTGTTTATAAAGGTCTTTTTACAGCACCTCAATTGCCTGCTTTCTACATTGACCTTAAGGACCGTGATCTGGCAAGTGCAATCGCTGTAGTGCACCAAAGATACAGTACCAACACATTTCCATCATGGCAGCTGGCCCAGCCATTCCGGTATCTCGGTCACAATGGTGAGATAAATACGCTTAGGGGTAACCTTAATCTTCTGAGGGCCAGGGAACCTAAGCTCGAAAGTCCTCTTTTCGGGCAGGATATAAAAAAAATCATCCCGGTGATCCAGGAAGGCGGAAGCGATTCAGCTGCCCTTGATAATGTCCTTGAACTGCTTGTCACCGGCGGAAGAACTCTTCCGCACGCAATGCTCATGCTGATTCCTGAGGCATGGGGAGTGAAATATCCCATGGGCCCTGACCAGAGAGGATTCTTTGAATATCATGCCGGACTTATGGAGCCTTGGGACGGTCCTGCAGCAGTGGTCTTCTCAGACGGGGAACAGGTTGGGGGAATTCTGGACCGAAACGGTCTCAGACCTGCCCGATTTACCGTCACTAAAGACGGATTGATGGTCCTTGCATCAGAGGTGGGAGTACTTGATCTCCCTCAGGCTGAAATTGCTGAAAAGGGGGCGCTAAGGCCGGGTGAAATGGTCCTTGTGGACCTTGTCAAAAAGCGCGTCGTCAAGAACGGAGAGATAAAAACCCTTTGCGCAAGAAGGCAACCTTACAGACGCTGGGTGGAGGAAAACAAGATAGTTTTAAGGGAGTTTTACGGGGATATCGCCTCAGTTGACCCCGACATGGAAAAACTTATAGAGAGGCAGAGGCTCTTTGGTTACTCCAGGGAGGACATTGATTTAATAATGAAGCCTATGGCTCTGGCAGGGCAGGAACCTGTGGGATCAATGGGAGCTGATACGCCGCTAGCTGTTTTATCAGAAAGGAATCAACTTCTGTTTAATTATTTCAAACAGCTATTTGCGCAGGTAACCAATCCCTCCATAGATCCTGTAAGGGAAGAATTGGTGATGTCTCTTATGACTTTCATAGGCAACACCGGAAACATTCTCTCGGAGGTGCCTCAGAACAGTGCCCTGGTTAAACTGCGGCATCCATTTTTATCCAACGAAGATCTTCTGAGGCTGAAAAACTTCCAGAACAGGCGCTTCAAAGCAAAGACCATTCCAATAGGATTCAGCCCTGAGAGAGGAGGCGGGAGCTTAAGGCTAGCTATAGAGCAGATGGTTGAAGAATGTGAAGATTCCGTTGCCAAAGGATACACCCTCCTCGTCTTGAGCGACAGGGATCTTCCCCGTGAGATGACGCCGATACCCTCTCTGCTGGCTGTGTCTGCGCTTAATCAGCGCCTTGTCAAGAAGGGGATAAGAACCAGCGCGGGCCTTATTGTGGAGACCGGTGAGGCCAGGGAAGTAATGCATATGGCCCTCCTTTTGGGTTACGGCGCTACTGCCATCAACCCATATCTGGCCTTTGAGACGGTTGCCGCAATGGTGAAGAGAGGGGAGATTTCAAAAGAGATTACCATTGGGATGGCGCTTGAAAACTACATTAAATCCCTTTGCAAAGGACTCATGAAGATTATGTCCAAGATGGGTATTTCAACTTTGCGAAGCTACAGAAGCGCTCAGGTTTTTGAAGCTGTAGGGCTTAACGCAGACCTGGTCGCTGAATACTTCATGGGAACTCCATCCCGTGTTGGAGGAGTAGGTCTTGAGGAAATAGCGAGTGAGGCAAACTTCAGGAGGATGGAGGCTTTTAAAGAAAGAGCCGGCCAGGAAAACATCTTGCCGCCAGGAGGCTTTTTTAGGCTGAGGCTGGATGGCGAAAGGCATCAGCTAGGACCTGACTCGATCACCTCAATACAGGAGGCTGTCAGGAAAAACGACTACACGCTTTACAAGAGATATGCGGATTTGATCAACCGTCAATACGAACACATTTCAACCTTGAGGGGAATGTTCACTTTTAGACCAGCAAATTCGATCCCCCTGGAAGAAGTAGAGCCTGTTGAATCAATAGTGAAACGTTTCGCCACCGGCGCAATGAGCTTTGGCTCCATAAGCAAGGAGGCGCATGAAACTATTGCAATAGCCATGAATCGTTTGGGTGCCATGAGCAACTGTGGGGAAGGAGGGGAAGATCCTGAAAGGTATAAACCGCTGCCGAACGGTGATTCCAGAAACAGCGCCGTAAAACAGGTGGCCAGCGGGCGGTTCGGGGTTACGGCCGAGTACCTGGTCAACGCCCGGGAAATCCAGATAAAGGTGGCCCAGGGCGCTAAACCGGGGGAAGGCGGTCAACTGCCCGGGCACAAGGTAAATACTGAAATAGCAAGGGTAAGGCATTCTACGCCGGGAGTAACGCTGATTTCTCCTCCGCCTCATCATGACATATATTCCATTGAGGATCTTGCCCAGCTTATTTTTGATTTAAAGAATGTCAACCCCACGGCACGAGTTTCTGTAAAACTGGTTTCAGAGGTGGGGGTTGGCACAGTTGCAGCCGGAGTAGCCAAGGCAAGGGCCGACATGGTTCTCATCAGCGGATTTGACGGGGGGACGGGTGCATCCCCTTTGTCCTCAATCAGACATGCGGGGGCTCCCTGGGAACTTGGGCTCAGCGAGACCCAGCAGACCCTGGTAATGAACAATCTCAGGGGCAGGATAAGGGTTCAGGTGGACGGACAGATTAAGACAGGACGCGACGTAGTGGTTGCCGCTCTTCTGGGGGCTGAGGAATACGGCTTTGCAACTATCGCCCTCGTGGTGCTTGGTTGCGTTATGATGAGGAAATGCCACACAAACACCTGTCCTGTCGGTATTGCCACACAGGATCCGGAGCTCAGAAGTTTTTTTAAGGGAAGGCCGGAATACCTGGAGAATTTCTTCAGAATGGTAGCCCGGGATGTCAGGGAGCATATGGCAATGCTGGGTTTTAGAACCATGGAGGAGATGATAGGGCGTTGCGATATGCTGGAGATGGAAAGAGCGGTTTCTTTCTGGAAGGCCAAGGGGCTTGATTTCTCAAGAATACTCTTCAAACCCGAAGCTGCCAAAAAATGCCCGGTAAAGTGCATTGAGAAACAAAGTCATCCTGTCGGAGAAGTTCTGGACATGGAGCTCATAAAACTGTCAAAGGATGCACTGGAAAAAGGAAAAAAAATAACTATTGACCTTCCGATTAGGAATGTCAACAGAACTACCTGCGCCATGCTCTCTGGTGAGATCGCAAAGCGTTACGGCAACAAGGGTCTTTCCGAAGACACAATCCTATGCAGGTTTAAAGGTTCTGCGGGGCAAAGTTTCGGGGCCTTCGGAGCGAGGGGCCTGACCATTTATCTTGAAGGTGAGGCCAATGACTATCTCGGGAAAAGCCTTTCAGGAGCTAAGATAATCGTTAGGCCTTGTCCAGATTCTCAATTTAAGCCGGCCGACAACATGATAGCAGGCAACGTTATCCTCTATGGGGCTACTTCAGGAGAAGTATATATAAACGGAAGAGCTGGAGAACGGTTTGCAATAAGAAACAGCGGCGCAAGGGCAGTGGTTGAGGGAGTCGGCGATCACGGATGCGAATACATGACCGGCGGAAGAATAGTGGTCTTGGGGGATACAGGAATCAATTTCGCAGCGGGAATGAGCGGCGGGATAGCATACATCTATGACGAAACACGGCTTTTTGATAGCCGTTGCAACCTTGACATGGTTGACCTGGAGCTTGTTGCAGATGAGGCGGATAAAAATGAACTTAAGACCATGATAAAACTTCATCTGGAATATACCGGCAGTGCCAGGGCGGCATATATCCTTGATAACTGGGAGGCGTCCTTACCTTTCTTTGTCAAGGTGTTTCCGATGGAATACAGAAGGGTGATGGGTAAAATGACCAAGGAAGACGAGGCAACTGAAAGAGAAGAGGTGCAACATGGGTAGACCCAGGGCATTTCTCGAGTTAAAGAGAGCTGAACCAGGTTATCGCCCCGTTGAGGAAAGAGTGAGGGATTTTCACTCGGTTGAACGACAGATGAACTACGAGGACCTGCGGAGACAGTCATCACGCTGCATGGACTGCGGTACGCCTTTTTGTCATGCCTACGGGTGTCCTCTGGGGAACGTGATTCCTGAATTCAATCAGATGGTTTATGAGGGCAACTGGAGGTCCGCTCTTGAACTTCTTTTGTCAACAAACAACTTTCCGGAGTTTACGGGCCGTGTTTGCCCTGCTCCCTGTGAGGCTTCCTGCGTTGCAGGCTTGACCACAGATCCTGTAACCATAAGGCACATAGAGCTTGCTATAATAGAGAAGGGATTTGAAGACGGGTACGTCGGAGCGGGATGCACCGGTATCCGACTTCCAATGCGGGTCGCCATAGTTGGTTCAGGTCCGGCAGGTCTGGCGGCTGCGGATACCGTCAACAGATTGGGTTACAAAACGGTTGTATATGAAAGCGCCCCAAGACCAGGCGGAATACTGAAATACGGCATCCCGGATTTTAAACTTGAAAAATGGGTGCTTTCAAGACGGCTGAAGCTCATGGAGTCGCAGGGGATTCTTTTTGAAACAGGAGTGACTGTTGGAGAGGACATTTCCTTTAAATATCTTACCAAAATGTTTGACGCCGTCTGCCTTGCCTGTGGGGCAAGGGAACCAAGGGACCTTAATCTTACAGGACGTGATCTGAAGGGCATACACTTTGCGATGGATTACCTGACCGGGCAGAACCTCGCCAATGAAGGTGACAATGATTCCCAGCACGGTGTTATATCAGCCAGAGACAAGAAAGTGGTGGTTATCGGAGGAGGGGATACAGGTTCAGACTGTCTGGGTACCGCCCTTCGCCAGGGCGCACAAAAGGTAATTCAGATTGAGATACTTCCGATGCCACCTTTAAATAGAGCCGATTACACTCCCTGGCCTCTCTGGCCTGCCGTGCTGAGGCGCACGCATGCGCACAAGGAGGGAGGTGAACTGCTGTGGGGTGTTATGACAAAAGAGTTTCTGGGCGAAAAAGGCATGCTTAAGGCTATAAAGTGTGTAGAGGTAGATTGGAAAAGAGATTATGAAGGAAGACCGCTCTCGCCTGTTGAAAGAGCAGGCACCGACTTCATTTTAGAGGCGGATATGGTTCTGCTTGCCATGGGTTTCACGGGATCGGGAAATGGAAAGCTTATAGAGGAGGCCGGCCTGGTTTTGGATCAAAAAGGTTCGGTGCGTGCGGATGCCATGCGAAGAACTAATTTGGACGGGGTGTTCGCCGCTGGAGACATGGTTCAGGGCCAATCCCTGGTTGTAAAGGCCATAGCGGATGGCAGGCGGGCAGGCTATGCAATTGATTCATATCTTAAAAATAAGAGGTTTAACTGTGATTGCCATAGTTGATTACAGGGCCGGCAATCTGGCCAGTGTTGAAAGAGCCCTGCGACATCTAGGATACGAATGCCGTGTGACAAGCGACCCCTATGAAATAACTTATTCTGAAAGGATAATCTTCCCTGGTGTCGGTGCTGCCGGAAAGGCCGTCAATGATCTGAAAGAATTGGGCCTGGATAGGGTCCTGAAGGAACAGTTTGAAAGCGGTAAGCCGATACTTGGCATCTGCCTTGGGGCGCAGATAATACTAGAGAGAAGCGAAGAGAATGAATCTGCATGCCTGGGACTTATTCCGGGAGAAGTCAAACGTTTCCGGCAACCTCTTTACGGTCCGGACGCGGAAAGGTGCAAGATTCCCCATATGGGTTGGAATTTATTGAAATTAGCAAGACCGCATCATGTGTTTAAGAATTTAAGCCCAGAGGATGAATTCTATTTTGTTCATTCCTATTATCCCGTTCCTGAAAAGGCACAACATATATTTGGGTTCTCTGATCATGGAATATCCTTCCCGGCAGCAATAGGGTCGAATAATCTAATAGCCGTTCAGTTTCATCCTGAAAAAAGCGGAAGACCGGGGCTGCGCCTCCTGGATAATTTTTGCACGTGGGACGGACGGTTGCCTTTTTCTGAAATATGAGAGGATCAGGAGATGCTAAGTAAAAGAATAATCCCCTGTCTGGATGTGAGGGACGGAAAAACCACCAAAGGAATAAGGTTCAAGGATAATATTGATATAGGCGATCCTGTTGAGATGGCAAAATCTTATTATGAGCAGGGTGCAGATGAGATTGTGTTCTACGACATCACTGCCTCCAACGAGAGAAGGGAGATAATGATCGAGGTGGTAAGAAAGGTTGCGGAGCAGATCTTTATCCCCTTTTCAGTAGGTGGAGGCATAAGATCCGTAAGCGATATGCGTGCGGTTCTACTTGCTGGTGCTGAGAAGGTAAGTATCAACAGCGCTGCAATAAGGAACCCTGATCTTATAGCACAGGGGGCCTCTGCGTTCGGGAGCCAGTGCATAGTTCTTGGAATGGACGTTAAGCGTGTCGAATCTGATGAAAGAATTCCATCAGGTTACGAGATGGTGATCGACGGAGGCAGGACACGCACCGGCCTGGACGCCCTTGCGTGGGCGAGGAAGGCTGAGTACCTTGGGGCTGGAGAGATATGCCTCAACTCTATTGACGCAGACGGAACTCAGAAAGGCTACGAGATAACCCTTACCGCCCTTATATCGGACAATGTAAATATTCCCGTGATAGCCTCCGGCGGGGCCGGAAGCACGGAAGACATGTATGCAGTTCTTACCAAAGGAAGGGCTGACGCAGCACTGGTTGCCTCGCTGGTCCACTACGGGAGCGTAACCATTGGGGATATTAAAGAGGAACTTCACATGCGCGGAGTAAAGGTTCGCAGGAACTGGTGAGAACAGGAACCAGAATACGCTTTTAGTAATGATTGAGAAAGGCTTGACCATGAATAAGGCTTTATTGGCCCTTGAGGATGGAAAGGTGTTCGAAGGCCGCTCATTTACAGGGGACTGCGAGACCGTTGGAGAGGTTGTCTTTAACACCAGCATGGCGGGATATCAGGAGATATTGACAGATCCGTCCTACTGCGGGCAGATGGTGACGATGACTTATCCTCTGATTGGAAATTATGGCATTAATCCCGATGACGTTGAGTCGGAAAAGATTCAGGTAAAGGCGCTTCTTATAAGGGAGTACCATGAGATACCTAGCAACTGGAGGGCTGACTGCTCGCTCGCTTCCTACCTGAGGGCGGCAGGGATACCGGGGATCGAGGGACTCGATACAAGGGCGCTTACCAGGCATATAAGATTAAAGGGTGCGATGAAGGCTGCCTTGTCAACCATGGATCTGTGTCCCGACTCTCTGATTGAAAAGGCTAAATCAGCTCCGGATATGCAGGGGCTTGATCTGGTCAAGGAGGTTTCCTGCAAAGAGCCAAGGGTGTGGGAAGCGGACAGACTGGTCCCTATAAATTGCTCCCTCTCAGACTTCCGATGGCCTGAGAACAGAGGATGTTTCAAGGTGGCAGCCTTTGATTTTGGCATCAAATATAACATCTTGAGATCTCTGGAAAGGAGGGGATGCGATGTCCTGGTTATTCCAGGTGCCACCGGACAGGAGGAAATCCTTAAACTTGAACCTGACGGCATCTTCCTGAGCAATGGCCCCGGCGATCCATCTGCCGTAACCTATGCTGTTGATAACATAAAACGGCTGCTTGGAAAGAAGCCTATTTTCGGAATCTGTCTTGGACATCAGTTAATTGGGTTGGCATTAGGTGGAAGGACATTCAAGCTCAAATTCGGTCACAGGGGAGGCAATCAGCCTGTTAAGAACCTCATTACGGGACGGATTGAGATAACCGCACAGAACCATGGATTTTGTGTTGAAATGAGTTCCCTGAATAACCCCGGGATAGAGCTCACTCACATAAATCTAAACGATGGGACGGTAGAAGGACTCGTGCATAAGGAAATTCCCCTTTTTTCTGTGCAATATCACCCTGAGGCCAGCCCAGGCCCACATGATTCCGCATATCTTTTCGACCGATTTATTGAGATGATGGAACTTCAAAGAGGCAGAAAAAACAACTGAACCGAATCGGATAATCTCACAGGATGCGCTTTTATGCCGTTAGCATGGAGCGTCCACCTGGAAGAGGACAGGTTAATACAGGAAATGCCCAAAAGGTGCGATATTCACAAGATACTCGTCATAGGCTCCGGTCCCATAGTTATAGGGCAGGCATGTGAATTTGACTACTCGGGAACCCAGGCTTGCAAGGCTCTCAGGGAAGAGGGTTTTGAGGTAGTTCTTATAAACAGTAATCCTGCAACCATTATGACTGATCCTGAGACTGCTCACAGGACATATATAGAACCCATCACCCCTGAAATTGTTGGGAAGGTCATTGAGAAAGAAAGACCTGATGCAATACTGCCAACCCTTGGAGGGCAGACAGGGCTGAACACTGCGGTTAGGGTGGCTGAGAGCGGTATACTTGAACGCCTGGGAGTTGAAATGATCGGCGCGACCCTCCCTGTTATTCGCAAGGCCGAAGACCGAGAGCTGTTTAGAGATGCAATGGAATCCATCGGGCTTAGAGTTCCAAAAAACGGCATAGCCCGAAATATGGAAGACGCCAGGGCAGCAGCTGAAAGGATAGGTTACCCCCTAATCATAAGGGCAAGCTTTACATTAGGAGGGTTGGGTAGCGGGGTGGCATACAACCGTGAAGAGATGGAGGTTTTGGCATCTGCAGGCCTCGAGTCTAGCATGATTTCGGAGATAATTATAGAGGAATCCCTGATTGGCTGGAAAGAATTCGAGCTTGAGGTTATGAGGGACTGTAAGGACAATGTTGTTATAATATGTTCCATTGAGAATTTGGACCCCATGGGGGTCCATACAGGGGACAGTATAACCGTGGCGCCGGCCCAAACCCTTACTGACCGAGAGTATCAGGCCATGAGGAATGCTGCCATATCCATCATAAGAGAGATTGGCGTTGAGACAGGGGGTTCCAATATTCAGTTCGCAATTCACCCGAAGACGGGGGAAATGGTTGTCATTGAGATGAATCCGAGGGTTTCCAGGAGTTCCGCTCTAGCATCAAAGGCCACCGGATTCCCTATAGCCAAGATAGCTGCAAAGCTGGCCGTTGGATACAGCCTTGATGAGATCCCCAATGACATCACAAGAGAGACCTATGCCTCCTTTGAGCCCACAATTGATTATTGCGTGGTAAAAGTCCCCAGGTGGGCCTTTGAAAAATTTCCTGGAACCGAAGACAGACTTGCCACGTCCATGAAGTCAGTGGGGGAGACTATGGCGATCGGCAGGACCTTTAAAGAGGCGCTTCAAAAGGCCGTAAGGTCCCTTGAGATAGGCAGATTTGCCCTTGGAGCCGAAAAATTTTTCTCTCCAGAAAGGAATCTCGATCAATATGAACTAGAACAGGGCCTCATACACCCTAACTCCCGAAGGATCTTTCAGATCTACGAGGGGTTTTTTAGGGGCATGAGCATTGCGCGGATCGGAGAGCTGACAATGATTGATCCCTGGTTCCTTCACCAGATCTACGATATTTTTAAAAAGGAGCAGGAACTTGCAGGTCATGCAATGGAATCCAAAACCCCCGAACTCTGGGATGCCGAAACCTGGAGCGTTGCAAAACAATTCGGCTTTTCCGACTCAAGGATTGCGCAATGGTTCGAATGCCCTGAACAGACAATAAGAGAGATAAGAGAGTCAAAAGGAGTAAAAGCAGTATACAAGCTTGTGGATACCTGCGCAGCAGAATTTGAGGCATTTACTCCTTATTATTATTCCACATATGAAAAGGAAAATGAGATAAGGCCTTCAACAAAAAAAAGAGTAATTATCCTTGGCGGCGGACCAAATCGCATAGGGCAGGGCATAGAGTTTGACTATTGCTGTGTGCATGCCTCATTTGCGTTGCGGGAAATGGGTTTTGACAGTATCATGGTCAACAGCAACCCAGAGACCGTAAGCACCGATTACGACACATCAGATAAACTCTACTTCGAGCCCCTTACCCGGGAAGACGTTCTCAACATCGTTGATCAGGAAAGGCCTGAAGGGATCATAGTACAGTTTGGTGGCCAGACTCCCTTGAATATAGCGGTTCCGCTTGCAGAGGCAGGAGTGCGTATTCTTGGCACAAGCCCGGACAGCATAGATATGGCTGAA
>QZIK01000099.1 GCA_003599015.1 Desulfobacteraceae bacterium | reverse complement strand
CTTATGATCAGTATATGCACAGATTCCCCGCTTATTTTCAGCAGGGAAACATGGAAAGCAACGGAAAATACGTTGACAGATCAGGCCGTCCTGTTGATTACCAGACAGGACCTGTAATATGGGGGGAACCCGGCACAAACGGCCAGCACGCATTTTACCAGTTGATTCACCAGGGAACAAAACTGATTCCAGCAGACTTCCTGGCGCCTGCTATAAGCCACAATCCCCTGGGAGAGCACCACAGGATCCTTGTTTCCAACTTCTTTGCCCAGACAGAGGCGCTTATGAAAGGGAAAACCACGAAGGAGGCATTTCAGGAACTCTTGGATGAAGGAAAAAGCCCTGAAGAGGCTGAACGACTGGCCCCCTTCAGGGCCTTCCAGGGAAACAGACCCACCAACTCCATCCTTTTCCGCAGACTCACCCCCCGGACCCTGGGGTCCCTAATCGCCATGTACGAGCACAAGATCTTTGTCCAGGGGGTCATATGGAACATCTTCAGCTTTGACCAGTGGGGAGTGGAACTTGGAAAGCAGCTTGCAAAAAAGATCCTAAAGGAGCTCTCGAACACGGACACCGTTACATCCCACGACTGCTCCACCAATTGCCTCATCAACGAATGGAAGCGCATGATCAGCTAAAAAGGTCCGGCATATGACTCTGAAAACAAAGGTCCTTCTCATCATCAGCGTCACACTGATTGTCTTTTGCCTGCTGTTCATCATTATCAATAAAAATATAGTATATTCCGGTTTCATACAGCTCGAAAACAGCCAGGTGGAAAAGGATATGGAACGTATTCACCAGGCGTTTTTAATGGAACTTATAAACATTGATTCTCTATGCCATGACTGGGCATCATGGGATGATGCCTATGATTTCGTTCAAACAAGATCTCCGAAATTTATTGAAGTAAATTTAATTCCTCAAACTTTTTCTGTAAATAAACTTAATTTATTATATTACCTTAACAGGCAAGGCGAAGTGGTATGGGGACAAATTTATGACCTTAACGACATGAATATTTTACAACTATCAGAGTTTCCAGATAAAAAATTCCCACCCGGGCATTCACTTGCCGCACCTGAGCCGCAAGAAGGAGATCCCTGGAATGAGTCTCTGAATGAGATATTTATGACTGCACTTGGCCCCATGGTCGTTGCCCGCCGTCCTGTTCTTACAGGCAGTGACAGCGGTGATTCAGCCGGTTCACTGATAATGGGGAGGTTCGTCACCGGCAAAATGGTGGAGCGCCTCAATGAGCAGACAGGAATCAAATTTTCCGTGAATGA
Organism: Desulfobacteraceae bacterium; assembly: GCA_003599015.1. Lineage (GTDB taxonomy): Bacteria > Desulfobacterota > DSM-4660 > Desulfatiglandales > Desulfatiglandaceae > CG2-30-51-40. The sequence goes on along the minus strand of QZIK01000099.1, from coordinate 25,301 downwards.
GCAGCCTTCGTCCCTGCTGAAAGCCGAAAAGCTCCACTCAAGAAAAAACCCTGAGATAAAAACCATAGAGGTAAGCAAGGACCTCTTGATTGCCCGGATGACATTTGCAGACATAGAGGGCAAAGCCGCGCTGAATGTTGTCGCCGAGATACCCAGAACCATAACCATGGCCGGCCGGAAGACCGTTTACGTATCCCTCGCAATTATTCTGAGCGCGAGTACCATCGTCATCTTAGCCCTTCTTATAACGACCCAGAAAACCGTAATAGGGCCCCTGACAATGCTTGCCGGCCACGCTGAAAAAATAGGCGCGAGCCAGGACCTTTCGCTTCGGCTGAAAATGGTGCGAAAAGACGAGATTGGAAGACTCAGCAGGGCATTTGACAACATGATACAGAAACTGGAGCAGGCGATAAGCACCACACAAAAATCAGAAGAAATGTTCCGATCCCTTACGGAAAGCTCCCTGGCCCATGTGATCATGATCCAGGAAGGAAAATTTTTATATGTAAATCCATCAGGGGCAAGAGATTTGGAATTGCCGCCAGAGCAGTTGGTAGGCAGGAACGCTGCTGATCTTATCCATCCCGAAGACCGCCCCATCGCCATGAACTGGGCGAGAGGTATAATTCCGAAAAATAATCACGGCGACCGGTTTGAATGCAGGTATCTGACCCCTGACGGAAAAACCAAGTGGATTCAAATGGTGGCAACATCCTTGGTCTATGAGGGCAAACCGACCATACTGATCCACGGGATGGACATTACGGACCGCGTAACCGCCGAACAGGAGCGCTTACGTCTTGAAGGGCAGCTTAGAAGGGCGGAAAAAATGGAAGCCATGGGGCTTATGGCCGGAGGAGTCGCACACGATCTCAACAATATGCTCGGCGGCGTAGTCGGCTATTCCGAGCTTCTGCTCATGGACCTTCCCGAAGAAAACCATTTGAAAAAACATGTAAATGGCATAATGCAGTCCGGGCAGAGGGCAGCAGCGATGATCCAGGATATGCTGGCGCTGACCAGAAGGGGCGTTGTGATCTCAGAAGTGACCAGCCTTAATGATGTGATTAACGACTACATTAACTCTCCTGAATATAATAAACTTAGAAGCTATTACCCTGAAGTGGATATTATTGTCCAGCTTGAAAAAGATTTACTCAGAATCAAGGGTTCGCCTGTCCATCTCGCCAAGGCGGTCATGAATCTGGTTTCCAACGCAGCCGAGGCGATAAGCGATAAAGGCAGGATAATTATAAAGACGGAAAATCGGCATCTCGACAGGGTTATTAAAGGCTACGACAGTGTTAACCCTGGTGATTATGCCGTGCTGGTCGTCGCAGACAACGGAGCAGGCATTTCAAAAGAGGACATCGGAAGGATCTTTGAGCCGTTTTACACAAAAAAGGTAATGGGGAGAAGCGGGACAGGCCTGGGGCTCGCAGTGGTTTGGGGCACGGTAAAGGACCACAACGGTTATATTGATGTGCAAAGTCAGGTGGGAGAAGGGACTTGTTTTTCGCTTTATTTTCCTGCTACCGGGGAGATGGCAGTCAAGGTGGAGAAGTCATTATCCCTTGAAAAAATCAAAGGCCGCGGCGAACACATTCTTGTGGTGGATGACGTTAAAGGGCAGAGGGAGCTGGCAGAAGCGATGCTCAAAAATCTGGGGTACAATGTCGTTACAGCGGCCGGAGGCGAAGAGGCGGTCAGTTATATCAGATCCAATAAGTTTGATCTGGTTGTCCTGGATATGATCATGGACCCCGGCATTGACGGCTTGACGACCTACCGGCAAATTCTCGCCGTAAGTCCCGGCCAGAAGGCCATTATCGTAAGCGGCTTTTCGGAAACGGACCGGGTTAAGGAGGCGCAGAAGCTGGGCGCCGGTCCTTATGTCAGAAAGCCGTATCTGTTGGAGACCATCGGCGTTGCAGTTAAAAATGAACTCGACAGGGATGAGAGAAAAAATTGTTGATTTCCCGGCCTGGATTCGTTTCCGAAATCAATTTGCAATTCCGACTGTAAACCGAACCGTGGTTCCCTTACCCAGCCCCTCACTCTCCATCCACACCTTTCCGCCGTGGGCCTCAATGAGGTATTTTTTGATGTTCATTCCCAGGTGTTCGCCCTGCGTCTCAAAATCAAACTGGTATCCCGGCTCCCGTGACCTCCTTATGGTGTCCAGCAGTCCCTTTTCAAGAGGAAAATAGGCCCTCACCAGGGTGCTGAGCGGCTACATATCCATATGTGCCAACTGCAAGAAGATAAGGAATGAAAGCAATTTCTGGGTACCGGTAGAATCATATGTTCGAGACAGGACCAGCGCCCAGTTCAGCCACGGCATATGCCCTGAATGCGCACGAAAGCTATATCCTGACAACCCCCCGCGGCGCCCGCGTTGAGGTCCTCTCTCTATTTACATGCACAAGTGCATCGCAGTCGCACTCAAGGTTGACGAATCCTGGGACAAGGTGGTGACGGTGATGTGACAAGAAAAATGTTGATGCGGACAATCGTTGCGGTGTATCAGTCTGGTGTAAAATCAAATCCTTGAGATTTTAAGCGGTATGGTCGGCTGACGCCGCCAACCCGTAAACAAAGCTAAAGGAAAAGCCAATAATGGAAAATACCATTAAATTCAAATATATATTTTCAAAAGATTACAATCCAAAATATGTTAATGGCGCTTATGGTGGAGTTACTCCGAAAGGGGAGATCACCATTAATTTTTATTTTGAGAGGCAAGGGTTGCCTACTTCTCAAGAATATGAGATAACCAATGACGGAAGATTTTCCAATGAGATTAAGACTGAACCTGAAGACTTGCAGAAGAGTATGATTCGATTCGTGGACACTGGTGTCATACTGAATTTGACTACTGCTAAAGCAATTATTTCTTGGCTTTCAGCCAAAGTAGAATTTCTAGAAGAAAAAATACAAAAAGAATCAAAGCCCATTGATTAGAGGGGGACATGTTTTTTAATACCTCATGTACACCAATAGAAGAGCCAGTTATCATGAGATGTATCCCAGAAACTACGGACTACGATAGAATCCCGCTATTTAACAAGCCATCTGATGACTATGAACATAATCGAACAAAGTATTTAATTGATAAACAACTAATTGCAAATACAACCGAAACAATTAAGATAAAACAATCTAAACATAAAATAAGCACACTTAAAATAAAAAGATTATCCATCCCAATAGATATAATTGTTGAATACGATGACGAATACTATCTTGCAAGAACATTAGACCTACCACTTTACGCCTGTGGGGATGACATCTTTGAGGCAATTCAAAATCTAAAGGATGAAATTGAATCAGTATATTACGAACTAAAAGAAGATGATAAGCTATCTAATGAATGGCAAAACTATAAACAATTCTTGAATACTATAATTATAGATTAATGAATAACGCAAAATATGAATCAAAAGTCATAAAAAAAACGTGTGAAACCAAATTAGATATTAAATTTAAATCAACCAAAGAATATAATGGTTGGTTTTTTCATGACGACATAAAAGTTACAAGAATAACTGTCCCTCTTGGTAAAAAATTCATTCCTCCCAAGACCTATAAAGCGATGGCATCTCAGTTAAAATTAGCAGTAAATGAGTTTGATGACCTTTTGGATTGCCCACTCAACAAAGATAAGTACATCAGCCTGTTGATGGAACGAGAATTCATTAAGAATAAAGAATTAGGTTAAGACCTGCCTCAAGAAAACCTCACGCACTGCCGAAGGCCGCCTCAAGATCTTTACATCAAACGGCCTCTTCCGGCCTTGAGCGATCTTATGGCAATAATACCAAGTGTTATAGTCAGAAGAGCCATTCCCCAATGGTTTAAGCCAGGCACAATCACAGGACCGGAGACCTTCAACACCAGGTGAAGGGTGCTTTCCTTTTGAATGTTGTAATCTCCTAGTGTCCTGCCATCTTCCAGTTCTTTTCCTGCAAAGATAAGCCGTTGCTGGTCAGGGGGTATCCCCTCCTTGTCCTGGATCTTAGCCTTGACATTCTCGATGCTGTCGGTTGGCTCAACCTCAAGCGTAATGGTTTTTCCTGTCAGGGTTTTCACAAAGATCTGCATAGCGCTTGCTTCCTGTGCCAGCAATAGAGGGAGCGAGATCACAAAAATAGAACATAAAAAATTCAGTCCCTTCATCCTCATAAGATATCCTCTCAGTCCCTTTGGTCTTAAATCCAGAGCTTAGGTTTTGCTCGCCTGATAAAAAGGCTCTCTCCGGCGATTCAGTCCCTCAAGTCTCAACGCCCCCTTCATAGCAAGCGCCACAGAATTTGTCAAATTTCCGGGCAATAGGTTTCCCGGTATTGGCCCTCACAAGAGAGCTTGCTAGGTCGCTGGGCAGGCTCCAGCAGATTTCGGTAAGGGAATTGATGAACAAAACATCTACGGGTTCGACGACCTCATCCCAGGTAATTCTATGAAGCATCTCAAAGCCTTTCCGAATTCAGGGACAGGCTCCTGGACGCATACGGCAACATGGACGCCTCCGACCTGGGGGACCTCATGCAGAAAGGCATTGAAAAGGGCACCACCCTTTCCGAATTCAAAAGGGATTTCGACAAGATAATCCAGGACACAGGGTGGGCGTACAAAGGCGGGAAGGGCTGGAGAACCGGGGTGATCTTCAACACCAACCTGCGCACCGCATACGCGGCGGGTCAGCACGAGGTCATGACCGATCCGGATGTGTTGAAAGCGCGGCCCTACTGGAGATACGTGCCATCGAGATCAAGGGAAAAACGCCCCGAGCAAGTGGGAATCTTTCAGTTCCCTCTTCATAGGGACACAGGCTGCAACTGAGAATATCCAGGGGGAACCGCCGATACCTGTACCCTTTAGCAGGTGGCCAGGCGGTCCAAATCCTGGGTACTCCGCCGATAGACCTCGTGGAGATTGACGGATTAGTGATAGCCCGTCGCCCCAATTCTTTGAAAAGTGAATAGTTTTAGCATGTTAAATTGAAGGGTTTCCCCCGCACACGCGGGGATCGGCCTGTGCGGGTCGGGATGTTGCCCCAGGGGAGAGTCATCCGCCTGGTATGCGCCCTGACCGTGGTCTTTTTGCCGGAGGCCGTGCGGCGGAGGTAGCCGTTAACTGCCGCAGCAATTGTTCCGAATCTCCCCTTCTTCGCGCCGAACTGATGCACCGCTGCATAGACGACGTTGGTGCCCACCGACACGCTCCGCTCCGATGCCCGGACCGTGATGGAATTGCGGAGCCTCCCCGTATCCGAAAGCGTCTGCCCTCCCTGGAGTTTCGCCCTGACGGAGGGTTTCCATCTGGGTCGTCCCGACACCATGAAGTTGCGTTCAACGGAGGTGCGGATGATCTCCCCTATTTCGCTCATCGCCGGACGCAGGTTCTCCATCCTGCGGGCAACGATGCCGAGCTGCCGGAGCACGTCTTCTTCATGCACTGTGACTTTCATCTTGACATCATCCGTCCAATATGATTATACTTTTAACTTACGTCGGGAACGTCCGGCGGCGTACCCTGAACCCTGTCCGGGCAGGGGTAGAAGCAAGGGTGCCGCCTGCTCAAGGGCCCGAAGACTCCTTGAGCTCTTCCCGATAGACCAATACTCCCTCACGCTGCCCTTCCAGATATTCCAGCATCGCCTTTTCACTGCGCGACTTTATCTTTGGAGTAAACACGGTGGCTGCCTGCCATTTCCTGCCCTGCACCAGGTTAAAGACCGCAAATCCGCCTATGCGTGCCTCTAACTTGAAAAGTCTCAGGAGCCTGAGCACCGTATTCCTGCCAGGCTCAGGCCTTTCATCACGCCCCACGACATAAGCGCATACCGTGAGCTTGGGGCCGAGATCTATATGACAAAGGACGGAAGTTCAGGCTTTGCAGTCACCAGGGACAAGGAACTCATCTCGGTTTTTTCAAAGCCCGGCGCGGGCCTGGGGTTTGAGGCCGTGCAAAAAGCCATCGAGATTGGCGCGGCAAAACTTGACTGCTACGACGGGAAACTTCCAAAATTCTATTCCCGGTCCGGCTTTAAGGAATATAATAGGCTTCCCTGGGCCGACCAGTACACCCCCAAGGGATGGAAGTTTGATGAGTTCGGAAAGCCTGATGTGGTGTTCATGAAACTGGGAAAGGAGTGAGACAATGGGAAACAAGGGAAGCGAGAAGTTTCAGGAGCTTGAAGCGGAGTTTGCCGACATGCTGTTCGGGGAGGTCCAGTGTGACACCTGCATCCATTATCAGGAGGGGCCGAAATGCGATGCCTTTGAGAAGATCCCGTTTGACATACTGGCCCGCAGGCACGATCACCGCAATCCTTATCCGGGAGATAAGGGCATCAGGTACGAGCCGAAGAAATGACCGGAGTGGCAATCAAGACCAACGCCGCGGAAGTGATCGGCGTGATCAACGGCTACATCAGCCGGATACACGATCTCACCCCGTTTCCCCCGCACACGCGGGGATCGGCCCTTCCTGCTCCCGGCTCCACTCTATAGATTGTAAAACAGAATGACCCCCTGTTGTCATTTAAAATTGACCCCCTGAAGGGTGATAGAATCTCCTCCTTGGAAGAGAAAAGGAGGGGCGACGCATCCGGTCATCAACGGCCGAGAGATAGAGGTTCATCTTTCCTGCGAACTCCGGCACGAAGGGAACTACCTTCAAATCAACAATGACATAGCACCTCAGCCGCAGATGGTAAAAGAGCAAATCGAGGTAGTAATCCCCACCGCCTACATCTAGATGATATTGCTGTCCGACAAAGGCAAAACCCCGTCCCATCTCAATAAGGAAGTCTTTCATGCGTTTTATGAATGCCTTTTCCAGCTGACGTTCTGAAATGTCCGGCCCTATCCCGAGGAATTCGAAGTTGTATGGATCCTTGATGAACTCCTGGGCGAGGTCAGATTGGGGGGCAGGGAGAATGGTCTGAAAATTTGTAAGGGCCTGGCCCTGCCGGCGGTACAGGTCAGATTCGATCTAATGAGCGGGGACGGCACGCGACCAGCTATGTGCTACGGTCGCCCGAATGTACCATTGCCCCTGTTCGGCATCCTGGATCTTGTCGAGAATCACGCAGTTGTGAAACCACAGTATTTGTGCAGCAGCCTGCTGCACAATTTCTTTTTGAGTGTAGCTCTCCGCAAACGCTCGCATGTACTTGAGATTGAGCGAAGAGAACCCCCTCATGCCGGGGAATTCCCGCCTAAGATCAGTCGAAAGCCTGTCGATCACCCTGGTTCCCCAACCCTCGTCTTTCTGGCGTTTCAAAATCAACCGCCCGATCTCGAATCCGATTTTCTTTCTCTCTTTCTCCGGTGGAGCCATGAGCTGCCGAATGGCATCGAAGATGGTCTCGATTCTTTCATCATGCCCGTCAAGGTCGTCATCAATCTCCTTGAGCTTTCTGCCAATTACTTCATAGGAAACCGCCAGTCTTCTCAACTGCACAAAAGCACGCATAATAGCAATATTCACTTCAGAGGAATACCTCAGACGTTCAAACCGGTAACAAATTGTGACCGGTTCCTCTTTCCTCGCTGTATCATCCAATGAGTTGCTTTATTGCGGATCTCTTCAATGGCCATGTGCTTATGCTCACATTGCTTTACTTGGAAAGATTTTTAAGTGTCCCCTGATTCCCCTCACTACCTTGTTTTTCAAATTACTTCATTCAGCTTAAGCTTGGCTTCTGCTCAAGAATTTCACCGTTTTTTCACCCTGAAAATAAAAAACCTCGATATCCAAATTTTGGATGATCGGGGTTGTGGAAGAGCAGGAACAAAAAGCGATTCCGGTAATAATTTTTCGACTTTAAGATAAAAAACAGGAATTGATTAATAAATATGGATTTATTCGGGGAAGAGTTTACAAATAGGGCTTAATTTTTTAGTTTTAACAGGTATGGTGCCGAAGCGGGGACTCGAACCCCGACAGGCGCACGCCCACTAGACCCTGAAGCGGATTAATTGTTACCCCATTTAAAGGAACACGGCTAAATGGGGTGAAAATGAATGAAACAGGGAGATATTTTCAGGAATTTATTGACCAAATGTTGACCGAAATACCGCCTGAATTCCAACTCTGGCCCCAGTGCCCAAAGAGCATTGTTTATGATAATTCCCCTTCCTCCCGAAAAGCCCCTATCATGTCACGGGCGCCATGGATTACAGCAAGGATTTCAATATTATCATCTGCCCCGATGATTCGATATACGATCCTGTAGTTCCCGGAGATCACTTCTCTAAACCCAGGATCATCAAGCTCCGGCACAATACGACCACATCGAGGCATATTTTCAAGCTTTTTTGTTGAATGGACCAGTGCCTTCACATATCTCGCAGCATATACCTTGGAATCTTTCGAGATATAATCAAAAACACCCTGTAGATTCTTGCTCGCCTTTTCGGTCCACCTTAGCTTGCCCATTGGTCGACTCGTTCGAGGAGCTCTTCAGTGGTGATCAGTCTGCCCTCTTCTGCATCTTTAAGACCTTCAAAAACCTGGGCAACCAGATCTATCCTGTACATGATGTCCTCGACGGTGCACCCTTCCGGTAAGCGTTTGATTGATTCGATGGCCGTTTCTTTGAGCAGGTTCATAAAACCTCCCTAACAGTTAAAATGATACCTCCTTAAAGGATTATAGGAGGAGACCTGTATTTTTTTAGATTTTGCCAGGAATTCCTGAAAAAATCAAATCAGTTGATTACCCCCCCTCGCACTTACCCAAATCAATCCGTCCACGTGATTTCCAGGGACAACCAGCGCTTCGTAACAAAGCCTGGCGGTAGTACCGGAGGTGATGCCGTCATCCACGAACAGGATGGAGTTGTTTCGGATGTGCCAGGATTCCAGTAACTTTGACTCCGACTGGTTGAGGCTGGCATGGCGGCCGTGGTGCGTCTTGTCTGTTTTTTGAGAAAAGGCCGGGACAAATTCAGAAGAGTAAAGAAATTGTTCAAACGAAATGCCAATGCAAGGGACAAGGTGCTCACTACAGATCAATTCATAATGCTTTCTGAAAACTCTCCCAGTCATATGAGGGCAATTATAGGCACGGCATACTATACTGGAATGCGTAGAGGGGAGATTCTCTCCCTCACACGGTGGATGACGAGGATAAGAGGCAAGCTATTGATCAGTTACACCGTTATCTGGAAAGTGTTGACCAAAACGTTGACCAAACCCCATCTGAGAAGAAAAAGGGGGCAGCCCCTGTCGAGCTAACCCCTTGGAATCATTGTGGTGCCGAAGCGGGGACTCGAACCCCGACAGGCGCACGCCCACTAGACCCTGAACCTAGCGCGTCTACCAATTCCGCCACTTCGGCACTGAAAACGGTTGCCATTTAGCATCGCAAACCCTATATTAGACCCGACGCTTTGTCAACTGGTTTTATCCCTGAGAGACAGAATTCACTGAGTGCTCCTTTTCCGGATTGCTCAAGAAGGTATATTGAGATGCAGCTTATTCGTAGTCTGGATGAACTTGAAAAACCTCTTTCAAACCCGGTTCTTACCATAGGCAACTTTGACGGAGTCCACAGAGGACATCTGGCCATTTTCAACAAGGTAAAGGAGCGGGCCGGGGCCATCGGCGGACAGTCCGCGGTCATGACCTTTGACCCTCATCCCATGAAACTGCTTCGCCCTGATGAGGCACCTCCCATGATCACCGAGGTTCCTCGAAAACTGGAGCTCATAGGGGAAGCGGGCATAGACGTAATTTTTTGCCTAAAATTCAATGAAAACTTTGCAGCAATCTCGGCCGCGGATTTTATAAAGGACATCCTGGTGCGCCGGATAGGCGTCAGGGAGATTGTAGTGGGCTACGACTACGTCTTCGGCAACAAGAGACAGGGAGACATAGAGCTCCTCAGGAAAATGGGCTCCGAAACGGGTTTCCTGGTCCATGTGATGCCGCCCATAAGCATGGACGGCACAACTGTTTCAAGCACGGCAGTGAGGAGGCTCGTAAAGGACGGCAGCCTGAGGGAGGCAGCGGTCCTCCTGGGCAGATACCACCAAATATCAGGTACGGTCGTAAGAGGCATGAACCGGGGAGGAAGGCTTCTGGGATTTCCCACGGCAAATCTAAGCACTTCCGACGAGCTTATTCCCAGGTCAGGGGTTTATGCCGTAAAGGCCCAAGTGGATGGACGCACCTTTGATGGTGTTGCCAACATAGGCTGCAACCCCACCTTTCCCGAGAAAAAATTTTCCGTAGAGGCGCATCTTTTTGGTTTCAGCGGGGATCTTGTGGGAAAGAACATGGCGCTGATCCTCATTGAAAGACTAAGGGATGAAAAGACCTTTGAATCGCTTGAGGCCCTGGCAAGCCAGATAAAAAGAGACGCTGATGCCGCCAGGAAAATACTAAGCTCCGAAACCTCTTGACAAGAAAAGTCAAGAGGATATCATTTCCTCGGTTCTCTGGTATGAATAAGTCCTTTTAGACTTCCACCGCGAATCGGCAGGCTATGATGAGAGACTTCTTGACATTTCCCAAGGGCGGAATACATCCACCGGAGCATAAGGAGATCTCGGAACGCCTTCCAATTGAAGGAATGCCTGTCCCCGACGAGGTGGAAATTTTACTGCAGCAGCACTTCGGAGCTCCCTGCTCCCCTCTTATCAAGAAAAAGGATACGGTGGCGGAAGGGGATATGATAGGCAAGGTCACGGCAGGACTTGGGGCCTGTGTCCATGCAAGCGTATCCGGCGCCATCAAAAATATCGGAACATCTTCGCATCCAGCCAGCATAAAGGCTCCATCCATAACCATACAGACAGACCGCCAGGCCCCGCCCAAGGTATTTGAACCTGTTGACTGGAAGAATCTCCCAAGGGACGTCCTGCTGGCCCGCATTAAAGAGGCCGGCGTTGTGGGTATTGGGGGAGCAGGTTTTCCCACCCATGTCAAGCTGGCCCCTCCACCCGAGGCAAAGGTTGACACGCTTCTTTTGAACGGGGCGGAATGCGAACCGTATCTTACAACCGACCACAGGATAATGCTGGAAAGCCCTGGGGAGGTGGTAGAAGGGGCGCGCATTATTTTAGCCATTCTCGGCATAACGGATTGCAGGATAGGTATTGAAGCCAACAAGCCGGACGCAATAGAGGCCGTCAAAAAGGCAGCCTCCGAGAGATCCGCCAACGGTTGGCGCATATCCGTGGCACCTCTTGAGGTTAAATATCCCCAGGGGTCGGAAAAGCAGCTGATCCAGAGCATAACCGGCAGAAAGGTTCCGGGATTCGGACTGCCTTTTGATGTGGGAGTGATAGTTCAGAACGTGGGAACAGCCAGGGCCGTCTATGAGGCGGTATGCCTTGGAAAACCACTGTATGAAAAGGTGATTACCGTATCGGGAAAGGGCATTTCAAGGCCCGCCAACCTTCTAGTAAAAATCGGAACAAGGCTTTCAGACATAGTTGATTATCTGGGAGGGATCAGAAGAGATCTTGCCAAGGTGGTTATGGGAGGTCCGATGATGGGTTTCGCCATTCCCAGCCTGGATGTCCCGGTCATGAAAACCACATCCGGCGTGCTGTTTCTAGCGGAAGATGAAGCAGACACATCGCCCCACGGCCACTGCATAAGGTGCGGATGGTGCCTTGATGCATGTCCCATGGGTCTTTCGCCCAACGAGATAGGTATTTATGTGGAGGCCGGACGTGCCGAGGAGACATCGCAGTTCGGATTGTTTGAATGTTTTGAGTGCGGATGCTGTGCCTTTGTGTGCCCTGCCAGGAGGCCGCTCGTACAGTTCATAAGACTGGCAAAGATGAAGGCAAAAAGATAAACGTATTAATTGCTTGTTAAAAGAGGAGGAGCACCATCGAAAGAGAACCGGAAAGCGGTGCGCTGAACAGTGATTCCTCTGCAGCAGTTTGGAACGTATCTGTTTCGCCACACATTAGAAGCGGCGTGTCTGTTGAAAGAATAATGTGGACGGTGGTTGTCTGTCTCCTTCCGCCCCTGATCCTGTCCGTGTTTGTTTTTGGTATCCAGACGCTCTTTATCACCCTGGTAAGCGTGGCAAGCTGTGCGGCGACAGAAGCCGTAACCCAGAAGCTCCTCCACAGGCCCATTACCATCAGAGACGGAAGTGCAGTGGTAACGGGGCTTCTCCTTGCCTATGTCATCCCGCCGGCGGTGTCTTTCTGGATACCGATCCTCGGGGCTGTGATGTCCATCTACATCGCCAAACATCTTCTGGGAGGCATAGGGTTCAATATCTTCAATCCCGCCCTCATAGGCAGGGCCTTTTTGGTTGCGACGTTCCCGGTGGCCATGACCTCGGCATGGCTGGTTCCCATAAGGGATTTTTCCATCTTCAAATATGCCGGAGGCGGGATTGATGCAGTATCCACAGCCACACCCCTTTATGTGTTAAAACATTACGGCATGGCTGAAGTTACGGCACGGTTTGGATCAACACTAAAAATTTATGGAGATTTTTTCCTTGGATGGCAGCCCGGATGCATTGGAGAGACATCCGCCCTTCTTTTGATTCTGGGCGGCCTTTTTCTCCTTTACAAGGGCTATATCACCTGGCACATACCCGTTTCGATCCTTTTTACAGTCGGGCTGCTTACATGGGTCTTCGGTGGAGATAAGCCCTTCACCGGAGACCCCATCCTTGCGGTAATCTCCGGTGGTCTCATGCTGGGGGCCATCTTCATGGCCACAGATTATGTCACTTCCCCCACGCAACCGACCGCCAAACTGATCTTCGGCGCAGGAATAGGCATCCTCACTGTGCTCATAAGGCTTAAGGGGGGTTATCCCGAGGGTATCTGCTATGCCATCCTTCTCATGAATCCCCTGGCCCCGGCCCTTGAGGGTTGGTTCAGACCAAAACGCTTTGCTCCACCGAAAGGTGCCGTTAAATGAAAGAAATATTCAGGATAACGATAGGTCTGACAATATCCTGCCTTGTGGCGGCCGTCATCATGGGCTCTGTCTTCGCCATAACGGATAAAGCCAAGAAGCACAATGAGCACGTCAATGTTCAGGACACCATGCTGGGACTTCTTGGTTTTAATAAGGATAAACCCGCCCCAAGGGATTTGAGGTTTTTTTCAATCTACAGATACACCCTGGATGACTCAGGCGCCACAAGGCTTGCCTACATGGTGCCGGTCTTGGACGGGGGGAAGGAAAAATATGAGCTTGTTGTAATAACGCCGGCAGGCGAGTTTGTAGAGAGATTTCCATTGAAGATAAATCCGGAGGCTGCAAATGAAGGACATGAACGAGAGCTTGCGCTCAGATCGGTGCTCAGGCCCTCGACGGGTCTATCCTTTGCCGACTCAGCCATACTTGCGGTTAAGGGAAAAGAGCGGCTGGCGTATCTGCTGCCGAGCGAATTTCCCGGTTTTAAGACCTTTATCAAGGTGATCCTGGCCCTTGATCCCATGTTTACGGTTATAGGCCTTGAGATCATGGAACACGAAGAAGACCCTGGGCTTGGGGCTGAAATAGTGCAGCCTTACTTCAAGCACCAGTTCAGGGGAAAGTCCTTCGACAGGCTCAGGGAGCTTAAGGTCATAAAGGAGCCGCTCCCGGATGAATACAAGACGGCCCTTGAAAAAAAGGCGCCGGACAAAGGTGGCTTGTCAAAAGCCGATCTTGAAACACTAAGGGACAAATACAGGGACGAGGACATTTACGCCATCACGGGCGCCACCATATCAAGCAACGCAGTTACCAGCGGAGTAATTAATGCGGCAAAAAAGTTCTCATACAGACTAAAGACACTTGAAAAGGTTATTGCCGCCCAACGGCTTGCAGTTTCATTTTAAAAGCATTTTTCGAGGGGGGACCCCCAAGGGATCAAGGAGCGCGGAGTTGAAAGCCAGAAAAAAGACAAATTCGGAGCTTTTTTTCAACGGAATCCTCAATGAAAATCCCATATTCCGTCTGGCCCTCTCCATGTGCCCCGCCGTGGGCATAAGCACCACCGTCATGAACGGGGTCCTTCTGGGGACGGCGGTCCTTTTTGTCCAGGTATTCTCAAGTTGCACCATAGCAGCCATCAAAAACTACATCCATCCAAGGATAAGGATTCCCACCTACACCCTCACCATCGCCACCTGGGTTACGGTAATAGACCTTATGCTGGCCGCATACGTGCCTGAGGCATACAAGGAGATGGGGATCTTTGTAAAGCTTATAGTTGCCTTTGCAATAATTACAATGCGGCTTGAGACCTTTGCCTGTCGGAATCCCGTGGGTGCGTCATTCTGGGACGGCATCGGAATGGGTTTGGGGTTTACCTTCGGGATGATGGCCTTAGGCCTGGTGAGAGAGCTCCTCGGGATGGGCACCATCCTGGGATATGATGTGCTTGGTTTCAGGCCTCTCCTGTTTTTTGTTCTTCCTGCGGCAGGGTTTTTCTGTGTCGGATTAATGATGGCAATCTTCAACTACATGGAGATTGTCTATAATCGGAGAAAGAAGGTGTAATGTTGACGGTAGCTACCGCACGAAGAAATGCCCTTTACTGCGTGGCAGCTTTTTTCATGCTGTCCCTTGTGCTGGGATGCGGGAAGGAATACCGCTTCATCAAGGCCGCATCATTCAAAGGACCAAGAGGCATCAGCATCACCTTTGCAGGTCCTGTGGATGAAAAATGGGCGAAAGATCAGGCTAATTACAGCATCAACGAAAAGACGGATCCGGACATATACCTGCGCATAGCCGCGATATCCCTCAGACCCGACAGGCTCTCGGTAACAATCACCCTTGAAGAAGACATCAACCAGAAGGCGACCCATACCCTGGCAATAAAGGGCATTGTCTCCGAAGGCAGAAATATGGGGTCAGCCATTGTGGATGTAAAAAAATTCTATCTCGGATATCTGTTGTCCATACTCATGGGGGCAATGATCATAAATAATTTTGTATTCACAAAGTATCTGGGGCTCTGCGTGTTTTTCGGAACCTCCCAGAAAAAATCAACTGCGATAGGTATGGGCATTACCTTCACAATAGTGATGGTGGCAAGCGCAATGATGTCCTGGTTTCTATATCAGTTCGTACTCAAACCCTTCAGGCTGGATTTCCTGCAGATAGTCGTATTCATAGGCCTTGTATCCCTCTCGGTTCAGGCGGTGGATACCATACTCAGAAAGGTTAATCCGGTCCTTTTCAAGGCCTTCGGCGTTTATCTCGTACTTGTGATAGCCAACTGCATTATCATCGCCGTGCCTCTGATTCTTGCGGATAATGAATACAATGCCATCGAGAGTTTGATGCTTGCCCTAGGGGCTGGGTTAGGCTTTCTGATAGCGCTTTTCTTGATGTCCTCCGTGCGGGAGAGGATTGAGCTGGCGGATGTCCCCCCGACATTCAAGGGGCTCCCCATCGCCTTTATACTGGGCGGACTCTTTGCACTTTCTTTTATGGGATTTTCAGGCATGTCCCTTTTTTGAGACAAGAGGAGAAAAATGGACCCTGTCTTGCTGAAACTGGCGGTGGGAGGGCTTGCAGTCCTGGGGTGCATAGGCCTTTTTTTTGGAGTCGGCCTGGCGCTGGCAGCCCATAAGTTTGCTGTGAAGAGCAACCCCATGGTTGAAGAGGTCCTTGAGGTTCTGGCAGGCGCCCAGTGAGGAGGCTGCGGCTTCGCAGGGTGCGAGGCATATGCCGAGGCTGTAGTTCACGACCCCAATGTGGCCCCCAATCTATGCTTTCCGGGCAAGGCCGAGGTAGCTGAAATGGTTGCCGAGCTTACGGGCAAAAAACTTGGCGCCGTGGAGGATATAATAGCATCTGTTCGCTGTTCCAGGCTGGAGGGCAATGTAAGAAAAAGGCACCATTACATCGGACACCCTTCTTGTGCTGCCTCTAATCTTGCCTTTGGCGGACCATTCACTTGCCAGTATTCATGCCTTGGGTTTGGGGACTGTGCGGATTCATGCCCTTTCGATGCCATAACCATGGAAGGCGGGTTCCCTTCAGTGGACCCTGACGCATGCGTCGGCTGCGGCACATGTGTAAGGGCGTGTCCTAAGCGCATAATCGAGCTTATCCCAAAGGAGGCCAGGGTCTGGGTACCATGCAGCACAAAAGATGCAGGCCCTGCAGTAAAAAAGGTTTGCGAAGCAGGTTGCATATCCTGCAAAATATGCGTAAAGGTTTGTCCGGCCAGGGCAGTTTCCTTTGAAGATGATATTGTTCGAATAGACCAAAAGAAATGCCTTGATTTTGGCCCTGAATGCAAGGAAATATGTGTGGAAAAGTGCCCGAGGAAAATATTTCGCTATTACGGGAAATCGCCAGTGGCGGCCAATGACTCAAGGGCGGCCGCTGCATAAAATTACTTATTTTAAATTTATTTTGCTATGTTTTGAAGGAGAAAGGGAATTATGAACAGAAGGGATTTTCTAAAGCTTTCGGGTCTCCTGGGTGTGGGGCTCTCTTCTTTGACCGTTGTTCCGGCCTGGGCGGAATCTGTTCTTTTCAATCGCACGCTGCACAAGGTCACCCGCACAAGGCTTTCCATGGGAACCTTCGTCACCATGACGGCAATGGACCCTTCCAGGGACAGGGCCGAGGAGGCAATAGGAAGGGCCTTTGAAGAAACAGACAGGCTTACGCGTCTTATGAATCGTTTTGACGATTCCGCTGCAGTGGCGCATCTAAACAAGGAAGGAAGTCTCAAAGACGTCCCGCCCGAGGTGGGAGAGGTGCTTGTCAAGTCCCAGGAAATCCACCGAATCACCGGAGGGTACTTTGATATATCCGTCAAACCCGTTGTGGACCTTTTTAAGGACTGTGCTGAAAAAGGAAATTTCAGGCAACCTTCCGAAAGCCGGCTCAAGGCCCTACTTGATCTGGTGGATTCGGACATGATTGAGCTCACGGCTCGTTCCGTGCGCTTCAGAAAACCAGGCATGGGAATCACTCTTGACGGTATAGCAAAGGGATACATCGTTGACAGGGCATCCGATGTCCTGACCAGGCACGGCATCACCAATCACCTTATTAACGCTGGAGGGGACATAAGGGCCGCGGGCCTGCGGGACGAAAAAAAGCCCTGGACTGTAGCTATTCAGGACCCCAACAAGGGCAAAAACTATCCTGACATAATTCAAATGAGCAGAGGCGCCATAGCCACCTCAGGCAACTACGAGGTATATTTTGACAGGGAAAAGCTCTTCCATCACATAATCAACCCCAGCACAGGCCTTTCTCCTGTCCTGAGCACAAGCGTATCCATACTAGCCGAAACAGCAATACTGGCAGATGCCCTTGCCACAGGTGTATTTGTAATGGGCCCGGAAGAGGGAAGAAAATTCCTGGAAAGGCTGCCCGGATGCGAGGGGCTTATAATCGGTAAGGATGGAAGAATAGCTAAATCTTCGGGCTGGAAGAGCGCAGCCATATAATCTCGTTTATTTTTTCAATAAGGGGTGGCAGGGTGTACGGATTGAGGGCGGACACTGCCATCCCTCCCAGCCTCAGGACAATAGCCTCCGCCTCATCCGCAGACAGCAGATCCGCCTTGTTGAGCACAAGCAAACTGGGCGTATCCAAGAGCCCGAGCCTTTCCAGGACGCCTTTAACGGTTTCAACCCGTTCCTCAAGCCTGGAACTTGCTGCGTCGGCAACATGAAGAAGAAGGTCAGCGTCACCCAGTTCCTCCAGCGTTGCAGCAAATGCCTCCATCAGGCTTTCGGGAAGATCCCTTATAAATCCCACCGTGTCGGTTATGACGGCCTCTCTCTCACTCGGGAAACGCAGACGCCTGCTTGTGGGGTCCAGGGTCTCGAAGAGCCTTGCCCCCGTACCCACCCTGCTCCTGGTAAGGGCATTGAGGAGCGTGGACTTTCCCGCGTTGGTGTATCCGACTATGGATATAACAGGGAGGCCCTTGAGATCCCTTAGGCGCCTTCTGTCTTCCCGTTGCTGTCTTATCTCCTTGAGTTCAGCATTGAGCCTCGAAATGCGCTCCCTGGTCCTTCTCCTGTTCATCTCCAGTTTTGTCTCTCCAGGTCCCCTGCCTCCTATTCCTCCAGTCAGCCTGGACATGGCCGTGTTTTTCTCCCCCAGCCTAGGCAGCATGTACTTCAGCTGAGCAAGTTCCACCTGTATCTTGCCCTCCCTGGTCACTGCCCTGGATGCAAAGATATCAAGGATGAGCTGGCTTCTGTCTATAATCTTGAGCTCTGTGAAATCCGAGAGGTTTTTTACCTGGGTGGGGCTGAGCTCGTTATTGAAGATGATCATAGTGCAACCGGAATAAAGACATCGGGATGCAAGTTCGCCGAGTTTGCCCCTGCCTATGAAAAATCTTGGATCAATGTTTTTTACATGCTGAACTACCTTGCCCGCCACCTGAATATTGTCTGAAACAGCAAGCTCTTCAAGTTCTTCCATGGCCTCTTCTTCGCGCCACTTGGCGCCTGATGTAATCCCCACAAGAAGCGCCCTCTCAACACCGGCCGTGGAATGGCGAGGCCCTGTCCACGCCATTTCCTTTTCCAGTGCCTCGACAAGCTCGAGAAAATCCACTTTTAACCTGCCGATATCAGGCACGGAATTAACCGTCCATATCTCTCCCCTATTACGTGATCCCGGGATTATATGGGCATAACTGATTGCGCCCGGCAGTCCGGTTTCCTCAACATCGATTGAAACCATGAGGTCCAGCCCCATAAGCACCAGGTCGTTCAGGTCATCGCTTGATATGGATTCTTTCTTCAGGTGGGTGTGGATACAGCGAAGCCCCCTGAGCCTGCTTCCGCCTGTCCTGAAATCGCTCAGGTCAGGAAGCCTTATGCGCCGGCTGTCTCCCACGATTACGAAGGCTATTTGTCCCCTGCGGGTAACCAGGATTCCAATCTGCCTGCCCGTGCTCTGTGCAACGGCACAGAGGGCTCGGGCTATTTCATTTGATATGATTTCTCTTTCCGGGATGTTACGACGGTAGAGTCTCTGAAGGCTCTTTAGATGGCCGGCCTTGAGGCCGCCTGTTTTTCCGTATATTCTTTCGATATCTTATTCCTGTTCAAGGAAGCCGTGATTTGCCTTCAGACCCGGTAATTATACTGCACCGTGTATCTCTGTAAAGTCTTTGAATCGGGTAAGCTCTTTCTGGAAAAAGAGCCTGAAGGAACCTGTCGGGCCGTTTCTCTGTTTCTCTATGCTTATGTCCACAATGGTTCCCGGACCCTGAACGCCTAGTTTCTGGCCGTCCTCTTTGTAAATAAAAACTATAACGTCCGCATCCTGCTCAATGGCGCCGCTTTCCCTGAGGTCTGAAAGCTGAGGTTTTTTTGTCTGCCTCTCCTCCACTCTCCTGTTCAACTGTGACAGGGCCAGGACCGGGACATTGAGGTCCTTGGCCATGGCCTTGAGGGACCTTGATATGTCGCTGATTTCAATCTGCCGTGATTCAAAGTTCCCTCGCCCCTGGATCAGCTGGAGATAATCCACCACGATAAGCCCCAGTTCCATCCTCTTTTTTAGTCTTCTGCACTTGGCCTTCATCTCCAGGACCGTTACGGCGGAGCTGTCATCTATGAATATGTCCAGATCCGAAAGGTTTTCGGCAGCAGTGCTAAGCTTAACATACTCCTCGTCCTTTATGAATCCTGTCCTGAGCCTGTTTGCATCAACGCCGGAGTCAAACCCAAGCAAACGCAGTCCTAGTTGTGACTTGGCCATCTCCAGGGAGAATATCACCACGGCCTTTTTTGTTTTCCAGGCGGCATGGTGTGCGATGTTAAGGGCCAGGGCGGTCTTGCCCATACCAGGTCTTCCGGCCAGTATAATAAGGTCCGACGGCTGGAGTCCGGCGGTCTTGCGGTCAAAATCCACAAATCCGGTTGGAATACCGGTTATGTATCCATCCGATGCACTGAGATTAGCTATCCTGTCAAAGGTGGTCTTTATGACCTCTCTGAGGCTCTCCAGTCCGCCCCTGATATGCGTCTCGGCTATGTTGTAGATGGATTGCTCCGCCAGTTCGAGGAGGTCTTCCGTCTTTTCCCACTCTCGAAAGCAGGACTCGGAAATATTAGAGCACTGGGTTATCAGTTTTCTCTTTACGGAAAGATTTCTTACTATCTGTGCATGAAAGGCGATTCCTGCGGAGGTTGAAACAGACTCTGCCAGGGCAACCAGATAATCGGTACCCCCAGCCGCCTCCAGATGTCCCTTCTCTGAGAGGGCCTGGGCGAGCGTTATAACGTCTATAGGCTCCCCTTGCTCAAAGAGCTTTGCCATGCACCCGAATATGACTCCATTGACCTCCCGGTAAAAGTCATCCGCGGAAATGATTTCAAGAATCTGTATGATGGCGTCGTTATTGAGGAGTATGCCCCCAAGGATGGCCTGCTCGGCTTCCAGGTTGTGCGGTGGCACCTTTAACAAGGGAGGCACCGCCCTGGTTTTTGACTTGGTTGAAGCCAACTTCCCTATCCCCTGTTAAACCAAAGATCCTTGTCTGCGTTAACTTTCCTGCTCTTTGACCGAAACGGCTATCCTGGCAACCACTCCCGGGTAAAGCTTAATCCCTACATTGTATTCGCCCAGGGTTTTTATGGGACTTTCAAGTATTATCTTCCTGCGGTCCACTGTAATTCCCTGTTTCTCAAGTTCAGAGGCAATGTCCATGCTGGTGACTGATCCGTAAAGCTTACCTTCTTCGCCTGCCTTTTGCCGCACCGACAGAATCACTTTGGAAAGGCTTTCACGAGCCCGCTCGGCCTCTTCCCTGGCCTTCAACTGCCTGACCGCTATTTTTTTCTTGCGCTGCTCAAACACCTTGACGTTCTGGGGCGTAGCCTCAAGGGCAAGGCCTCCCGGAATAAGATAGTTTCTTGCGAATCCAGGCTTTACCTCCACTATGGAGCCTTCGAGACCCAGTTCATCAACATCTTTTTGCAAAATTATTCTCATGCAAATATCCTCCGTGTGCCGGCTTCATCTGCCGGCCTTTCTGTGAATCTTCCTGAAATCAATCCATTGATCAAACAACCCTCCCAGCGCCAGAACCACCAGAAAAAGCTGCTGTACGGCTATCAGAATATACAGCCCAACCCTGGCCCAGGTTGGAACCTTATACTTATCAAGAAAAAAAATCGTTATACAAAGGCCCTGGAAAAAATACACTGTTCCAAGGACTATAAGCAGGTTAAGGGCGATCCACTGGAGAGGCCCTCCGGCTAAGAAAGACCCGAACCCTGCGGCTATGACAATCCATACAAGTTGCTCAGGGGCCTGCCACAGGCTTACCGGCTCCGTTTGTCCGGACGGGAGCCTAGCGATCCTTATAAGCGCCCTCGCAAGCACTGTATTCATCCAAACCACAAGTCCGGTCCCGACGAGCATCAATGAAGGGAGGAGCCTGGAAAATATCTCAACAAAAGCCTGCACCGCAGCGTCAAGATCCTCTCCCGTCGCATCCAGTATGCCCATCTCTCGGTAGGCGCC
This sequence comes from Desulfobacteraceae bacterium, assembly GCA_003599015.1. GTDB lineage: Bacteria > Desulfobacterota > DSM-4660 > Desulfatiglandales > Desulfatiglandaceae > CG2-30-51-40. The sequence goes on along the minus strand of QZIK01000099.1, from coordinate 3,831 downwards.
TATGGTGGCCTTGAACTCCTCGCTCAGGTAGGCCTTCAACATCTCGCCGACACCAAGCCCCTTCATACCGGCCATTAAAAGAAGTGTGCACCCTCCAACTACAGCCAAAACCCCCGTAGCCATTGCAATGGTCTTGGCAAGACTAAGATCTTTACTCAGAAGCATGGAGAGGGTGTAGCCCAAAACACCGTATTCAGCCGCCAGAATAACAATCCGCCCCGAACCCAGAAGGTTTCCGCCTACGCCCACAATGAGAATAACAAGAAGCGTCAGAACTCCGCCCTGGGCCATACCCAATCTGGCGGAATAATAGAAAAATGGCAGAGGGGTGAGCAGACCGGCCAGCGGACCCAGGAATGGCAGCCACATGGTGCATGCTAGAAAGGCCGAAACCCACCCCAGGCATCCCACAAGTTCCTTCAGCTTCATGGGTTCACGGGAAGAAACGCAGACTTCAGCGATCTCTTCCCGGTTACCTCACTGAGGAGGTCGTAAAGGGAAGCAGGGCCATATTCCTGGCCCTCTTGATCTCCAGGGAGAGCTTTCTCTGGTGCTTTGCGCAATTGCCGGAAATCCTGCTGGGAAGTATCTTTCCACGCTCCGTCGTGAAATACCTCAATGTGTCACAGTCTTTGTAATCAATTACTATACTGCTGTCGGCACAGAATCTGCAGACTTTCCTCCTGTGAAAGGTCCTCTTACCTTTGGGTTTATTTGTCGCTATCGCCATTGTCATCCTCTACAATATTATTTGTTTCTTCGGCAGCCTGATCGTCCCCTGCAAAAGCCGGAGTCTGAAGACTCTCTTGAACACGTTGTTTTTGAGGGGCCTTCTTCTCGTTCTTAACCTGTTCGGGATCAACATTGCTTCTGATTTTTACTGTCTGGAACTTGAGAACCCGGTCGTCGAGTCTCATTTCATGCTGAAGCCCCGCAGTGGTTCCGGCCTCGCCACAATACTGAAGGAGGACATAGAAGCCCGTGTAGAACTTCTTCACCTGGTAGGCAAGAGATTTCTTGCCCCATTCAGCGACATCAACAATAATCCCTCTGTTTTTTTCCACGGCAGAGGCATACTTGGCGACGAGCCCCTTGTACTCGTCCTCAGGCAAATTGGGATTTACAAGATAAAGGGTTTCATAAAAATTCATAACCGGTCATCTCCTTTCGGCCTTAGTCCCTTCCGGACATCTATTGGTCCCTTTTCCGATCGGCACAGAGGCACCCGGTAAGGGACAAGGAGCCGTAAAATTTGTTTTTATAATTCAGGCCAGCCGGTCTGTCAAGGAAATTCCTTCTCATCTCCGGGTTGACATAGCCCCTTCACCCATGTAACAATTTTCGGCCATGGATGCATTTATTGTAGTCCCGGTTTACAATGAATGGCCTCACCTCAAGCCTGTGCTGGATTCGCTCAAGGCAAGGTTTCCCCACATACTTGTGGTGGACGACGGAAGCGAAGACAAGGGCTTTCTCCAGCATCTCAAAGGAGAACGGATACCATATCTTTCCTTTCCATTCAATATGGGACATTGGGCGGCCCTCCAGGCCGGGTTCCGCTACGCACTTGCCATGGGTCATGAGGTGGCGGTGAGCTTTGATGGCGACGGGCAGCACCTGCCTGAAGAGATCCCATCGCTCCTCAAACTGGTTGATGAAGGCTGCGACATCGTTATTGGGTGCAGCCACACGAGGGCCGGCCTCACAAAGAGATTTTGCTGGTCGTTGCTGAGGTCTCTGTCAGGGCTTGGGGTAAGGGATATAACATCTGGCTTCAGGGCCTATAACCGGAAGGCCATGGAGCACCTCCTCTCTCCTCATTGCCTGAACCTGGAATATCAGGACGTGGGAGTGCTTTTCACCGCACGGGCCGGAGGACTCAAGCTGGCTGAGGTCCCGGTAAGGATGGCACCAAGGGCGGCACAGCAATCCAGGGTCTTTCCGGGAAATTTAAGCATCCTTAGATACCTTCTTATTACCTTGATTTTTATCCTTGTGAGGAAGCCATGATATCCTACAGAGTTACATCCATTTTAATCGGTCTGGTTATTTTTCTTTTGATAGTAAGACTGGTCAGGCAGGGAAGGCTCCAGGAAAGGCATTCAATACTCTGGTTCATCATGGCAATAGTGATTGTGGTCCTGGCCGTTTTCCCCCCGATCCTGAATAAGATGGCCCGTTTTTTTGGTATCAGCTATGCCCCCAATCTTCTTTTGCTAATGGGACTAGGGATCTTGCTGGTTCAAAATCTCTACCTTTTCCTGCATACATCCCGGCACGAGGCCAACATCAGGGAACTTACCCAGCAGGTCGCACTCATCAACCGCCTTGTGGAGGAACTCTCGGAGCGGGAAGGAAAAGTCAACCCATCCGAAAAGAGGTCTCCACCCTGACGCATGATCATTGCGGTCGATGAAAAACCGCTTTCCACAACCTCGAAATCAGCCTAACCATCAAGTATGCCTTCATAGATTCCAAGAACCTGTTTTGCAACAGATGCGATGTTGAACTGAGGAGGGATGCAGGTATCGACATTTTCTTGATTGATATTTTTACCCGCTGGAAGCCTTGAGATAAGCTCCAGGGTCTCAGCCAGGGAAGAAGGATCACCCGGCTGAAAAAGAAATCCTGAGCCGCTGCTTTTCACCACCCATCCCACCCCGGAGCCGGGGATATCGCTTGCCGCCACCCTTAGGCCATAGTGCATGGCTTCAAGGAGAACAATTCCGAATGCCTCCGTGCGCTCTATTGAGGGCAGGCACAGGCAGTGGGCGGTGGCAAAAAGACCCTGTAGTTCCTCATCGCAGACCTCGCCCCTCAGACTGACCCTGTCCTCCAAATTCAGTGCCCTGATCTTTTCGGTCAGGTCTTTTCTTAAAGCCCCGTCCCCCACAATCTGCACCGCCACCCGTTTCAGTCCCTTTACAGCCTTAAGCAATACGTCAAAACCCTTGTAATAGGTCAGACGACCAACTGCAAGAACCCTCAGCGATTCTTTTCCTTTCCAGCTCCTTTCTCCATCACTGATGACATCCTGACCGGGCCGGGGGAGACGATCAGGGTTCAGGCCCAGAGGGACCACATGACATTTTTTAATCCACCTTCTCAGGGGAAGGCTTGCATCCAGGTAGGGCTTTGAACTTGCTATAACCGCCCTGGAGCGCCCAATCAGAGCCTGTTCAAAGGGCCTGTAGAACCTGTATGCCAGGCGAAGGCGGTTATCAATGGACGAAGGAACCACATCAGACTGCCACTGTATTACCCAGGGAACATTCCGGGCAAGGGGCATGGCAAGGCACCAGAAGGCTGACACGTTTGGAAGATGGAAGTGAATTATATGGGGAGAAAAAGAAGCAAGAGCGCGCGTTAATGCAGCCGGAAATCCGGGACTTATGGGTGTGTAAAGGACCTCCCCGAAAGAAGCCGCTTTCCAGAGATTAACTTCTTCTCTTTTTATGTCGCTTGCACTGAGGCTGGAAGGCTCATGGACTACCGCTCCGCAATCAACCCCTTCTTTTTTCAGCGCAGCAAGCAGATCCTTTAGAAAGGTCTCTATGCCTCCTCTCACAGGCGGGTAGTATTTACCCACATGAAGAATCCGCAAACGTCCGGCATGTTTCATGGGCCCTAAGACATCTCAGCCGGCTGGCCGGTTGAGGCTACCACACTGCTCCAAAGCCTTCCCCTGGGGTCAACCCTCTTTCGCCTTGAAACGGCAAGGGTAATGGGGACATGGGTGTACTCACCATTCCAGTGCCCTGCCACCATATTGGTTCGGCCTGCCATTCCAGCGTGCACGGCATTATGCCCGAGAAGAAGGCAGAATACCGA